>JBBRMA010000001.1:0-410885 GCA_038231075.1 Myxococcales bacterium | reverse complement strand
CGCCTCGCGCTGCTCCGCCGTGTAGCTCCGCCTCTTGCTCGACTCCATCGCGACCTCCGGCCGCCTGCGGTCGCGCTCCGGATCCGTCCGGGATTTGCGTGCCGAATGCGGATGGTCAGATGGTCGGCATCAGCACCTACGTCTCCGGTGGAGCCCTCATGAGCTTGGACTGCGGCTTCGATGCGATCGGCAATGCCACTCTCATCCTCCAGGACAAAAAGCCGATCCTGGCGACCGATCCATGGTTCGAGGGCAGCGCCTATTTCGGAAGCTGGGGCCTCTCGCACGCGATCCCCGAGCAGCAGCGCAACGACATCCTGGCTTGTGAGTTCATCTGGCTCTCGCACGGCCACCCGGACCATTTGAGCGGCGACTCGGTCGCGCTCTTGAAGAACAAGAAGATCCTGCTGCCCGACCACGAGGGCGGGCGCGTGCGCCGCGATCTCGAGGAGCAGGGCTTTGACGTGCACGTGCTGCCCGACCGCACCTGGCTGCAGCTCTCGCCCCGCATCCGGGTCATGACCATCGCCGACTACAACCAGGACGGCATCCTGCTCGCCGAGGTGAACGGCCGCCTGGTCGTCAACCTCAACGACGCGAGCGACCACGGCTGGGCGACCTTCGTGCGCTCAATGATCAAGAACTACCAGCGGTCGTTCCTGCTCTCGCTGGCCGGCTTTGGCGACGCCGACATGGCGAACCTCTTCGACGAGAACGGCGAGCGCCTGCCCGAGCCGCCCCGCACGCCGCTCGGCAAGACCCTCTCGCGGCGCGCGGCCTATTGGGGAACGACCGCGGTGATTCCCTTCTCGGCGATGCACCGCTACCAGCGCGCCGACAGCGTCTGGGCCAACTCAAGGGCCGCCACGCTCGAGGACTATGCCGATGAGTTCGACGAGAGCGTCGCCGAGCTCTTGCCGGCGTTTGCGCGCTTTGATTGCGTCAACGACTCGGTCGAGGAGCTGGACCCGGCCCGCAACGTCGAGCCGGCCCGCGATCCCAGGGAGTTCGGCGACGACTGGGGCGACCGCCTCGAGCGGGCCGACGAGCTCAAGGTGACCTCTTACTTCAAGAGCATCGACCACCTCGGCACCTGCCTCGACTTCGTCCGCTTCGAGGTGGGCGGCCAGGAGCACCTGGTCGAGCTGCGCGGCAAGGGCTTCGAGAAGGGCATCACCTTCGAGGTGCCGCGCGGCTCGCTGATGACCGCGGTCAAGTACGAGGTCTTCGACGACCTGCTCATCGGCAACTTCATGAAGGCGACGCTGCACGGCGAGTGGGGCCCGGGCGGACTCTATCCCGACTTCACGCCCTATATCGCCAAGTATGCCGACAACGGCCGCGCCAAGACGGCCAGCGAGCTGCGCGCGTACCACGCCGCATACTTCAGGCGCGACCCTTCTGGATATCTGCGCCACAAGCTGGACGTCGCGCTCTTGATGCCGCTGCAGGCCAACACCTCCAACTTCCTCCGCTCGCGGCTGGGCGCGCATTCGACGGTGTTCAATGCGGCGAAGAAGGCATTCTGGTCAGTGAAGGGGAAGGTCGCGTAACCCAACCAACCCATAGTTCAACTGAACCCGGGGCCGTGAACGGGTCCGGGTTCAACTCAAGTAAGTTGGCATAGAGACCCAAGAGACCTATCGGGAAGGATTTACCCGCCAGACGGCGACCAGCGCCGAGGTCAGCTCCGCCGGCTCGACCGGCTTGGCGACGTGGCGCTGGAAGCCCGCGGCCAGGGCCTCGTCGCGGTCCTCGATGCGCGCATTGGCCGTCAGCGCCACCGCGGGAAGAGCAGCGTGCGCGGGCTGCTTGCGGACGCGGCGCATGAAGGCGTAGCCGTCCTCGCCCGGCATGGAGATGTCGCTGACCAGCACGTCGAAGGAGGCGTCCTGCAAGAGCGAGAAGCCGTCGGCGGCGTTGGAGGCGACCTGGACGCGCGCGCCGGCCTGCTCGAGCAGCTCGGTGATGAGGAACTGGGCATCGGCGTCATCCTCGACCACCAGGATGCGCGCCCCCTGCAGCGGCGCGCCGGAGTGCGGAGGCCGCGAGATGTCGGGGGCCACGGGCTTCGGCGCGGCGGCCCGCTGCGCCGTGCGGCGGAGCGGCAGCGACAAGGTGAAGCACGCGCCCTTGCCCTTGCCGGCGCTCTCGACCGAGACGCTGCCGCCGTGCGCCGCCGCCAGCGCGCGCACCAGCGCGAGCCCGATGCCGAGGCCGCCGCGCTCGCGGGTCAGCCCGCTGTCCTCCTGGCGGAACGGCTCGAAGACGTAGGGGAGGAAGCTCGGCGAGATGCCCAAGCCGTCGTCTTGCACCAGGAGCAGCACCTCGGGGCCGGCCTGCTGCAGCTCGATCTGGATGCGGCCCGCGTCGGGCGTGAACTTGAGGGCGTTGGAGACGAGCGAGGAGGCCATCTGGCGCAAGCGCGCGCCGTCGCCGGAGACGAACAGCTCGTCGGCAGCGGAGCGGAAGAGCAGCGCCACCTGGCGCGCCTGGGCCTCGGCGCGGACGCTCGCCACCACGCTCTCGACGATGGTGGTCACCTCGACCTCGCCGAAGCGCAGCGTGAGCCGACCGGCGGTGACGCGCTGCATGTCGAGCAGGTCTTCGACCAGCTGCGCCTGGCGCCGCGCGCTGCGCTCGAGCGCCTGCAGCGCGCGGCCGCGGGGATCGGCGCTGGCCCGGCCGAGCCTGAGCATCCGCACCCAGCCGAGGATGGCGGTGAGCGGCGTCCGCAGCTCGTGGGAGAGCGTGGCGAGCAGGCTGTCCAGCCGCTGCGTCGCGTCTTCGGCCTTCTGGCGCAGCGCCTCGGCGCGGGCGCGCGCGTCCTGCTCGCGGCGCAGGCTCTGCTCGATCTCGGCGTCGCGCTCATCGAGCGGGTCGGAGTCCGAGAAGCGGACCGCGTACTCCACGCCCTCCGCGCCGTCGAGCCGGCGGATCTCGAGCAGCAGGCGGACCAGCGAACCGTCGGGCCGGCGCGCAGCGCAGCTCGGGCGGCACGGAGCGCCCGGCGAAGGCCTCGGCCAGGGGCTGCTGCGAGTCAGCGAGCTCCTGTCCGTCGGCGTCGAGCAGCCGCCCGAGCGAGGCGGCCAGCATCTCGCCTTTGCCGAGCAGCTTGCGCGCCTCGTCGTCGCAAGCGCGCAGCTGGCCCGCCTTGTCGAAGAGCGCCAACCCCGCCGGCGCGCGCACGCTCTTGCCGCTGGAGGGCCTCGGGGACGCAAGCTCGATCAAGCGCCTCGCCTCCTGCGAGATCATGGCGCCGTCGTGCGGATCCAGGCAGCGGCCCGAGAGCGCGGCGTTGCCCGGACTACTCCCTCCGCCCAGGAGCAGCACCGGCACCAGAGGGGCGGCCAAGAGCAGCCCGGCCGCGGCCGCGAGCGCTTCTTCGGAGCGCCCGTCCACCACCACCAGCGCACAGGGAGCGCCCGGCGCGCGCCAGGGAAGCAGCCGCTCGACGGGGCGGCCAAGCTCCAGCAGGGAGGCCACCGCGACGGTCAAGTCATCGGACTCGCCGGCGAGGACGATGGGCGCGGCCTCGAGGGGCACGGAGTTCCCGGCGACGGTGCCCATCAGGGGACCACCGCCCGATCCGTGCCGGCGCGCGGCAGCTTGAACCAGAAGCGGCTTCCCTTGCCGGGGGTGCTCTCGACGCCGACCGCGCCGCCGTGCCGCTCGACGATCTCGCGGACGATGAGCAGGCCGAGGCCCGAGCCCTCCACCCGCTGCGTCGCGCCGGGCACCCGCGTCCATTTCTGGAAGAGGCCGGCGAGCGCGGTCGCGGGAATGCCGACGCCGTCGTCGGAGACCGCGGTCAACACCTCGTCGCCCTGCACTGCCACTTCGACCGTCGTGCGCCCCTCCGAGGGCGTGTACTTGATCGAGTTGGAGATGAGGTTCGCCAGCACCTGCTCGAGACGGCGCGCGTCGCCCCGCACCACCGCGAGGCCCCGCGGCGAGTCGCAGCTCAGGGTGATGTGCTTGGCGTCGGCGAGCGGCTGGTACTCCTCGATGGCGGCGCCCGCGACCGCGGCCAGATCGACCACCTCGGTCTCGAAGAGGAAGCCCTCGCTCTCGAGCTGGGAGACGGTGAGGAAGTCGTTGATCAAGCTGATCAGCTCGCGGATGCGCGCCGACATCTTGCCGAGGTCAGCCGTCGCGCCATCGGGCAGCTCGCCGCGCGCGCCGCGGAGCAAGAGCTGCAAGCGCATCAAGAGCGCCTGCAAGGGCGAGCGCATGTCGTGCGCCACCATCGAGTAGAAGTCGAGCCGGCGCGCCTCGAGGTTCCTCAGATCGGTGACGTCGCGCAGGGTGAGGGTCGCCTGGCCGCGATCGTCGCCCGCAGGGATGCTCACCCGCGGCGCGTAGAGCCGCTCTCCGATGGCGACGTCGGGCAAGGGCCGCGCCGCCGAGGACCCGGCGAGCGCGCTGAGGTCGAGCCCTCTCGCCACCGCGCCGAGCGGCTGGCCGATGAGCGCCTCCGCAGGCTTGCCGGTCACCTGCTCGGCCTGGGCGTTGACATAGAGGAGCTGGCCGTCGGCGCCGATGGTCAGCACGGCGTCGGGGATCTGCGCGAGCACCGTGCGGAGCAGCCCCTCGGCCCGATCGGCGCGCACCCGCAGCGCCGAGGCGCGCAAGAGCGCGCTGACTCGCGCCTGCAGCTCGGCCGGCGCATAGGGTTTGCTCAAGTAGTCATTGGCCCCCGCGGAGAGCCCCTCGACGATCTGGTCGGTGCCGCCCTTGGCCGTGAGCAGCAGCACCGGCAGCGAAGCGGTGCGCGCGTGGCCGCGCAGGAACTGGAGGATCTCGATGCCGGAGAGGCCGGGCATGACCCAGTCGAGCACCAGCACTGCAGGGGGAAAAGGGTCGGCGTGGACCCGCTCGATCAGGTCGGAGCCGTCGTTGAAGACGGTGACGTCGTAGTCGGTCAAGACGCTCAGCGCCATCTGTGCTTCGGTGGGGCTGTCGTCGAGAACCCAGACACTGGCCTTCGCTGGGACCTCACCGGGCGGCGACATTGAAACGGTGCTAGCGCGCAAACCGAGCCGGGTCAACGCATCGCCGGGCCAAAGAGTCCGCTCTGCCGGATGGTTCAAGAACACACGAGCGCCATCCAGGAACTTGATCCGATTGAGTGCAGACCCTAGCGTCGGGCCTCACCGAACGAGATGAGTGGAAGGTCGCCCTTGGCCGAGCTCCTGGTCGTCGATGACAGCAAGGTGATGCGCGAGATGATCGTGGCCTGCCTCAGAGCGGACCCGGTGCTGCGCTTCACCCACGCGGCGAGCGGGCTCGAGGCCATCGAGCAGCTCTCCTTGCGCCCTTTTGATCTGGTGGTGCTGGACCTGAACATGCCGGACATCGGCGGCATCGAGGTGGTTGAGTTCATTAGAGGACAGGACACACTCAAGCAACTTCCGGTCATCGTCGTCACCACGCGCGGCGATGAGACCTCGCGGGCGCGCGCGCTGGAAGTGGGCGCCTCGCGCTTCCTGACCAAGCCGTTCGACCCGCGCGCCATCCTCGAAGAGGTCCGCTCGCTGCTCGACGGCCGCGGCGCGGTCGCGTGAGCGACGGCTTCCAGTTCAGCGAGTTCCTCTCCGGCTTCCTCGCCGAGGCCGGGGATCTGCTCGCGGTCTCGAGCAAGAGCCTGCTGGCGATGGACGAGACGGCCCGCGGCGGCCGTCCCAACGCGCGGGCCGTGCGCGAGGCCTTCCGCGCGCTCCACACCATCAAGGGCCTCTCGGCGATGGTGGGCATCGAGCCGATCGTCGCCATCGCCCACCGCATGGAGAGCGCCCTGCGCGGCGCCGATCGCGAAGGCAAGAAGCTCTCGGCCGAGGTGGTCGAGGCGCTGCTCGAGGGGCACAAGGCGATCGAGCAGCGCGTGCGCCTGCTGGCCGAGGGGAAGGTGCCGCCGGAGGCACCCGCGCGACTGCTCGCCTTGCTCGAGGGCGGCGAGGAGGGGCCGCGCGCTCCGGGCTCCGCGGGCACGCCGGTGTTCGATCCCCGGGTGGCCGCGAAGCTCTCGGCCGCCGACCAGGAGCAGCTGGCAGAGGCGCGCGCTGCCGGCCGCCAGCTTGTCCGCGCGGACTTCACGCCGACGCCGGCGCGGGCCGCGCGCGGGCTCAACATCACGAGCGTGCGCGAGCAGCTCAAGGAGCATGTCGACCTGGTCAAGGTGCTCCCGCTCGCGGTGCCGCGGACCGACGAGACCCCGGGCGCGCTCTCGTTCGCGCTGCTCTTCACCGCTCCCCCCGAGCTCGACGTGGCGGCGCTCGCGGCGCGGCTCGAGCTTCAGCTGGCGCCGCTCGCGCAGGTCGTCGAGGTGCCGGCGGAGAACCTGCCCGAGGCGCCGCCCGACGACGAGGGAGAGCTGGTTCCGCAGGCGGCGAGGCTGGTGCGCGTCGAGGTCGGCCGGCTCGACGACGCCATGGAGCGCCTCTCCGCGCTCATCGTCACCCGCTTCCGCCTCGCCAAGGCCGTCGTCGATCTGCAGCAGCGCGGCGCCGACGTGCGCGAGCTGCAGCAGATCGTCGCGGAGAACGCCCGCCAGCTGCGCGACCTGCGCAGCGCGGTGCTGCAGATCCGCATGGTGCCCGCCGCCGAGATGCTCGAGCGCGTGCCGCTCCTGGTGCGCGGGCTCAAGCAGAGCACGGGCAAGCGCGCGCGGCTCGAGATCGACGCCGGCAAGGCCGAGGTGGACAAGGCGGTCGCCGAGCGGCTCTTCCCCGCCGTGGTGCACCTCGTGCGCAACGCCGTTGACCACGCGCTGGAGTCGCCCGACGAGCGCAAGCAGCTCGGCAAGCCCGAGGAGGGGCTCTTGCGCATCGTCTGCTTCGAGCGCGGCGGCAACCAGCTCGAGCTCTCGGTCACCGACGATGGCCGCGGCGTGGACCGGAAGCGAGTGGCCGCCCGCGCCGGCCGCGAGGAGCCGCAGACCGACGCGGCGCTGCTCGAGCTGCTCTGCCTGCCGGGGCTCTCCACGCGCGAGCAGGCGACGACGACCAGCGGCCGCGGGATGGGGATGGACATCGTCAAGCGCATCGCCGTGGACGAGCTCGGCGGCGAGCTGCTGCTCGAGACCAGGCCCGGCGCCGGCAGCACGTTCACGCTGCGCGTTCCGCTCACCGTGACCATCGTGGACGCCTTCAGCTTCTTGGCGGCGCGCACGCGCTACGTGGTGCCGGTGGCCCTGGTCGAGGAGATCGTCGAGATCGAGCCGGGCCAGCTCATCCGCGGCCCCTCGCGGAAGCCGGGCGCCCCCGCGCAGGTGGGGATGCTGCAGCGGCGCGGGAAGGCGCTGCCCCTCCTCCGGCTCGACGCCATCTTCGGCGGCGCCTCCGCGCTCGAGCCGCCCGAGCCCACCAAGGCCATCGTCGTGCGCCGCTCGGGGCAGCCGGTCGGGTTCTCGGTGCACCGGATGCTCGGGCAGCAAGAGGTGGTGGTGCGGCCGCTCGACGACAGGCTGGTGCGCGTCCCGGGCGTCAGCGGCGCGACCGATCTGGGCGACGGCAAGCCGACGCTGGTGCTCGACCTGGTCGCGCTCGCCGCCAGCACCTTGCAGAAGAGCGCGCGGGGGACCGCATGAGCGCGAACGCGCTGCACGTCGTCTTCAAGGTGGCCGGCGTCGAGTACGCCCTGCCCGCCGACGACGTGATCCAGATGGAGTCGTTCAACGGCGCCACCGCCGTGCCGGGCACGAGGCCCTACGTCGCCGGCGTGGTGCAGATCCGCGGCAAGGTGGTCGCGCTCATCGATCTGCGCACGCGCTTCGGACTGCCGCCGATCGAGCGCAGCTTGGAGTCGCGGGTCCTGGTGGCCCGCTTCCAGGATCGCACCGTCGGGCTGCTCGTGGACAGCGCGCGCGAGGTGGTCAAGCTCGACCTCGCGGCGCTGCAGCCGCCGCCCGAGATGATCGCGCACGAGGCGAACGGGCTCTTGAAGGCCATCGCCCAGGTCGGACCGAGGATGCTCCTGGTCCTCGATTTCTCAAAAGTGATCGGTGAGGAGTGAAGCACATGGCAACGGTCAACGGATCGTACAACGGCCTCGAAGGCGCGCAGCGGCGCGCGGACGAGGTCGCCAAGTCCCTGCGCGAGACGGCGAACCAGGCGCTCTCCATCGAGCAGTCGGCCATCCGGCTGGCCTCGTCGGGCAATGAGCAGGCCAGCGCCAGCGAGCAGGTCCGCGCCAGCATGGAAGGCGTGGCCGGGTCCATCGAGGAGTCGGCGCAGTCGATCCTGGAGCTGAACCGCTCGCAGCGCGAAGTGAGCGACACCGCCAAGGACCTGCAGCAGGCGGCCGAGGGCAACGCGGCCTCGGTGCGCGAGCTGGCCATCTCCATCGGCAACGTGCGCAAGGACGCCGACGCGCTGGCCGAGGGTGCGGAATCGACGGCGGCCACGCTGGAGGAGACGGCGCGCTCGATCAAGGGCGTCTCCTCGAGCGCCGAAGAGCTGGCCGCCGCTGCCGAGCAGCTGCTCGCCTCGGCGGTGCAGTCGAGCGCCAGCGTCAACGAGATGGTCAAGCTCGGCGAGGCGGCCGCCGCCACGGTCGAGGAGGTCGCCGCGACTTCTGAAGAGATGGCCAAGGGCATCGCGCGCCTCGCCGCCGACGGCCAGGCGGTCGCCACCCGCGTGGAGGGCGTCTCCAGCGCGGTGATCAGCGTGACCAAGGGCTTCGAGGCGGTCGCCAGGGACAGCACCGAGATGGCGGCGTCAGTCGAAGAGACGGCCGCCTCGGCCGAGGAGCTGGCGCGCACCATCCGGGCCGTCGCCGATCACGCGCGCTCGCTGGAGGCCTCGGCCGCCTCCAACGCCACCGCCACCACCGAGATCGCGGCCTCGGTCGAAGAGGTGGCCGCGACCTCGGAGAAGAACGGCGCCTTCATCGAGCAGAACGCCGCCACCGTCGAGCAGCTGGCCCGCTCGGCGCAGGCGACCTCGCTCGGCGCCGAGCGCATCACCGCGCTCGCGGCCTCGAGCGCCGCCGCCGCGCAAGAGCTCGAGGCCTCGAGCAAGAGCATCGCCCAGACCGGCGAGAACGCGCGCCTGCTCGCCGAGCGCGTGGGCGGAACGGCGCGCGAGGGCGGCGGGACGGTGGCCAAGTCGATCGCCGGCTTCGGCCGCATCCAGAAGTCGATGGGCGACTCGGCCACGGTGATGAAGGAGATGGGCAAGCGCGCCGACGAGATCGGCGACTTCGTGCAGACCATCAACCTGATCGCCGACCGCACGAATCTATTGTCGCTCAACGCCAGCATCGAGGCGGCGCGGGCGGGCGAGCATGGGCGCGGCTTTGCCGTCGTCGCCGAGGAGATCCGCGCGCTCGCCGACCGCGCGGCCGCCGCCAGCTCCGATGTCGCCAAGATCATCCGCGGGCTGCAGTCGACGACCCGCGACGCGCTCGCGGCCTCGGCGGAGGGGCTCAAGGCGGCCGAAGAGGGCGGCTCGCTCGCCACTGACGCCGACCGCGCGCTCTCCAGCATCCTTGGCGGGGTCGAGGAGCTGGGCCGCGCCGTGCGCGACGTCTCCCGCGCCAACGCCGAGCAGCTGACCGCGGTGCGCTCGCTGGTCCAGGGGACCAACCAGGTGAACGAGCAGGGCCGCATCATCTCGCAGGCGGCCAATGAGCAGTCGCAGGCGGCGCAGGCGCTGGCCAAGAGCGGCGGCGAGATGCGGAAGATGGCCAAGCAGACCAGCCAGGCGTCTACTGAGCAAGCGACGGCGCTGCGATCGCTCGTGCGCGGAAACTCGCAGCTCAGCGGCAGCGCCGAGCAGGTCTCGCGCGCGGTGCAGGAGCAGGTCTCGGCCGCCGGGCAGGTGTCCAAGGCCGCGCAGCACATGCGCACGCTGGTGCAGCAGACCGCGACCACCATGACCGAGCAGAGCCGCTCGGTGGTCTCGGTGGGCGCGCTCTCGCAAGAGGGCGCCTCCGGCATGCAGCGCATGCTCATCGGCTTGCAGGAGCAGGCCAAGGGCGCCGCCGAGGTGGCGCGGGCCATGGACGAGGCGAGGAAGAGCGCGGTGCAGACCTCGCGCGCGGTGGGCGAGCAGGCGCGCTCGGCCAAGCAGGGCGAGCAGGCGGCGCGCCAGGTGAGCGAGCTTGCGGTCAGCGTCACCCGGGCCGCCGCCGAGCAGACCAAGGCCGTCGTCGGTCTGGCCAAGGAAGGCGAAGAGGTGCGGCGGATCGCGCGGCAGGCGGCGCGGGCGCTCGGCGAGCAGGACACGACCATCTCGGGCCTCGCCACCACGGCGGCCCGCCAGGCGCAGGCGCTGACGGCCATCGCCCGCGCCACCTCCGAACAGACCACGGCCAGCGAGGAGCTCGGCCGCGCGGTGATCGAGCTGCGCGCCCGCGCCAAGGAGATCACCTCCGCGGTGGCCTCGTCGGCCAAGGGAATGTCGGCCACGGCAGTCGACGTCGCCAGCGTCGCCGCGCAGGTGGCCCGGATCCGCGAGGCCACCGAGCAGCACTCGCAGTCGGTGGCCGACATCACCGGCGCGCTCGGCGAGGTGCGCACGCAGCCCTTGCCCGGGCGGCTGGAGAAAGCGTGAAGCGGTCAGGGTCTCCCCTCGTCCTCTCCAGCGACGACAAGCAGCGGATGGCGCGCGTCGAGAGCCTCCACCTCGACGGCGAAGCGGGCGTCGCCGAGCTGATCTCGCTCTTGGTCGATCCGAGCTGGGCCGTGCGGCGCGCGGTGGTGGCGGCGCTCGCGGGCGCGGGCGATGGCGGCGTCGCGGCGCTCTGCCAGGTGCTGGTCTCGCAGCGCAGCGACGAGGCGCGCATCGCCGCCGCGGTGGACGCCCTGTCCGCCTCTCGCGCCCCCTCCTGCGACGCCGAGGTGCTGCGGCTCTTCGGCGACAGCCGGCTCGAGGTGGTGGCCGACGCGGCGCAGATCCTCGGGCGAAGAAAGAGCGCTGCGGGCGTCCCCGCGCTCGAGAAGCTGACCCAGACCGGCGACGACAACGTCGCGGTGGCGGCCATCGAAGCGCTCGGGCGCATCGGCGGCGGCGCCGGCATCGAGGCCCTCAACGCGGTCCTGCGCGGCGACAACTTCTTCCGCGTCTTCCCTGCCATCGGCGTGCTCGGGCGCAGCGAGGATCCGCGGGCGGTGGCGCCGCTGATCGCGCTCTTGTCCCACGCGTTCTATGGCGCCGAGGCGGCGCGCGCGCTCGGACGCATCGGCGACCCGGGCGCCATCCGGCCGCTGGCGCGCACCCTCGCCCGCTCGAGCGACGCGATGGCCCGCGCGGTGGCGCTGGCGCTGGCCGAGATCCGCGGCCGCGTGCAGGCCCTCTTCGGCTCCTCCGAGCTGGTCGCGAAGGACGTGGCCTCCTCGGTGGACTCGAACGCCGTCGTCGAGCGGCTGGCGCAAGTGGTGCCGGGCTCTGCCACCGATGAGCAGGACGCGCTCTGCGAAGTGATCGGCTGGATGCAGAGCGAGGCCGCGGCGGGCGTGCTGGTGCGGCTGCTCGACATCGCCCCGGGCGCTGCCACCGCGGCCCTCGGCGTGCTCGGCAGCGAGGCCGACGATCCGCTCGAGGCCGCGCTGGTGGCGGGCGACAGCGCGCGGCGCATGGCGCTCCTGCCGCTGGTCGCCGCCCGCTCGCGCTCGGCCACCTCGGTGCTGGTGTGCCTGGGCGACGCTGACCCCGCGGTGCGCGTCCTCGCTTGCAACGCGCTCGGGCGCATCGGCGACCCGAGCGCGGTGCCGGCCCTCTTCGCCCTCCTGGGCGACGGCGCGCCGCTGGTGTCGCAAGCGGTGGTCGGGGCCATCCAGTCGCTCGGGAGCAAGACCACCGAGTCGCTGGCGCTGGAGTCGGCCTCCTCGACCGACCCGAACGTCCGCCGTGCGGCCATCCGCATCATCGCCTACTTCGGCTATGCGGCCGGCCTGGAGGCCCTGCTCGCGGCCATCGCCGGCCCCGACGATCGCGTGCGCGAGGCCGCGGTGCACGGCCTTGCCTACGTCGACGACGAGCGGGCGCTGCAGGCGCTGCTCTCGGTCAGCTCGCAGAGCTCGGCCAGGATGCGGGCCGCCGCCCTGCGCGCGCTCGGCAAGGTGACGGCCACGCCGCAGGTGGTGCAGCGGCTCCAGTCCGCGCTCGAGGATCCGGACGCCTGGGCCCGCTACTACGCCTGCCAGTCGCTGGGCGCGCTCCACACCGAGGGCGCGACCGAGGACATCCTGCGACTGACGCGCGACCCCGCCGGCCAGGTGCGGGTGGCCGCCGTGGAGGCCCTCTCGCGGCTGCAAGGGACCGCGGCCTTCGAAGGGCTGCGCGCGGCGGCCGCCTCGACCGACGCCGACGTGCAGCGGGCGGCGCTGGTCGGCCTCGGCCTGCAAAAGCGCGGCGAGGCCTTCCCCCTGCTCGCCCACGCGGCCCGATCGGCGGAGCCGGCCACCAAGCTCATCGCCCTCTCTTCGCTGGCCGGCTACGAGAGCGCGCAGGTGCTGCCGGTGCTGGCCGGCGCCGCCTCCGACCCGGACGAGAACGTGCGCGCGGCCGCCATCGGCTTGCTCGCCACCCGCCCCGAGCCAGGGGCCGCGGCCACGCTCATCGGCCTGCTCTCCACCACCTTCGCCCGCGATCGGGCGGTGGCGGCGCTGGCGACGCAGGGCGAGCGGATGGTGCCGGCCCTGGCGGCGGCGCTGCCCAACGCCCCGCGCGGGCTGGCGACGGCGCTGGTGGCGGTCCTCTCGCGCATCGGCTCGCCGGCGGCCATCGACACCATCTCCTCCACCCTCTCGCTCCCCAACGTCGAGGCCCGCCGGGCCGCCGCCGCGGCGCTGACCCTGCTCCCCGGCCTCGCGCCGCGCGAGCCGCTCTTGCGCGGCAGCCGCGACGAGGACGCCGAGGTCCGCCGGTTGAGCCTGTCGGCCCTCTCGCGCTGATGGCCGCGCTGCCGCTGCTTCTGCAGGTCTTCTCGCTCCTCACCAACCTGGTCGAGGAGCGCGCGGGCCTGCACTACCGCCCCGAGGATCTCGACCTGGTGCGCGACAAGATCTCGCTGCGGGCCGAGTCGCTCGGGTTCGAGTCGATGCTCGACTACTATTATTTCCTTCGCTACGACCCGGGGGGCTCGGCCGAGCTCGACACGCTGGTCGAGGCGCTCACCGTCCACGAGACGTATTTCTTCCGCGAGCTGGACCAGCTCAAGGGCCTCGTCGACATCCTCCTGCCGCGCATCCTGGCCACCGGGCGCACCGCGCGCATCTGGTGCGCCGCGTGCGCCACGGGCGAGGAGCCGCTCACCTTGGCGATGATGCTCGAGGCGAGGGGCATGCTCGACAAGGTGCGCATCCTGGCGAGCGACGTCAGCGAGCGCGCGCTGGCCAAGGCGCGAGGCGGGCGATTCGCCGGACGCGCCCTGCGCGCCTTGCCCGAAGAAGCGATCGGCCGCTGGCTTTTGCCGCGCGAGAACGGCGTGGCGGTGCGCGGCGATCTGCTCGAGGCGATCGAGTGGAGGCGGATCAACCTCCTCAACCGCGCGGAGATCACCGCGCTCGGCCGCTTTGATGTCATCCTCTGCCGCAACGTGCTCATCTACTTCAGCGACTCGACCACGCGCGCGGTGGTGGGAACGCTCAGCGACGCGCTGGAGCCCGGCGGCCACCTTCTGGTCGGCGCCGCCGAGTCGCTGCTCCGCTACGGCACCTCGCTGAGCTGCGACGAGCACGGCCGTGCCTTCTACTATCGAAAGGTCTCCTGATGGCAGACCGCATCCGGGTGCTCATCGCCGACGACTCCGCCTTCGCGCGGAAAGTGCTCCGCGAGGTGCTCTCGGCCTCGCCTCACCTCGAGGTGGTGGGCATCGCCCGCGACGGCCTCGAGGCGCTGGAGAAGGCCGTCGAGCTCAAGCCCGATGTGCTCACGCTCGATCTGGTGATGCCGAACCTCGATGGCCTCGGCGTCCTGGCCGCGCTGCCGCAAGACGGACCCCGCGTCGTCATCGTCAGCATGGCGGGCGAGGACAGCGCGCTCGGCATCGCCGCGCTGCACGCGGGCGCCGTCGATCTGGTGCACAAGCCCACCGCGCTCGCCACCGATCGGCTCTATGAGCTCGGCGATGAGCTGGTCAACGCGGTGCGCTCGGCCGCCCAGGCGAGGAACGTGGCGCACGCCGCCGCCGACTCGATCAAGGCGCTGCGCGCGCCGGCCACCACCACGCAGCAGATCCTCGTCGTCGGCGCATCGACGGGCGGCCCGCAGGCCCTGACGCGGCTGCTCAAGGCGCTGCCCGCGAACTTCCCCGCGCCGGTGGCGCTGGTGCTGCACCTGCCGCCCGGCTACACCGGCCCCTTCGCCGAGCGCCTCGACCGCGAGTGTCCTCTCGACGTCGCCGAGGCCAGCGAGGGCCTGGCGCTGCGCCCGGGCCTCGTGGTCGTGGCGCGCGCGGGCTTGCACCTCGTCCTGCAGCGCGGAGCAGCGGGAGGCGCGGTCGCCCACCTCGCGCACGAGCCGGCCAGCTCGCCGCACCGCCCCTCGGTGGACGAGCTCTTCCTGAGCGCGGCGCAGGTGTTCGGCAAAGGGGTCCTCGGCGTGGTGCTGACGGGGATGGGCAACGACGGCACCGCGGGCTCGCGGGCCATCCGGGCGGCGGGCGGCGCGGTGCTCACCGAGGCGGCCGCGTCCTGCGTCGTCTACGGGATGCCGCGATCGGTGGACGAGGCGGGGCTCTCGTCTGGGAGCGTGATGCTGGGCGGAATGGCAGAGGCGGTCATCTCACGGCTCTGATGGGATCGCCGCCGCAGGCAAGGACGGCGAGGCTGCGCGGGGGTGTACTATCGCTCCCATGCTGGACGTCGCGCTCTTCGTCCCCTGCTACGTTGATCAACTCTACCCGCGCGTCGCCCTGGCCGCCGCCGAGCTCCTCGAGCGCCATGGCGCCAGGGTGCATTTCCCCGAGGCGCAGATCTGCTGCGGGCAGCCGATGGCCAACTCAGGCTGCAATGACGATGCGCGGCCATTGGCGCTGAACCTGGTTGAGACCTTTGCGGCCTTTGAGTACGTGGTTTGCCCGTCGGGGAGCTGTACTTCGATGGTGAGAAACCACTACGCCGCGCTCCTTCCGGGCAATGAGGCGGCGATCGCGCTGGGGAGGAAGACCTACGAGCTCTGCGAGTTCCTCCACGACGTACTCAAGGCGCAACCCAAAGGGCGCTTTGCCCACCGCGTCGGGCTGCACGCGAGCTGTCACGGGCTGCGCGAGCTGCGCCTCGGCAGCGGGAGCGAGCGGCTGGTGGACCGCTTCGACAAGGTGCGGGATCTGCTCTCGGGCATCGACGGGCTGGAGCTGGTCGAGCTGCAGCGGCCCGATGAGTGCTGCGGCTTCGGCGGGACGTTCGCGATCGCGGAAGAGGCCGTCTCGTGCGCCATGGGCAAGGACCGGATCAAAGACCACGAGCGCGGCGGCGCCGAGATCATCGCCGGCGCCGATATGTCGTGCTTGATGCACCTCGATGGCCTGCTGCGGCGCGATCGCAATCCGATGCGAGTCATGCACGTCGCCGAGATCTTGCGCGAGGCGCAGCCATGAGCACCACGCAAGCGCTCGAGCATGCCGACAAGGCGGCCGCGTTCGTCGCCGACGAGGAGCGGCTGCAGTGGCACGACAAAGCCGTCTATTTCGTCCGCTCCAAGCGCGACCGCGCGCAATCGGCGGTGCCCGAATGGGAAGAACTGAGGACGCTGGCCTCGCAGATCAAGGCCCACGCGCTCTCGCGGCTGCCTGAGTATCTAGAGCAGTTCGAGGCCGCGGCGCAGGCCACCGGGGCCGTCGTGCATTGGGCGCGCGACGCCGCCGAGCACAATCAAATCATCCTTGAGTTGCTCAACTCGCGCGGCGTCAAGCGGCTCGTCAAGTCGAAGTCGATGCTCACCGAAGAGTGCCACCTGAACCCATTCCTCGAGGCCAACGGCATCGAGGTGGTGGACACCGATCTGGGCGAGCGCATCGTGCAGTTCTTGAAGCAGCCGCCGAGCCACATCGTCATGCCGGCGATCCACTTGAAGAAGGAAGAGATCGGCGACCTCTTCCACGACAAGCTCGGCACGCCGGCGGGGCTCTCCGACCCGATTCAATTGACCTATGCGGCGCGGCTCCACCTGCGCGAGAAGTTCCTCGCCGCGCAGGCCGGCCTCACCGGCGTCAACTTTGCCATCGCCGAGACTGGCGGCCTGGTCGTCTGCACCAATGAAGGGAACGCCGACCTCGGCACGTCCTTGCCGCCCCTCCACATCGCCTGCATGGGAGTCGAGAAGATCATCCCGCGGGCCAAGGACCTGAGCGTCTTCTTGCGGCTCCTGGCGCGCTCGGCCACCGGGCAGCCGATTACAACCTATACCTCGCACTATCATGGCCCGCGCCCGGGCGCCGAGCTGCACATCGTCATCGTCGATCACGGGCGCAGCAAGATCCTGGCGCGGCCTGAGTATCGCAACTCATTGAAATGCATCCGCTGCGCCGCCTGCATGAACACCTGCCCCGTCTATCGGCGGAGCGGCGGCCATAGCTACGGCGTTACCGTACCCGGTCCTATCGGCGCCATCCTGGCTCCGCACATCGACCCGGTGAAGCATGCCAGCCTGCCCTTTGCGTCGAGCTTGTGCGGCTCGTGCACCGACGTCTGCCCCGTGCGCATCGACCTGCACCATCAATTGCTCACCTGGCGCGGAGAGCTGGCGAGGCTTGGCCTCGTGCCGCTCGGCAAGCGCGCGGCCGCCAAGGTGACCGGCGCCATCCTCGCGCACGGCTGGTCCTATCGCTTCTTTGGCAAGCTCGCCCGCTGGCTGGTCCCGCGATTGCCGCGCTGGCTACTCTACAATCGGTTCAATCCCTGGGGTCGCCAGCGCGAGCTGCCGCCGATGCCGGAGAAGAGCTTCCGGGAGATATGGAAGGAGCGGCGCGATGGGCAGCCGTGAGGATATCCTGCACGCGCTGCGGGCCAATCTGCCCGGCCCTACGCCGCTCCCCGAATGGCAGGGATTTGGAATCACCTTCCCTGACCCGCGCGAGCGCTTTGCCCGGAGCGTCGCCGAGGTGGGCGGCCGCTGCGTGCGCCTCGCCGACCTCTCCACTCTAGACGCCGAGCTGATGCTCGTGCCTGAGTATGCGAGCGCGTTGAAGGTGGCCTCGCTCGTGCCCGGCGTGAAGCGCGCGAACGTCGATTTGCCCGCCGTCGGCGACCCGCATGACCTGCGCGACCTTGATTACTGCGTGATCGGCGCCGAGCTCGGCGTGGCAGAGAGCGGCGCCGTCTGGGTGACCAATCACGGATTGAGGAACCGCGCCGCTTGCTATCTCGCGCAGCACATCGCCATCGTCGTCAAAGGCGAGACCATCGTCCACAACTTGCACGAGGCCTACGAGCGGATCCAGATTCCGCGGCCCGGCTTTGGAATGTTCCTCTCGGGCCCCTCGAAGACGGCTGATATCGAGCAGGCCCTGGTCATCGGCGCCCACGGGCCCCGCTCGTGCACCGTCTTCGTGGTCGGCTGACAGCCCGCCGCGACAGGCTTCAAGCATCCAACGTAGAGAGATCGCCCTCGGGCTGCCCCAGCTCGCGCGCGCGCAGCAAGCGCCGCATGATCTTCCCCGATCTTGTCTTCGGGAGCGCCGCGACCATCTTTACCTCCGAGGGCGCGGCGATCGCTCCCACGGTATTGCGCACGTGGTCCCCAAACAGCTTCGTCGGGTCCGCCGGCGGCTGCGCTCCGGCCCGCAGCGTAACGAAGCAGACGATGCGCTCGCCTTTCAACTCATCGGGAATTCCTATCGCCGCCGCCTCCGCCACCAAGGGATGCGCGACCAGCGCGCTCTCTACCTCGGCGCTGCCGATGCGGTGGCCGGCCACCTTGATGACGTCGTCGGTGCGGCCGATGACGGTGATATATCCGTCACTATCGCGAACGGCGGCGTCGCCGGTGCGATAGCCGTGCTCGTCCCAGGCGGCGCGAAAGCGCTCGTCGTCTCCATAGACGGTGCGGAACAAGTGCGGAAAGGGGCGGGTCAGATAGAGCGCTCCCGCCTGGCCCGCGGGCGCCTCGCGGCCATCGAGGCCGACAATCTTGACGCCGATGCCCGGCAGCGGCACTCCCGCGGCGCCAGGCTTTGCGGGCGCTCCGGGCGGTGTCGCGATGCACGGTCCGCCGGTCTCGGTCTGCCACCAGTTGTCGCCGATATCACCCCATTGATTGGTCGTACCGGCGCCGCAGAGCAGTCGATGGGCCCAATTCCACGCCTCGGGATTGAGCGGCTCGCCGGCCACGGTGAGCCAGCGCAAGGAGCGCAGATCGTGCGCCAGCGGAGGCGCGTCGCCGAACTTCATGAAGAAGCGGACCGCGGTGGGCGCGGTGAAGGCGACATTGACCTTCTCTTGCTGAATCAAGTCATAGGCGACGCTGGTGGTTGGATGGTCGAGCGAGCCCTCTCTAAACACGGTGGTGATTCCGGCGATCAAGGGCGCATAGACGATATACGAGTGCCCGACCACCCAGCCGATGTCGCTCGTGCACCAGAAGACCTCGTCTTCGCCGACATTGAAGAAGGTCCGCTGGTGATAGGCGACGCCGACGCCATAGCCGGCGTGCACGTGCAGGACGCCCTTGGGACGCCCCGTGGTACCCGAAGTATAGAGAATGAAGAGCGGGTGCTCGGCGTCCACGATCTCGAGCGGCGACTCCGCCGGCGCGCGATCGAGCAGCTCCTTCCAATCGTGGCGCTCGCGGACGCCGTCGCCGCGCGGCCGTTGCGAGGCCGGCTCGCGGCGCCAGAGCAGCACGTCGCGCACGGTCTGGCAGCCCTGCTCCAAGGCCTCGTCGGCGATGGTCGAGAGAGAGACCTGCTTGCCGCGCCGATACGTGTAGTCAGCCGTCACCACCGCCACGGCCCGCGCGTCTTCGATGCGCGCGCGCAAAGAGGTCGCCGCGAGGCCCGCATAGACCACGCTGTGCACCGCGCCGATGCGCGCGCAGGCCAGCATGGCCACCACCGCCTCGAGCGTGAGCGGCAGGTAGAGGACGACCGCCTCACCCTTCTTGACGCCGAGCCCGCGCAGCGCGGCCGCCGCCCGCATCACTCTCGATTTCAACTGACGATAAGTCACGACCTCGCGGCTCTTCATGTCCTCCGAGAGCCAGATGAAGGCGGCCTTGTCGCCGCGCGGGCCGTCGGCGTGCCGATCGACGGCCGAGGCGACGAGGTTCAGCTTGCCGCCCTCGAACCAGCGGAAGAAGGGCGCGCGCGAGCCGTCGAAGGCCTTGGTGAACGGCGTCTCCCACTGCAGCGCGCGGGCCTCTGCGGCCCAGAAGGCGTCGGGGTCGCGCGCGGCGCTGGCGGCGTCGCGCTGGTGGCCGGCGAGGAGCGCCGCGGCGTTTTTTGCGATGGGCTGGATCATGGCCACCTCGGCTTCTCCTTATACTCGCCACCATGCCGACCCGCTTCGACCTCGTCGCCTTTGACCTGTACGGAACGCTCCTCGACATCGGAAGCCTCGCGGCGCGGATCGGCGCGCTCGCTTCTGGCGATGGCAAAGCGCTCCTGGCCGCCTGGCGCAAGGCCCAGATCGATCGCACCTGGGCGCTGAACACGCGGGGCGAGTACCAGCCCTTCGATGTGGTGACCTCCCAAGCGCTGGCGGAGGTGGCGCCTCACCTCGCGCCGGCGCTGCGGGAAGAGCTGGCCGCGCTCTGGCTGACCTTGCCCGCCCATGCCGACGCGAAGGACGCGCTGCAAGCCCTGCGGGCCGCGGGCGTGCGCACCGCCGTGCTCTCGAACGGGACGGCAGGGATGATCCGGACCGCGCTGGACGCGGGCGGGCTCGCCGTGGACGCGGTCAAGAGCGCCGACGAGGTGCGCGCCTACAAGACCGACCCGCGGGTCTATGCGCTGCTCGACCCGCTCGCCGCCCGCGAGCGCACGCTGTTCGTCAGCGCCAACGGCTGGGACGCAGCGGGCGCCAAGAGAGACGGGCGCACCGTCTGCTTCATCGATCGCGGCGGCCCCGAGCCCGAGGCGGCGCCCGACCTGCACGCGCACTCGCTGGCCGAAGTGGCCGCGCTGGCGACACCCGACTGGCGCTTCCGCGGAGTGCGCGTGGTGAGATCGGATGAGCTGGATCCAAACACCGCGCAGACTCCGGGCATGTCGCGCGCCGCGGCCATCACCCACGCGCGCGCGGGCGCCGAGAAGCTCTGGGCCGGCACGGTGACGATCAACGCCAACGCCAAGACGGGAGCGCACCACCACGGCGATCTCGAGAGCGTCATCTACGTCGTGCGCGGCCGCGCGCGCATGCGCTGGGGCGCGCGGCTCGAGTTCACCGCCGAGGCGGGAGCGGGCGACTTCATCTACGTGCCGCCCTACGTGCCCCACCAGGAGATCAACGCCAGCCGCGACGAGCCGCTCGACTGCGTGCTGGTGCGCAGCGGCCAGGAGCCCGTCGTCGTCAACCTCGACATCGCGCCGGCCGAGCCGCCCGAGGACGTGAAGTGGATCGATTCGATCCACCGGGATTGAATGGATCGCCTGGTCGGTTTCGCTTCGAGCGGAGACGGTCGTGTGGCACTGCTGCGCACGGCGTCCCACGCCCGCCCACGTCGGCGGGGTGACGAGCGGGCCGGTCCAGGCGACACTGGGCGATCGCAGAGCTGAACTTCACGCAGCGCAAAGGCAGGAACACTTGAAGCTGATCGCCGCTCGATTTGCCGCCGCCGCCGCCGTCCTCACGCTCGCCGCCTGCCCGAAGGCCAAGGCGCCCGGAGCACTCTGCGCCGCCTCCGAGAGCAACCGCTGCAGCTGCGAAGGCGGCGCGCAAGGCGTGCAGACCTGCGACTCGTCGGGCGCGTTCTTCGGCGCCTGCCAGTGCTCGCCTGCGTGCGCAGGCGACGTCTCCTGCGCGGCGATGCCGGACCTCACCGGCATGGACATCGCCACCGCCGGCGCGACGCTGGCAGCTCTCGGGCTGTCCCTGCCAGACCCGGTGGACACGACCGCGTTCGCCGTCGTCCAGGGGATGAACGATCCCACCGTGCAGGTGCTCTCGCAGAGCCCAGCGCCGGGCCAGCCCGTGCCGATGGGCTCGAGCATTCCGATGCTGAAAGTCACCTACCCGCCCGACCAGGAGAGCCTTGGCCTGCCGAACGGAAACTTCCTGGTGGACGACCTGACCCAGGACACCGAGCTCTCCGCGCAAGCCTATTACGACGCGCTCGACCCGCAGCCCTTTCCCGTCCGCAGCACGCTCGCCGATTGGAAGATCGCCAACGGCTTTGGCCAGCCGGCCGACGACGAGGCCGCCGCCATCTACGTCAGCCACGCCGACCTGGGCTTCGGCCGCCACATGCACATGCGGCGCAAGGGCCAGCGGGTGGCGTTCTACGTCGACAACTTCCCGACCATCGACGACGCCGTCCACAACACCAACCTCTTCGCGACCGTGGCCATGGAGTGGAGCCCCGCGCCGGGCACGAGCGGTCCCTACTTCACTCAATTCTACACGTACAACAAGAAGGGCCAGCGGATCACCGACCCCAAGCTCGATGAGCATGGTGCAAAATTACAGCCCGCAGTGTGCCTCACCTGCCACGGCGGCGCGCTCACCGACACGACCTACAAGAACGGCGCGAACCTGGGGGCGAAGTTCATCCCCTTCGATCTCGACTCGCTCAGCTTCTCGGACAAGCCGGGCTTCCGGCGCGAGGACCAGGAAGACCAGCTGAAGAAGTTGAACCTCGCGGTCCTGCTGACGGCCAATGACGACCCGGACTACACGCTGCCCGATCGCTCGCCCGTGGCGCAGCTCATCGAGGGCTGGTACGCGCCCGCGCTCAGCAAGACGACGCAGGACAACAGCTGGACCCCGCCGGGCTGGCTGGAGGACTCCGACGCGCCGGCCCTCTACCACGGCGTGGTGGCGAAGTCCTGCCGCGGCTGCCACGACCAGCGCGAACCCTACCGGACCTTCTTCACCTATGACGGGTTCTGGAATCGCAAGAGCCTGATCAGGGCCAAGGTCTTCGAGGAGGGCGCGATGCCCCTCTCGCAGCGCGGCCATCGCAACTTCTGGCTCAGCTCGCCCTGGCAGCCGCGGATCCTCGCCGACTGGCTCGAGCTCGACAAGGTGCCGACGCCGGGCAAGCCGGTCGCGCGGCCGGTGCTGCTCACGCAAGGGCAACTGCGTCCGGGCATGTTGGTCACGCTCGACGGCAGCACCAGTGCCTTCGCCGACGGCTTCCTTTGGTCGCAGCTCTCCGGAACCACCGTGCCGCTGCAGAAGATCGGCTCGCAGGCCTCGTTCGTCGCGCCCGGCGCGGCCACGCTGCACTTCCAGCTGGTGGCGACGCTCGGCAACGAGCAGTCCCCTCCGATGACGCTCGATGTGTCGATCATCGACGCGCCCACGGCGCCGACGCTGGTCACGGCCTTGGCCGGGGTCGGCCAGGCTACCGTGCACTGGCAGCCGCCCGCGGGCGACGGCAACGCGGCCATCGTCGGCTATCGCGTCACCGCGTCGCCAGGCGGCGCTTTCGCCGTCACCGACGGCAGCGGGCGGCAGGTCGTCATCCCCGGCCTCACCAGCGGCCTGACGTACACCTTCACCGTCGTCGCGACCAACGCGCTCGGGATGTCCGGGCCGCCCTCGGCGCCCACCAGCCCCGTGATGATCCCGAAGCTGCCCGGAGCGCCGAGTGGCGTGGCCGGCCTCAGGGGCAACGGCTCGGTGGCCGTCAGCTGGACCGCGCCCGACGATGGCGGCGCGACCATCACCCTCTACACGGTCACGGCCACCCCCGGCGGGCACATCGGCCTCTCGAGCGGCGCCACCAACGCGACCGTCAGCGGGCTGACCAACGGCGTCGCGTACACCTTTACTGTCGTGGCTACCAATGTCGTCGGCGCCGGACCTGCGTCGGCTGCTTCCGCGCCGGTCACTCCTGCCACGGTGCCGCTCGCACCCACCGGCATCAGCGCCGTCGCCGGAGACAGCAAGGCGACCGTGAGCTGGACCGCGCCGCCGGCCGCAGGCAGCCCGGCCATCACGAGCTATCTGATCACCGCCAGCACGGGACCCACGCAGACGGTGAATTGCACCGCGACCTGCCCGACCAGCGCCGCCTTCACCGGCCTGACCAACGGCGTGGCCGTGAGCTTCACGGTCGCCGGCACGAACGTCGTCGGCCTCGGCTCGCAGAGCCTGTCCTCGAACACCGTGACCCCCGCGGCGCTCCCTGGCGCGCCCGGGACCGTGACCGGCGTGCGCGGCAACGGCCTCGTGCTGGTGAGCTTCACCGCGCCCGCCTCGAATGGCGGCGTGCAGATCACGCAGTACACGGCCACCTCATCGCCGGGCGGCTTCATGGGCTCGGTGAGCTGCGTGCCGCCGGCCGCGTGCGCGACCACGGTGTCCGTCTCGGGCCTGACCAACGGCACCGCCTATACCTTTACCGTGGTGGCAACCAACGCCGCCGGCAATGGCCCGGCCAGCGCCGCCTCGGCGCCGGTCACGCCCGCGACCATTCCTGGCAAGCCCGGCATCACCTCGGCCACCCGGGGGGACAAGCTGGTCACGGTGCAATGGACCGCGCCGGCCAGCAACGGCGGCGATCCAATCACTTCTTATGTCGTCACCGCGTCGCCGGGCGGCGCCACCGCGACGCTCACTTGCCCGCCCTGCAGCACGCTCACCGCGGCGGTCACGGGCCTGACCAATGGAACCGCGTACACCTTCACCGTCGCGGCCGTGAACACGGTCGGCACCGGCACGGCGTCCGACCCGTCCAGCTCCGTCACGCCCTCGACCACGCCCGACGCGCCCGCCGCCCCCACCGCCAGCGCGGGTGACAGCAAAGCCAACGTCAGCTGGTCGCCGCCCGCCAGCAACGGCGGTGCCGTCATTACGTCCTACGTACTCAACGCATACTTGAACCCGGCGGGCACCGGAACCGCGGCGGCCACTGCCAATATCGATTGCACGAGCGGCACCATCTGCTCGGCCAGCGCGGTGCCGCCTTATGTGGCCACGGTGAACGGCCTCACCAACGGCAGCCAATATTGGGTCACGGTCACCGCGGTGAACGTCGCCGGCTCGAGCCCGGCTTCGTCGCCCTCCGTCACCGCGGTCGTGCCCTCGTCGAACCCGGCCGCGCCCTCGGCGCCGACCAGCGTCTCGGCTGCAGCGGGCACGAATCAGAACGCCACCGTCTTCTGGGGCGCACCGCTCGCGAACGGAACGGGGGGCGCCATCACCGGTTATTCGATCACTGCCTCGCCCTCGATCCCGCTGACGACGGCCGGCGCGGGCGCGACTCAGCTGACCATCTCGAGCCTGACCGGCGGCGTGAATTACACTTTCACCGTGTCAGCGGCGAACGCCTCGGGCACTGGCCCCGGCGCCTCCGCGGCCGCAGTCGCCATCGTCGGTCCGCCCCAGCCGCCGACCAGCGTCACCGCCAGCCTGCCGGGCGATCAAAGCGCCACCGTCAGCTGGATTGTGCCCGGCAACCAAGGCGGCTCGGGCCACCCCATCACGAGCTACACCCTCACGCCGAGCACCGGGGGCGCTGGCGTGCTCGACTGCGCGGGACCGTGCGGCTCGACCAACAGCGCCGTCGTCACCGGCCTCACCAATGGCACTTCGACGACCTTCACCGTGGTGGCCACCAACGACCTCGGGTCGAGCACCCCGAGCGCGGCCTCCAACGCCGTCACCCCCGCGGGGTCGCCTTTCGCTCCGACGCTCACCGCGGCAGTCTCGGGCAACTCGAGCGCGGCGCTGGCGTGGACCGCGGCGGGCAACAATGGAAGCGCCATCACCAGCTACCAGTTCTTCAATGGAGGCACGCTCCTCGGATCGTGCAACGTGCCGGCGCAGTGCACCACCAGCTTCACCCTCGGCTCGCTGACGAACGGCACCTCCTATTCCATCTCGCTCAAGGCCGTGACCACGGCCGGATCGAGCACGGCGTCCAATGCGCTGGCGGTGACACCGGCGGGCACGCCCGGCACGCCGACCGGTGTGCACGCGACCTCCGGCGACACCAACGCGGTCGTCGGCTGGACCACCCCGAGCAGCAACGGCAGCGCCATCGTCAGCTATCAATTCTTCAATGGCTTGACCCAGATCGGCAGCTGCATCGTTGGCGGGACCTGCACGAGCAGCACGAGCTTCACCGTCGCCGGGCTGACCAACGGCACGACCTATCAAATCAACGTCAAGGCGACCAACGGGGCCACGAGCAACAACCAGAGCGCGGCCTCGGGCCCCGACGTCGCCGTGGTCCCCGCGGGCACGCCCGGCGCGCCCGCCATCACCTCGGCCACCTCGGGCGATTCGACGGCGGCGATCGTCTGGACCGCCCCGGCCAGCAACAACGGCAGCGCCATCGTCAGCTATCAGTTCTTCAACGGCGTCACGTCGCTCGGCAGCTGCAACACGCCGGCGACGTGCACCACCAGCTTCACGCTCAGCGGGCTCACCAACGGCACCGCTTACTCAGTGACGATGAAGGCGACCAACGGCGCCACCAGCGCAAACCAGAGCGCGGCCTCGATCGCCGTCGGGGTCACGCCAGCGGGCGTGCCCGACGCGCCGGTGATCAACTCGGTCGTCGCGGGCGCCGCCACCCTGCAGGTCAATTGGTCGGCTCCCGTGTCCACCCATGGCTCGGCCATCACCGGATACTTCGTGTCGTGGTCCACCTCGCCCGGCGGCTTGGGCGTGGGCAGCACCAGCCCCGGCAACGCGACCTTCGCGCAGACGGCGTCGGTCAAGGCCTGCAACTACGGCAGCGGGAGCGCCCTCTGCAGCTCGAGCGTTGGTCAAGCGTACAAGTTCCTCGTCTATGCCCACAACGGCTCGAATGTGGACGTCGGCAACGGCGCAGGCTGGAGCTTGTCGTCAAACGGCACCGGCACGCCGTTCGTTTCCTATTCGAACGACAACGTTAACAACATCTTCACCACCGCAGTCCTGAACGTTGGCGGCACCTGCAACGGTTGCCACGGTGGCGCCCCCTGGACACAAAGCACCGCGACCACGGAGGGCACGAAGATCTATCTTTGTCCGAGCGCCAATGCCGGCAACAACACTTGCCCTCCCATCCACAACATGTGCAGCGGCGTCCCGTGCATCAACGTCAGCGGCGCCGAGTACAACACGCTCGCGCTTTGGCTGGCGAACGGGGCGAGAAACTAAAGGGAACCAAAGGCAGAGGCAGAAGAAACAAACCACGCAGTTTAGTGGCAGCTCCTTGGCCTCTAGCCTTTGCCTCTCCCCTGCTTTTAGTACCAATGCCAGTCAGACAAGCACCGGTAGGGTACCGGCCCATTTGCCTGGCATTGGGAGTGGGAAGAGACGTCCGGTGGTCGCGCTTGAGTACTCAAGCTGACTCACTAGATGTCTATTTCAATCCCCCACACCCAAGGTCTGGCAAATAGGCAGCGGGCAGGCGGGAACCCGTCGGGAGGATCAAGGGCTCCGGCAACCTTGCATTGAAATTGGTGCAGATGTGCCGGTGGGTGCCCGTTCCGAGCGGCGGGTTCCCGCCTGCCCGCGGCCGGTACTCACCGGCGCCTATTTGACCGGCATTGGAGCTAGTACCCCAGCTGCTGCTGGCGCGGCTTGCCGTACTTGTCGGGCGGGAACGGATTGGTCCGCTTGTCGCCGCCCACCGAGAGCGAGAGCGCTGCGCTCTCCTCGCCGATGGTGAGCTTCGAGCGCGCGGGCTGAGAGGCGTTCTCGTGCCACACCTCGACGTCATAGTCGCCGGCCGGGACCTTCTTGATGCGGAAGGCGCCCGCGCCGTCGGCGACCGCGTACCAAGGCGTGTCGACGACCACCAGCCAGGCGTTCATCGACGCGTGGATGTTGCAGAGCAATTCGACGACGCCGGGCTTGTCGAAGGCCAGCGTCTCCGAGTCGCCGGCCCGCTTGAGCCCGGTGTCGAAGGCGTGCGCGGGGCTGATGGAGAAGACGTTGTGGAAGATGTCGTCCTGGTTTCGGAACGACACGCGGCTGCCCACCGGCACGGCCAGCACGTGCGGCAGGAACTTCTTGTCGCGCTGGATGAGCGGCTTGTTGGAGAGCGGCGTGGGCCGCGGCGTGCTGCCGTTCGACCGGTGCAGCGTGACGACCGCGCCGCCAGGCCCGCCGGCGCCGCCGCCGGTGACGCTGCCGCTGACGGTCACGAGCACTGGCCCCTTGGGCTTGGGCGTGGCTTCGATCTCGGGCTCGTCGGGGGCGGGCGTGGCCGGCTCGGGCGTGCCGGTCTGATCGGCCACCGGCTTGCCGCCGCCCTTCTTGCGCGCATCGGCGGCCAGCGGCTTGATCGCGGCGGCCACGTCGTCGGGCAGATCCTTCAACGCGAGCAGCGCCTCGAAGTGAGCGGCGGCCAGCGCGTAGTCGCCCGCGTCCCAGGCGAGCAGGCCCGCGGTCAGCTCGTGAGCGATGGTCAGGTGCTTCTCGATCAACGGCCGCAGCTGCGCCTCGGCGGCGGGGTCGGCGCGCTTCTTCTTCGCCCCTTGCGCGGGCGGCCCGAACGCCAGCGCGAGCGCGAGGGAGGCGGCGGTGAGTGCGCTGTGCGTCTTCATTCGGCGGTATCCTTTAGTCATTAGAAGCTGAAGACCAGCGACGAGGTAAAGACGTTGTTGTCCACCGGCGGCGCGCCCTGCAGCTCGCGGTTCCAGAGATATTCGGCCTTCAACGCCAGCTCGTCCCAGAGGTCGAGCCGCGCGCCAGCGGTGATGCGCTGCACGGTATAGGGGCGAAAGCCTTCGAACTGCGCGTGGCGCCGCTCGAAGCGGGCATAGGGAGTCAGCTTGCGCAGCGCGCCCTCGCCGAGCGAGAGCCCATAGGAGGCGATGAGATATTCGCCGCGGGCAAAGAAGGCCGAGACCAGCTGCTCATTGCCGAGGCCATTGCTCTTGTCCGCGCCGCCGCCGTCCTGGTCGATCCAGACCAGCTCGGCGCCGAGGGAGAAGCCGCGCACGGTGACGCGCCCGTCGGCGCCCAGCGCGCGCTGGCGCACGGTGGGCCCGTGCTGGTCGTTGCGCGGGCCGGCCATGAAGCTGCCGCCCACCTTGAGTTGGGCGACAGGCAGGTTGACCTCGACGCCGAGGCGGCCGCTGAAGACGGGGCGGCCCGAGAGGCTCAAGTCGGGCGGCGAGAGCGCCTCTACCAGAGTGCCGCCGTTGGTCATGGCGGCATTGGCGGTGAGGGCCGTCCAGAGCGCGGGCAATTGAATGCGATAGAAGCTCTTCAACCCGAGCGATTGACCGGTCGTATAGCGGGCGATCAAGGAGGGCGTCACGTTGGTGCGGAGGTTGGCTTCGTTCTCCTGATACTCAACGCCGAAGACGGAATCGAACTTGCCGGCCGAGAGCGCCAGCTCCTGCGACTTGAAGGGAATCACCCGCACGAAGGCCTGCTCCACCAGGAGCGTCGTGGTGGTGCCCGCGTTGAAGCGCGGCAGCGCCTGCAGCCGCGTGAAGATCAGCAACGGCACCGACTGCGGCGCGTATTTCACGTCCAGGTCCACCGTGCTGAGGAAGAATGACGGCGTGCCATTGATGTTCATCGAATGCGGCAAGAAGCCGTTGGTGAAGCGGCCGTGCGAATCGGTCGAGGCGACATCGCCGCGGGTATTGATTGCCGGCGCGAAGGTATCGACCCCGTAATCAGCCGGCAGGCGCGTGTCATTGGCGGGAAAGCTGGTGCCGTCGCCCTGCGCCACCGCGAAGCCCAGGTCCACATAGCCATTGATCTGCAATGGGCTCTGCGCGGGCGTGGCGGGCGCGTAGGTGTCGTCCTCGGCGCGGGCGGCCAGCGAGGACAAGAGCAGCGCCGCCAGCAAGAGTGCGCGGCTCATTGGGCCAGCCCATCGAAGAAGAGGAACGATCCGGCGGTAAAGACCTTCTCGTCGGTGAACGCGGCGGGCGGCAAGTTGCCCTCGATGGCCTGCTGCGAATCGAGCCAGAGGCAGGTGTCGGGAAAGTTGGTGTCGGCAAAGCAGGTCCCATCGAGCGCGACGCGCAAGGTGTACTGCTCGCGCTCCTGCAGCCGCTCGGCCTGGGGCGAGGGCAGCGGGAGCAGCGCGGCGCCAAGCTTTGCGATCAGCGCCTGGCGCAGCGCGGGGCGGCTCACCGAGACGAAGATGGCGGGCGTGGTGCCGAACGAGGTGGGCGAGATCACCGCCGTGTACGCGTGCTGCAGGGCCCCGAACTGCGAGATGCCGTTGGGCGCGTCGGCGGCCTTGGCGCCGCGCAGCGGGCCGGTGCCGACGATGGGCGGCACGCCGAGCGGCAGCACGGTTCCATCGGGCGCGTGGATGGCGAGGTGGAAGAGCGCGACCTCGGTGACCACGTTGGTGTCGCTCATGCGAAAGCGGTTCTCGCCAAAGTCGAGGAAGAAGACCAGGCCGCGGTCGAGCCAGGCCTGCTCGGGCAGCCGCGCCAGCAGTGGGTCAGCGGTGAAGGGATGGACCGGCAGCGTGTTCGCGGGGCTGCCGATGCCGAGGCCCTGCGGCACGATCGACCAGAGCACCAGCGGCCCGGCGGTGAGCGGATAGTTGCGGGCGATGACGTCCTCGCCGCTGCGCACCGCTGCGGCGCCGGTGCCAGCCGGCACGAGGGCGTAGAAGACCTGCCAGAAGGGGCTGTAGAAGCGGCTGCCCGCGCCGACGCCGAGGATGGGAAAGGCGCCGGGCAACAGCACCGGCCCGCGGGCGTCAAACCCCGTCACGAGCACGTAGGCCGGCTCGGCCCAGACCTTGGGGAACTCGGTCCAGAGCGCGGTCGTGACCATGGCGGCCGCGTGCGCGTCGGCAAAAGCGGGCTGCACCACGAGGCCATCAAAGGCGGGGTCCTCTGCCACGGTCTGCCCGGCCTGGTACGGGTCGGAGAGGAACTTCAGCGGGGTGCCGCGCAGCGCGATGGCCTGCGTGCCGCGCGGGTCTCCGGCTGCGGCCATGGCTCTCAGGTCTGCGGCCGTGGCGAGGTCGCCTTCGAGGCGCGGCGTCGACTGGCACGCGCAGATCGCGGCCAGCAGCAATGGCGCTGCTCGGGTCATCTTGTCTCCTGGGCCACGAAAGTTCGCTTCACGCGGGCTGGTCTTCGCCGGGGGCCGAGCCCCACTCGATGGTCTCGCCCGCGTCCGGCGGAAGCTGGATCTGCTCGAGCCGCGCCTCCTCGGCCTTCAAGTCCTCGCCGAAGAGGCGGTCCATCATCTTGCGCAGATCGGACCCACCCGCGCTCGGCAGCGTCGAGAGAGCCTGCTCGAACTCCGCCGCGTCCTGGTAGCGCTCCTCGCGCGGCGAGATGGCCTTGCGGACGATCGCGCCCAGAGCGGGCGGGAGCAGCGCCAGCTTGGCCTCGGTCTCGGGAGTGAGGCCCATCGCGGCCTGCATCAGGAGCACGTAGCCAGTGTCGCCCTCGTAGAGCGTCTCGCCCTTGAGCGCGAAGTAGAGCACGAGGCCGAGCGAGGCGAGGTCGGCGCGCAGATCGACCGTCTCGCCGCGCGCCTGCTCCGGCGACATGAAGCGGATGTTGCCCTTGACGACGCCGGTCTGCGTCTGCGTCAGGCGGCCTTCGTCGGCCTTGGCGATGCCGAAGTCGAAGAGCTTCACCTCGCCCCGCGACGAGACCAGCACGTTGTTCGGCGAGACGTCGCGGTGGACGAGGTTGATGGGCCGCCCGCCCTCGCCCGTGGCGCTGTGAGCGTAGTCGAGCGCGCGCAGCACCTCGCGCATGATGAAGACGATGAGCCGCTCGGGCAGCGGCGCGCCGTCCTTCTCCATCGCGCGCGTCGTCACCCGCCGCAGGTCGCGGCCGAGGATGTATTCCTGCGCGATGAAGTATTCGTCGCCCTCTTTGCCGAAGTCGAAGACGGGGATGATGTTGCCGTGGATCAGCGTCGAGGCGATCTTGGCCTCGTCGATGAACATGTTCACCAGCGCCGAGGTCTTGACGGCGTCGCCGCGCAGCCGCTTGAGCACGAACGTGCGGCGGAAGTTCTCGGCGCCGAAGGCCAGCGCCAGGTAGACCTCGGCCATGCCGCCTTCGCCCAGCCGGTCGAGCAGCCAGTAGCGTCCAAAGCGCTGCGGCCCGCCGCTGACGGGCGCCGAACTGCCGGTCCGCGCCGGCCCCTCGGGACCCGTGGTGCCGGTGCGCCTGCGCCCTTGCGGTCCGGTGACGCCGGGGCCGGTGGTGCCCGTGGGCTTCGCGCCTTGCCGGGCGGCCGCGGCGCCAGGGTTCGTGGCCGAGCGCGGTGCCGCGGCGTTCGGGCCCGTGCGCACGGCGCCAGGATTGGTGTTGCCGCCGCCGGTCGCGCCGGTGCGGGCCTTGCCGGGGTTGCTCGTTCCCGTCCGTGCTGGGCGCGGGCTGGAGACGTTTGTCGCTTGCGTTTGCGACTCCGAGCTGACCGCCTCCTCGTCCATCATGGTGAGGGGCGGCAGATCAGGATCGGTCTGGAACGCCGGGGCCTTCTTGAAGCCGAGGGCGAGCAGCACACCGGCGATCGCGAGGCTGATGGCCCAGAGGCCGACCAGGTCGAGCGGCACGCCCGAGGCCTCGTCGCCGCCGCGGCCGTGCACCCAGAGGAAGACGCCCGGCGCCAGGGTCGCGGCAGCGGCCACCCAGCCCTCGCCTGCGTGCAGCCCGGACCCCTCGGAGCCCAGGGAGGCGCGGAGGTGCTCGCGCTCGTCGGCGCGGCCCACCGCGAGCATCGGCGCGTGGCCGTCGGTGAGCATGACCGCGCCATGCACGCGCGCCGAGATCTCGTCGAGGAGCGCGACGTCGATTGGCTTGCCGAGCAGCAGCACCGCCTTCAAGCCCGGCCGGTCGATGAGCGCCGCGCCCGCCAGCAGCGGAACCTCGTGCCGCGCCAGCACCGCGGAGGCCTGCCGCTTCTCGCGCGCGGCGCGCAGCAGCGCCGAGGCGTCGAAGTCGGCGCGGCTGGCGCCCTCGAGCAGGTCGAGCCCATCGCCAAAGGAGACGCCGTAGACGGGGAACGCCTCGCGCACCGACTGCCACCACGGCTCGCTGTGGAACCCGTCGCGGAGCGTGGTCGCGTCCACCACGCCGATCTGCGCGCGCAGCACCGGCAGCGAGGCGGCCGCGCCGGTGCGTCCCTCTAGATCGGCGAGCCGCGCCTTGAGGACATCCTGCGCCTGCCCGCGCGCGGCGTCGGCCTGCCGGGCCAGTTCGCCCGCGCGCCGACCGTCGCGGGCCGAGCGCAGCGCCAGCGTGCCGAGGCCTCCGGCGACCAGCGCCAGGACGGCGCCGCCCACGAACAGGCCCCTTCGAACACCCGTACCCATTCAAGGTTTCTCGGCTGGGCGGCCCAGGGAGTCAAGTATCCTGGTCACTTACCCACGGCATTCTTGAGCTACTGCGCCGTGTACCCGCCGTCGATCACCACCGCCTGGCCAGTGATGCTGCCCGCCTTGTCGCTGGCCAGGAAGACGGCGTAGTCGGCGATCTCCTTGACGGTGAGCAGCCGCCGCGTCGGCACCAAGGGGTAGATGACGTCCTCCAGCACCCGCTCGAGCGGCACGTTGCGCGTGCGCGCCAGGTCCGCCAGCTGGTTACGGACCAAAGGCGTATCCACGTAGCCCGGGCAGAGCGCGTTGACGGTGACGCCGAAGGGCGCGCCTTCGAGCGCGGCCACCTTGGTCAAGCCGATGAGCCCATGCTTGGCGCTGTTGTAGCCAGCCTTGCCGGCGAACCCGACGAGGCCATTGATCGATGCGAGGTTGATGATCCGCCCCGAGCGCTGCCGCTTCATGAGCGGGAAGACGTGCTTGATGGCGACGAAGGCCGCGACCAGCATGACGTCGAGCAGCAGCTTGTACTTCTCGAGCGGGAAGTCCTCGATCGGCGCCACGTGCTGCAGGCCCGCGTTGTTCACCAGCACGTCGAGGCGGCCGTATTTGGCGACCGCGGCCTCGATCGCTCCCTCGAGTTGCGCGGTCTTGGTGACATCGCAGGTCAGGCCGATGTGCAGAGACCCGAGCTCGGCGGCGGCGCTGCTGGCGGCCTCGCCGTTGAGATCGGCGATGGCCACCGCCGCGCCTTCGGCCGCGAATTCGCGAGCGATGGCGAGGCCGATTCCGCTCGCCCCTCCGGTGATGAAGACGCTGCGCATGGGTCGCTTCCTATGAGTTGACTAAAGCGAGAATGACTTCTTGAGAAGGGCGTGCAGCTCTCCGACGATGCCGCGGCGGAAGGTGAGCACGCAGACGACAAAGACCGCGCCGGTGATCACGGTGACCCAAGAGCCGAGGTGGCCGAGATAGTTCTGCAGCGTGACCACGAGCAGCGCGCCGACCGAGGGGCCGAGCATCGACCCCATGCCGCCGAGCAGCGTCATCAGCACCACTTCGCCGCTCATGTGCCAATGGACGTCGGTCAGGGACGCGAGCTGGAAGACGATCGCCTTGGTCGAGCCGGCCAGGCCCGAGAGGCCCGCCGAGAGGACGAAGGCGACCAGCTTGTACCGATCGACGTCGTAGCCGAGCGAGAGCGCGCGCGGCTCGTTCTCCCGGATCGAGCGGAGGATGTGGCCGAACGGGGAGTGGATGGTGCGGTGCACGACCACAAAGCCGATCAAGAAGATGGCATAGACGACGTAATACATGGCCAAGGGGCGATCGAGCGGGAGCAGGCCGAGGAGCTTGCCGCGCGGCACGCCTTGGAGCCCGTCTTCGCCGTGGGTCCAGGGCAGCTGCACGGCGAGGAAATAGACCAGCTGCGCGAACCCCAGGGTAATCATCGAGAAGTAGATTCCGGCGCGGCGGATGGCGAGCCCGCCGACGATGCCGCCGAGCGTGGCCGCGAAGACGACTCCGGCGAGGATGCCAAGCTCTGGGGGCCAGCCCGAGTCCTTGACGAGGTGCCCGGTGACATAGGCCGCGCCGCCGAAGAAGGCCGCGTGGCCGAACGAAAGCAGGCCGGTATACCCGAGGAGCAAATCAAAGGCCGTGGCGAAGAGCGCGAAGCAGAGCACGTTCATCGCAAAGACCGGATAGACGAGGAAGGGCGCGGCGAGGCCGAGCAGCACCAGCGCGACGTATCCAGCGAGGCGGCGATTGGCCGGCGTCAATTCAACGCTCCCTGCCAAAGAGGCCGGCCGGCTTGACCAGCAAGACGAGCGCCATCACCACGAAGACCACGGTGTTGGCGGCCGGCGGATAGTAATATTTGGTCAGTCCTTCTAATAGACCCAACCCGACGCCGGTGGCGATGGAGCCGAGAATCGACCCCATTCCGCCGATCACCACCACGGCGAAGACCACCATGATCAGATCCGAGCCCATCGCCGCGCTGGCCTGGTAGATGGGCGCGGCCATGACGCCGGCGAAGGCCGCGAGCGCGGCGCCGAAGGCATAGGTAAGGGTAAACATCAGCGGCACGTTGACGCCGAAGGCCTGCAGCAGCTTCGGGTTTTCGGTGCCCGCACGCAGGTAGGCGCCAAGCTTCGTCTTTTCAATCACCGCCCAGCTGCCAAAGCAGACCGCCAGCGAGACGACGACGACCCAGCCGCGATAGCGGGGCAGATAGATGAACCCTAGATCGCTGCCTCCCTTGAGCAGCTCGGGCGAAGGGAAGTCGTACTTTGAGTTGCCATACCAATGGTGGAACAAGCCTTCGAGGATCAAGGTGAGCCCGAAGGTCAATAGCAAGCCATAGAGCGGGTCGAGCCGATACAAGCGGCGCAACATCAAGCACTCGAAGACCACGCCGATCACCGCCACCGCCAGCGGCGCGACGATCAGCGCCGGCCAATAGCCGATGCCGAAGTGGTGCAACCCTAGATAAGCAAGGAAGGCGCCCATCATGTATTGGGCGCCGTGGGTGAAGTTGATCACCCCGAGCAGGCCGAAGATGATGGCCAGCCCCAGCGAGAGCAGGGCATAGAAGGACCCATTGACGAGCCCTAGCAAGAGCTGGCCGAACAAAGCCTGCATCAGTCGCCTCTCAGGTCTTCTTGACCAGCGGGCACTTGCTCTCTGACAGCGGCTTGAACGCCTCGGCCGCCGGGATCACCTTGACGAGCTTGTAGTAATCCCACGGCTTCTTCGATTCGGCCGGCGTCTTCACTTGATACAGATAGGTATCGTGGACGTGCAGGCCGTCCTCGCGGATGTGGCCGTTCTTGGCGAAGAAGTCATTGACCGGCAGCTCCTTCATCTTCTTCATCACCGCTCCCGCCTCGGTGGTATTGGCCGCGGCCACCGACTTGAAGTAGTGCATCAAGGACGAATAGACGCCGGCCTGCACCATGGTCGGCATGCGCTGCATCTTCTCGAAGTAGCGCTGCGACCACTTGCGGGTCTCGTCGTCCCTGTCCCAGTAGAATGAGTTGGTGAGGAGCAGGCCCTTGGCGGCCTCGAGGCCGAGGCTGTGCACGTCGCTGATGAAGACGAGCAGGCCCGCGAGCTGCTGCTTGGGGACGATGCCGAACTCATGCGCTTGCTTGACTGAGTTGATGGTATCGGCGCCGGCGTTGGCGAGGCCGATGACCTTTGCCCCCGAGCTCTTCGCCTGCAAGAGGAAGGAGGAGAAGTCGGCGGTGGGGAACGGCGCCTTGACCGAGCCGATGACCTTGCCGCCGCCCGCCAGGATCTGATGGGTTGCGTCGGCCTCGAGCGACTGGCCGAACGCGTAGTCGGCGGTGATGAAGAACCAGGTGTTGCCGCCGGACTTGACGATCTCCTTGCCGGTGCCGACCGCGAGCGAATAGGTGTCGTAGGCCCAGTGCACGTTGGTGTCGGTGCAGGCCTCGTTGGTGATGCGGCTCGAGGCGGGCCCCGAGAGCAGCGTGATGCGATTCTTTGACTTGGCCACCGGCATCACGGCCAGCGCCGTCGAGCTGGCGACCAGGTCGGCGATGACATCGACGTTGTCCTCGTCGATCCACTTGCGCGCGGTGTTCGAGGCGATGTCGGGCTTGTTCTGGTGATCGGCGGACACCAGCGTGATCGGCTTGTCGCCGGCCTTGCCGCCCATGTCATCGATGGCCATCTGGGCCGCGACGATGGCGCCCTTGCCGGCGATGTCCGAGTAGGCGCCGGTCATGTCGGTGAGCACGCCGACCTTGATCGAGTTGCCGGTCGGCGGCTTGGCGGCGCCCGTCTCGACGACCGGTGCCTTGGTCGCCGCGGCGACCGGTGTCGCGGGCTGGGCGGCTTGACCCTTCGGGGCCTCCGCTCCTTCTTTGCAAGCTGCGGTCAAGAGCAGGCCGGTCAGGGCCACTGCCAGTGCGCTTCTCATGTTGCCTCCTTCAGACTCCGAGATATTGGTTGAGTTTGTCGCGCTTGGTGTTGAGTTCGTCTTTAGAGACCTGATCGACGACCCGGCCGTGCTCGATGACGTAGTGGCGGTCGGCGAGCGGCTCGGCGAAGCGGAAGTTCTGCTCCACCAGCACGATGGTCAGGCCGCTCTCTTTGAGCTTCTTCACCGCGCGCCCGAGCGCCTGGACGATGACCGGCGCGAGGCCCTCGGTGATCTCGTCGAGCAGCAAGAGGCGCGCCCCGACCCGCAAGATGCGGCCGAGCGCCAGCATCTGCTGCTCGCCGCCCGAGAGGCGACCGCCCGGGCTCTTGCGGCGCTCCTTGAGGTTCGGGAACATCTCGTAGATCTGCTCGACGCTCATGCCGCCGCTCGACACCTTGGGCAAGAGCGTGAGGTTCTCTTCGGTGGTGAGGCTCCCGAAGATGCCGCGCTCCTCGGGGCAGTAGCCGATGCCGAGGTGCGCGATCTTGTGGGTGGCCATCGCGACGGTCTCGGTGCCGTTCATCACGATCGAGCCGGTGCGCGTGGTGACGAGCCCCAGGATCGACTTCAGCGTCGTCGTGCGGCCCGAGCCGTTGCGGCCAAGGAGCGTGACCACCTCGCCGGTGCCGACGTTGAAGTCCACCCCGTGGAGGATGTGCGACTCACCATAGTAGGCGTGCAGCCCGGCCACCCGGAGCATCTCGACGCTCACGCCGGGCCCCCGATGTACGCTTCCAGCACGCGCGGATCCTTGGAGATCTGCTCGTAGGGCCCCTCGGCCAGGACGCTCCCGCGCGCCAGCACCGTGATGGTGTCCGAGAGGTGCGCCACCACCGAGAGGTTGTGCTCGACCATCAAGACGGTGCGGCTCTTGGCGACCTTCTTGATCAGCGCGGTGACGCGGCCCACGTCCTCGTGGCCCATTCCCTGCGTCGGTTCGTCGAGCAAGAGGAGCTTCGGGTCGAGCGCCAGCGTCGTCGCCAGCTCGAGCGCGCGCTTTCTGCCATAGGGCAGCTCGACGGCGACGTGGTCCTTGTGCTCGTGCAGGTCCACTTCGCGAAGCAGCTCGAGCGCGCGAACGTCGAGCTCGTCGAGCGACTTCTCCGAGCGCCAGAAGTGGAAGCTCGTGTGCAGCTTGCGCTGCAGCCCGAGGCGGACGTTCTCGAGCACGGTCAAGTTGGGAAAGACCGCCGACATCTGGAAGGACCGGATCATCCCCTTGCGCGCAACCTGCGCGGGCCGTTCAAAGGTGATGTCCTGCCCCTCGTAGACGATGCGCCCCGAGGTGGGCTTCAAGAACTTGGTGAGCAGGTTGAAGACGGTGGTCTTGCCCGCGCCGTTCGGCCCGATCAGCGCGTGGATCGAGCCGCGGCGCACACGCAGGTTGACCGACTCCACGGCGACGAAGCCGAGGAACTCTTTGCGTAGCTGCTCGGCAGTGAGGACAAAGTCGTCGCTCATGAGCGGGTGCACGAAAGCACTTTTCCCGCACCGCGTCGATACCGGCGACTCACCCTCGCGCCGTTCTGGGAAGCCACGCCAGCGCCTCTTCCATGCTGCCCTTGGGCCGGTACTCTAGGCCCACCGCGCCCGCGTAGCCGCTGACGTCCAGCTCGGCGAGGAAGGCAGCGATCGGCTGCGCGCCCGTGCCCGGCTGGTTGCGCCCGGGCACATCGGCGATCTGCACGTGGCCGAGGTGCGCGAGGTGCGTGCGCAGCTCGGCGCGCGCGTCCAGGCCCATCATGCCAGCGTGGTACTGGTCGAGCTGCAGCTTGAGCGCGGGCGAGCCAACGGCTTGGAGCAGCGCCGCCGCCTCGGCCGGCGTGCGCACGAAGTAGCCCGGGATGTCCTTGTCGTTGATGTTCTCGATCAGCAGCGTCAGGCCCGCCGCCAGGGCCAGCTCTGCCGCCGCGCGCAGGTTCGCCGTGGCCACCGCGAAGGCCTGCTCGCGCGAGCTCGACGCAGCCAGCGCGCCCGCCAGCACGTTGAGCTGCCTGGTCCCAAAGCGCTTCGCGGCCTCGATGGCGGCCCGCACCGCGGCCAGGCACTCGCCCTCGCGTCCCGGCAGCGCGAGCAGCCCGCGATCGCCCTTGGCCCAATCGCCGGCGCGCGGGTCGAAGAGCACCAGCTCGAGCGCGTTCTCGCGCAGCTCGCGCTCGACGGCGGCGGGGTCCAGCTCATGGACGAAGAGGATCTCGACGCGCCGGAAACCCGCGCTGGCAGCGGCCCGGAAGCGCTCGAGCACCGGCAGCTCGGGCCAGAGCAGGGTCAGGTTGGCGGCGAAACGCGGCATGGCGTCTCCTACTTCCTCGGCTTGTCCACCTGCACGCCCGCGGCCTCTTCCCAGAGGCGCACCAGCGAGGACATGTCCTCTTCGCCCTGCCCGCGCGACCGCGCCTCGAGGAAGCGCTGCTCGGCGAGCGCGCCCAACAGCAGCGGCGCGCCGGCCTCCTTGGCCTCGTCGTGGATCAGGCCCAGGTCCTTCAAGATGAGCGCGAGCGGGGTGGCGCCGCTGAAGTCGCGGGAGAGGAAGCGCGGCAGGTGGCGGTTCATCATCGCCGACCCGCCGAAGGAGGTGCCGATGACCTCGAGGACCACTTGCGCGTCGGCGCCGAGCGCAGCGCCGAAGACCGCCGCCTCGGCGATGGCCGCGGTGTGCACGCCCACCAGCAGCTGGTTGATGAGCTTGACCACGGTGCCCGCGCCGGTGTTGCCGCAGAGGCGGATGTTCTTGCCGAAGGCGGAAAAGACGGGCAGCGCGCGCTCGAAGTCGGCTTGCGCGCCGCCGACCATGACGGTGAGCGTGCCGGCCTGCGCGCCCGCGGGGCCGCCCGACACGGGCGCGTCGAGGAAGGCGGCGCCCTTGTCGGCGAGCGCTGCCGCAGACCTTCGACTCTGTGCGACCGAGACCGTCGAGCAATCCACGAAGAGCTGCCCGGGCCGGCAAGCCTCGGCCAACTCGCGGTAGACTTGATCGACCGACGCGGGCGTTGGCAGCGCGGTGAGCACCACCTCGGCCTCCTCGGCGACCTCGCGCGCCGAGCCTTTCGCCTTGGCTCCGTCCATTACCAGCGCCAGCGACGGCCCGGGCGAGCGATTGAACGCGTGCACCTCGAAGCCGCCCTTGAGTAGCCGCAGCGCCATCGGCCTGCCCATCTTGCCGATGCCGATGAAGCCAACCTTGAGTGTCATCGCAACCTCGTCACTCGGCGCAGCGCGTTGCAGCCGGTATGGAGAATCGCACGCCGTCGCGAACTTGACACCTTCCCTCCGCGCCTTCGCCTTCCCCATCGGCGATTAGGTTGCCCGCGTCAAAACGCAAAGTTTGCTTTTTCGACTGTGTATCCTAGAGTCACCCCGCCACCTCGCTCGGCGGCAGCGCTCCTGCCCCCCTCTCGTCCCGACCGTCTCCCTCTGGAGGTCTTAATGAAGGGCTTCACCAAGCTGCTCGTCGCAACCGTCCTGGTCTCCGGCGCCGCCAGCGCGACCAAAGTTCCCATCCCCATCGACGGCGCCACCCTCAACGTCTCCTTCCAGCTGCAGCCCTGGTTCCTCATCCAGGAGAACGGCATCCCCAGCTCGACCACGGGCACCGTCGCGACTCCGGGCACCGGCGATCCCAGCTACGAGCTCTTCATTCGCCGCAGCCGCGTGCTCGTCAATGGCGACGCCAACCAGAACTTCAGCTACCTGGTGCAGTTCGACAACGCCAACTTCGGTCGCCGCGGCGACTACAACGTCCGCGCCATCATCCAGGACGCGTGGGTCGGTTGGGCGCCGACGGGCATCACCGGACCGAACGTCCTCTACATCGACGCCGGCATCCTGCTCGTCCCCTTCTCGCACCAGGGCCTCGTCACCACCACCAACTTCATCACGGCCGACGTGCACACCGACTCGCTCCGCATCGGCCGCGGCAACAGCTCGGTCCCCGGCCTCCGCGACATCGGCGTCCAGCTGCGCGGCTGGGCGCTCGACAAGAAGATCGGCTTCCGCGGCGGCATCTACGAAGGCCAGCGCGGCTTCGCTCCCACGCAGCTCTCGGGAACCCAGGGAACCTGCACGCCGGTCCCAGCCACCCCGACCACCCCGGCCACGTTCAACTGCGGCGCAGCGGTGAACCCCAACGCCGGCCTGAACCCGCACTCGGTCCCGCGCCTGGCCGGGTTCGTCAACTTCGACCTCCTCGGCAGCGAGGAAGGGGCCTGGCTGTACCAGGAGAACTACTGGGCCACCGCTCCGATCCTCTCGGTCGGCTTCGCCACCGTCTACCAGCGGGACGCCGTCAAGGGCCCGACCGGCGTCACCGAGCAGATGCTGAACTCGCTCGACGTCTTCCTCGACTACCCGCTCAGCGAAAAGACTGAAATCACCTTCGAGGCCACGGCGCACCGGTCGAACAACGGCCGCGCCTCCAGCGACACCGGCTGGGGCGGCTGGGCCGACCTCGGCGTCCGTGTCGGCAACTGGAAGCCGTACGTCTCCTACGAGTTCTTCACCGCCGACGCCTGCCCCGACGGCTACGACGCCTTCTGCACCGGCACCTTCGGCGGAGGCTCGGCGGGCCGCGCGGTCTACAAGGGCGCAGACGGCACCTCGATCGGCACCAACGACAGCCGCATCGTCAAGGTCGGCTTGAACTACTTCATCGACCGCAACCGAAATCACATCAACGCCGAGTTCGCGCTGAACCGCGGTCAGTCGTCGATCGCGCCGCCCTCGCAGAGCTCGAACATCGGCCTGACCGCGACCAAGACGTTCCTGCTCCACTACAACTTCATCTTCTAGGAGGCCGTCGGCGGATTCGCCGACGCGAACTGTCCTGATCCCGCGCGCACCGTTGCGCGGATTCAGGGCTAGGAGCCTCGCGGCCCCAGAAGTTGATCGAACTCCCTGCAATTCCCTCGGCGGCGGGCCTCACGGCTCGCCGCCGAGAACATTTCAGCCGCACCACAATTGCGCGCCCGCCCTCGCTCAAGTAGCGTCGGCCGCTCCTCGCCGGAGGTCTGCATGCGTCTCGCACCGGGTGTGGCGCTCGCGCTGGTCCTGTCGCTTCCGCTGGCCTGCAAGAAGGGGGGCGAGTCGCCCGCCGCCGCCAGCGACGGCACCATCATCATCGGCGCGACGCTGCCGCTCACCGGCTCGGAAGCGCGCATCGGCGGCTTCTATAAAGAAGGCTACGAGCTCGCCTTCGAGGAGGTCACCAAGGCGGGCGGCCTCGAGGTCGCCGGCAAGAAGCTGCCGGTCAAGCTGGTGCTGCTCGACGACACCAGCGCGCAGGCGACCGCGGCGAGCCTCGCCGAGCGGCTCATCCACCAGGACAACGCGCAGTTCCTGCTCGGCACCTATTCGAGCCACCTGGTCGAGGCGCAGAGCGTGGTGGCCGAGCAGAGCGCCGTCCCGTACGTCAACGGCGGCGGCGGCGCGTCCCACATCTACCAGCGCAAGTTCAAGCAGCTCTTCGGGCTGCTCGCGCCGGTCGAGAGCCTGGCCGCGGCGCAGATGGAGTGGATCGACGCCCAGCAGAAGGCCGGCAAGCTGAAGAAGCCCGCGAGCATCGCGCTCCTCTGGGAGAACACCGCGCACGGCAACGACTTTCGCAAGGGCGTGCAGGGCTTCGTCGCCCAGCACGCGGCCGATTACCAGATCGCCATCGATGAGTCCTTTGAGTTGAACGGCCGCGACTTCGGCGCCCTGCTCGGCAAGGTCAAGGCCGCCAACACCGACGTCTTCCTCGCCGATGCCCACCTGCCCGATTACATCACCTTGCAGCGCCAATACGTCACCGCGGGCCTCTGCCACAAGGTGCAGAGCTACGGCGCGCGCGGCAGCGAGAAGCAGGCCGCCGAGGCGCTCGGCAAGGAGCACGTGCAGTACGTGCTCTCGGCGGTCTGGTGGAGCAGCCAGCTTGAGTCAACTCAACCCTCCGTCAAAAAATTCAACCAGCTCTTCAAGGCAAGATTCAACCGCCTGCCCGAATGGTATCAAGCGCTCGGATACGAAACGGCGCGCGCGCTCTTCCTCGCCATCCAGCAAGCCGGGTCCACCGATCGCGAGAAGGTGCGCGCGAAGCTGGCGGCGCTCTCGGTCGACTCCATCCTGCCCGGCGGGCGCCTCTCCTTCCCCGCCGAGCACGGCCAGCAAGCGCAGAATCCGTTCGTGGTGCAGCAGAACCAGCCCGACGGCCAATCGCCGATCGTCTGGCCCAAGGACGTCGCCTCGAACCCGGGAGTGGCGCCAAACCCGTCTTGCGCCAAGTAATGGCGCAGCTCCTCGACCTCCTCGTCTCGGCGCTCCTGCTCGCGGGGCTGTACGCGACCATGGCCTATGGCCTGGGTCTCATCTACGGCGTCCTGCGCATCGTCAACCTGAGCCACGCCGGCTTCATCATGGCCGGCGCCTACCTCGGCTGGGTCCTGCACACCAAAGTTGGAATCGACCCTTACCTCTCGATCCCGATCGTGCTCGGGGCCGCCTATGCCGCCGGCGTGCTGCTCTACAAAGGATTGGTCAAGCGCCTCCCGCGGGGCGTCGCCGGCGGAGTCCAATCCCTGCTCCTGCTCTTCGGCGCCTCGCTCTTGCTGCGCAATGGCGCCTATCTCCTCTTCAGCGGCAATGACCAGACCGTCCGCACCAGCTACTCAACCAAGGCGTTGACCTTGCTTGGCACGTCCTTCTCCATCAATCGCCTCGCCGTCTTTGGAATCGCCATCGCCACGCTCGTCGGCCTGCACCTCTTCCTCACCAAGACCTATCCGGGCAAGGCGATCAGGGCGGTGGCGCAGAACGAGAACAGCTGCACGCTGGTGGGCATCGACGTCGAGCGCATCTCCTCGATGGCGTTCGGGCTGGGCACCGCGCTGGCTTCCCTGGCGGGCCTGCTCGCCGGCACCTTGTTCTCCTTCAATCCCTCGTTTGGTTCGGTTGAGTTGCTCAAGTCGTTCGTGGTGGTGGTCCTCGGCGGGCTCGGCAGCGTGCCCGCGCTGGCGGCGGCCGCGCTGGTGCTGGCGCTGGTCGAGGTCTTCGCGATCTTGTTGATTCCGTCCTATCTGACGTCGGCCGTGGGCTTTGTCCTCTTGGTGCTGGTGCTCATCATCCGCCCGGGCGGCCTGCTCGGAAAGAGGGCCATCGGATGAGGCCCGCCCTGCCCGCCTGGCTGCCGCCGCGCATCCTCATCGGCGGCGCCGTCGGCATCTTGCTCTTGGCGCTGATCCCCGCCGTGCTCGGCCTCTCGCCTTATGTACTGAATCTACTAACACTCACCTTGCTGACTGTCTCCGCCACGCTGGCCTGGAACTGGCTCGGCGGCTATCTCGGCCAGGTGAGCTTCGGCCACGCGGCCATGTTCGGCGTCGGCGGCTTCGTCGCCGCCCGGATCCAACTCTCCGGCGCCCCGCTGCCCCTCGGCTGGCTGATCGGCGGCATCGCCGCGGCCGCGCTGGCGCTGGTCTGGGGCCACCCCACGCTGCGCCTGCGCGGACCCTACTTCTCCATCGCCACCATCGGCGTCGGCGAGGCCACGCGCCTGGTGATGACCTATTGGGATTGGCTCACCGGCGGCTCGTCAGGCCTCTCCCTGCCCGTCGATCTCACACTCAAGGCCCAACTCTACTATTGGGCCCTCGCCCTGGCCGCGGTCGCGCTCCTCACCTCCTATGCGCTGCGCCGCTCCAGCCTGGGCCTGTCTTTGGTGGCCATCCGCAGCGACACCGACGCCGCGGCCGACGTGGGCGTCCGCCCGACGCTGCTGCAAGACTCGGTGCTCTTTCTCAGCGCGCTCTTTACCGGCGTCGCCGGCGGGCTCTACGCGTCCTATTTCAGCTTCATCGAACCAAACGATATGTTTGGCTTTGACCGATCGATCTCGTTCGTGCTCATGGCGGTGATCGGCGGCGTCGGCACCATCGCGGGTCCCGCCATCGGCGCGGTGGTGTTCGTCCTCGTCCGACAATTCCTCATCGCTTCCTATCCCGATCTCTACCTCGGTCTCTATGGCGCGCTCTTGATCCTGGTGGTGCTCTTCGAGCCGCTCGGCGTCACCGGCCTCGGCTTGCGCGCGCTGCGCTTGTGGCCTCGCCGGGCCGCGCGCGCGGGAGAGGCGCGATGAGCCTGTTGCGCGCCGAGCGCCTGGGCAAGCGCTTTGGCGGCTTGCAGGCCGTCGATGACGTCGATCTCTCGGTCGAGGCCGGCGAGATCGTCGGCGTCATCGGTCCGAACGGCGCCGGCAAGACCACCTTCTTCTCGCTGCTCGCCGGCTCGATCGCGCCCAGCACCGGCCGCGTGCTGCTCGACGGCGTTCCCCTGCGCTGCCCGCCCGCCTTTCGCGCCGTTCGCGCGGGCATCGTCCGCACCCACCAGATCGTGCGGCCGTTCCATGGGCTCACCGTGCTCGAGAACGCGCTGGTGGCCGCGCACAACGGCCGGGGTGCGCGCGGCAACGAGCGTCAGCGCGCGCTCGAGGCGCTCACGCTGGTCGGCCTCGCCGATCGCAAGGACCAAATGCCCGACTCGCTGACGCTGGCGGGGCGCAAGAAGCTGGAGCTGGCGCGCGCGCTCGCCACCGACCCGCGCGTGCTGCTGCTCGACGAGGTGATCGCCGGCGTCAACCCTTCCGAGGCGCTGGAGATGACCGACCTGATCCGCCGCGTGCGCGACGCCCGGGGCCTCGCGCTCTTGATCATCGAGCACGTGATGCCCGCCTTGATGAGCCTCTCGCAGCGGGTGGTGGTGCTGGACGCCGGCAAGAAGATCGCCGAAGGGCTGCCGGCGCAGGTCGCCCGCGACCCCGAGGTGATCGCCGCGTACCTTGGCCGCAACGCCGCGGCCCACGCTCCTCTGCAGGCCGCGCCATGAGCGAGCCGCTCCTCCAGCTGGACCGGATCGACGCGGGCTACGGTGAGTCGCGCGTGCTCGAGGCCGTCTCGATCGAGGTCCACCAGGGCGAGATCGTGGCGCTCATCGGCTCGAACGGCGCAGGCAAGACGACCACCTTGCGCGCCGTGGCGGGCGTCTTGCCGCTGCGCGCGGGCGACCTGCGCTTCCTCGGCAGGTCGCTCAAGAGCGTGCCCGCGGCGGACCGCACCGAGCTTGGCCTCGCCCTGGTCCCCGAGGGCCGCGAGCTCTGGCCGCAGCTCACCGTGCGCGAGAACCTCGAGCTTGGCGCCTATCCTCCGCGCGTCCGCGCCCGCGCCAAAGCCAACCTCGAGCGCGTCGAGCAGCTCTTCCCGCGCCTGCTCGAGCGCCGCTCGCAGCGCGCCGGCAGCCTCTCGGGCGGCGAGCAGCAGATGTGCGCCATCGGCCGCGCGCTGATGTCCGAGCCCAAGCTCCTGCTCCTCGACGAGCCCAGCCTCGGCCTCGCGCCCGTCATCGTCGATCAGATGCTCGACACCATCTCGGCCTTGCACAAGGGAGGCATGACGCTGCTCCTGGTCGAGCAGAACCTGACGGCCGCGCTCGAGCTCGCCTCGCGCGCCTATGTGATCGAAGCCGGACACATCAAGATGTCGGGCGACGCCAAGGCGCTCCGCGACGACCCCGCCATCCGCAGCGCCTATCTCGGCCTTTAGCAGGCCGCTGGAGCACCAAGACACAAGGACGCGGAGGTAATTGGGTAAACAAAGTCCACCGTGCTTCACCGCTCATTGATTTTCCAAAGACTTGCAAAATTGAAGTCGTTAACGGCAGAGTTCGCACGCCGCTTCCGCCTAGGCCCGCCCTCGCAGCACCCCGAGGTTCCGCATGCCGTGGACGCAGGTCTACTCCCCGCTCGGAAACTTGTACCTGTCGGCGCTCGTGGCCGCGCTGCCCGTCATCGTGCTCCTCGGCGCGCTCGCCTTCTTCCACATCAAGGCGCACCTCGCGGCGCTGATGGGCCTCGCGGTCGCGCTCGTGCTCGCCATCGCCGTCTACAGAATGCCCGCCGGCCTGGCCGTGTCCGCCGCGCTCAACGGAGCCGCCTTCGGCCTCTTGCCCATCGGCTGGATCATCTTGAACGCCATCTTCGTCTACGACATCTGCGTCAAGACGGGAAAGTTCGAGGTGGTCAAGGACACCATCGCGGCCATCGGCGGCGACCGGCGCATCCAGGTGCTGCTCATCGGCTTCTCTTTCGGCGCCTTCATCGAGGGCGCAGCAGGCTTCGGCACGCCCGTCGCCATCTCCGCCGCGATGCTGATTGGCCTCGGCTTCAAGCCGCTGGCCGCCGCCGGCCTCGCCCTCATCGGCAACACCGCGCCGGTGGCCTACGGCGCGCTCGGCACGCCCGTCATCACCCTGGCGAAAGTGACCGGCCTCAACGAGGGCCTGCTCTCGGCCATGGTCGGCCGCCAGCTTCCCTTCTTCTCGGTCATCGTGCCCTTCTGGCTGGTCTGGGCCATGTCCGGCTGGAAGGGCATGAAGCAGGTGTGGCCCGCGTGCCTCGTCGCCGGCGTCTCGTTCGCCATTCCGCAGTTCGTCATCTCCAACTACTTCGGCCCGTCGCTGGTGGACATCGGCGCCGCGCTCATCTCCATCGGCTGCACCTACGGTCTGATGAAGGTGTGGCAGCCCAAGGAGACCTGGCGCTTCGCCGACGAGCGCGAGACGCCGCACGCGGCCGGCAAGACGGTGTCGAGCAGTGAGGCCTTCACCGCCTGGATGCCCTGGATCATCCTCTCGGTGCTGGTCTTCTTCTGGGGCTTGCCGGTGGTGAAGAACGCGCTCAACCATTTCCACGGCTCGATCTTCCCTATGTCGTTCCCCTGGCCCGGCCTGCACAACATGGTGATCAAGACCGCGCCGGTGGTGAAGGTCAACACGCCCGAGCCGGCGATGTACGCGGTGACCATCCTCTCCGCGACGGGCACGAGCCTGCTCTTGACGGGCATCATCTCAGGCCTCTTCCTCAAGCTCAGCCTGGGCGACATGATCCGCACCTACGGCCAGACCCTCAAGCGCGTGCGCTTCTCGCTCCTCACCATCGCCGCCATGCTGGCGCTCGGCTTCACCACGCGCTTCTCGGGCTCGGACACCACCATGGGCCTCGCCTTCGCCTCGACCGGCGTGCTCTTCCCCTTCTTCTCGCCGCTGCTCGGCTGGCTCGGCGTGGCGCTGACCGGCTCGGACACCTCGTCGAACGTCCTCTTCGGAAATCTACAGGTCGTCAGCGCCAACCAGATCGGCATGTCGCCGATCCTGGCCGCGGCCTCCAACAGCTCCGGCGGCGTGATGGGCAAGATGATCGACGCGCAGAGCATCGTCGTCGCCTCGGTGGCCACCGGCCAGGACGGCAAGGAGGGCGAGATCCTGCGCTACGTCTTCTGGCACAGCCTGGTGCTCGCCTGCCTCGTCGGCGGCCTGGTCCTGCTGCAGGCCTATGTGTTCCCCGGCATGATCCCGCACTAGTCAAAAAGACTGCTATCGGCGATCGGCTATCGACTATCGGCTTGGCAGGCTGCGAGAGGGGCGTTAAGCCGATGGTCGATAGCCGATAGCCGAGGTCGTCATGCCGAAGCCGATCGAGATCGCCGGTTCGTCGATTCCGGAGTCCGCGCGCGTCCTGTCCAAAGACGCGCTCGACTTCTTTGCCGCGCTGCACGAGCGGTTCAACCCCACGCGCGAGGCGCTGCTCGGCAAGCGCAAAGAGCGCGACGCGCAGATCGCCGCCGGGCAGTCCTATGGCTTTCTCGCCGAGACCTCGGGCGTGCGGGGCTCTGCCTGGAAGGTCGCTCCCGCGCCGGCCGATCTGAACAAGCGCCACGTCGAGATCACGGGGCCTGTCGAGCGCAAGATGATGATCAACGCGCTCAACTCAGGCGCCGATGTCTTCATGGCCGACTTCGAGGACTCGCTCTCGCCCACCTGGGAGAACGTGGTCAAGGGCCAGGCCAACCTCATCGACGCCGTGAGGCGCGACCTGGCATTCACCTCGCCAGAGGGAAAAGCGTATCGCCTCGGCACCAAGACGGCGACGCTCGTCGTCCGCCCGCGAGGCTGGCACCTGCACGAGAAGCACGCGCTCCAAGGCGGCAAGCCTGTCTCGGCCAGCCTCTTTGATTTCGCGCTCTACTTCTTCCACAACGCGCGCGCATTGAACGAGCGCGGCAGCGGTCCTTACTTCTATCTCCCCAAGATGGAGAGCCACCTCGAGGCGCGGCTCTGGAACGACGTCTTCTTCGCTGCCGAGGACGGGCTCGGCGTCCCGCGCGGCACCGTGCGCGCGACCGTCCTCATCGAGACTCTACCCGCGGCGTTTGAGATGGAAGAGATCTTGTATGAGCTGCGCGAGCACGGCAGCGGACTCAACGCCGGCCGCTGGGACTACTTGTTCAGCGCCATCAAGAAGCTGCGGGGCAAGCAGGGTCTAGAAGTCCCCGACCGCACCCAGCTCACCATGACCGTGCCCTTCATGCGCGCCTATACCGAGCTGCTCATCAAGACCTGCCACGGCCACGGCGCGCACGCGATGGGCGGAATGGCGCCTTTCATCCCCAGCCGCAAGAACCCCGAAATCAATGAGGCCGCGCTGGCGAGAGTGCGCGAGGACAAAGCGCGCGAAGTGGCCGACGGGTGCGACGGCACCTGGGTCGCGCACCCGGATCTGGTGCCGGTCGCAAAGGAAGTCTTCGACAAGGCGCTCGGCGACAAGGCGAATCAAAAAGACCGGCTGCGCAGCGAAGTGCAGGTGCGCGCCGAGGACTTGCAAGCGACCGGCGTGCCCGGCGGCAAGATCAGCGAGGCCGGCGTGCGCCTCAATATCAGCGTCGCGATTCAATACATCTCCTCCTGGCTGGCCGGGAACGGCGCCGCGGCCATCAACAACTTGATGGAAGACGCGGCCACCGCCGAGATCTCGCGCGCGCAGCTCTGGTTCTGGGTGCACAAGAAGGGCAAGCTCGACGACGGGCGCCCGATCGACGCCGCCCTCTACCAGCGCATCCGCGACGAGGAAGTGAAGAAGCTGACCGGCCTTCCAAACCTCGATGAGTCGGTCAAGGAGCTCGACGCGCTGGTGCTGCCGCACGAGTTCCTCGACTTCTTGACGCTGCCTGCGTACGAACACCTCGATTGAGTTGAAGCAAAGAGGCACTCAATGGAAGCCATCGCCGCCGCACCGGTCGCCGACGAGCTGGTCGCGCGCTTCGCGCGCATCGTCGGCGCCAAGAACTGCATCAGCGCCGACGAGCAGCTGCGCGTCTACGAGTGTGACGGCCTGACCAGCTTCCGCGCGCGGCCGGGCATCGTCGTCTTGCCGGGCACCACGGCGGAGGTGGCCGCGGTGGTGAAGCTGGCGCGCGAGGCGAACCTGCCCATCGTGCCTCGCGGCGCCGGCACGGGCCTCTCGGGCGGCGCAATGCCGGTGCCGGGCTGCGTGCTGCTCGGCCTCTCCCGGATGAAGAAGATCCTCGAGATCGACGCGGACGATCTTTGGATGCGCGTCGAGCCCGGCGTCATCAACCTGGACGTCTCCAAGCGCCTGGCGCCGCTCGGGCTCTATTACGCTCCGGACCCCTCTTCGCAGAGCGTCTGCACCATCGGCGGCAACGTCGCCGAGAACTCAGGCGGCGCGCACTGTCTCAAGTACGGCTTTACCACCAACCATATCCTCGGCCTGACCGCCGTCCTCGATGACGGCAGCGTGGTGCAGTTCGGCTCCGCCTGCCCCGATGCTCTAGGATATGACCTGCGCGGGGCCATCGTCGGCAGCGAAGGCACCGTCTGCATCGTCACCGAAGTGCTGCTCCGCATCCTGCGCAAGCCCGAGGCCACGCGGACCTTCTTCGCCACCTTCCCCTCGACGACCGAGGCCGGCGACGCGGTGTCCGCAATCATCTCCGCTGGTATCGTCCCGGCCGCGATTGAAATGATGGATCGCCTCGCCATCGTCGCCATCAAAGCGGCCACCGGCGTCGATTGGCCCGACGTCGGCGCGGCTCTATTGATGGACGTGGACGGCCCCATCGCCGAGGTCGAGCACACCGCCACCGAGTCCACCCGCCTGGCGAAGCAATGCGGCGCCATGGAGGTGCGCGTTCCCAAGGACGAGCTCGAGCGGGCCACCATGTGGCGCGGCCGCAAGAGCGCCTTTGCCGCCGTGGGCCGCATCAGCCCGAACTATGTGGTGCAGGACGGCGTCATTCCGCGCTCCGAGATCAGCAAGGTGCTCAAGGAGGTGGCGCGCCTCGCCACCGAGTCGGGCCTGCGCATCGCCAACGTCTTCCACGCCGGCGACGGCAACCTGCACCCATTGGTTCTCTATGACGCTTCCATTCCCGGCCAGGAGGCGCTGGCCGAGAGCACCGCGGGCGAGATCCTCAAGCTCTGCGTCAAGGCCGGCGGCTCGATCACAGGCGAGCACGGCGTCGGCGCCGACAAGGCGCCTTATATGGCCGATATGTTCGGCGAGGACGATCTGGCCGCCATGGCCGCCGTCCGCTGCGCCATTGATCCAGAGGGCAGATTCAACCCCGGCAAGGTCTTTCCTACCCCGCGCCTGTGCGGCGACAAGCCAGGGAAATACATCGCGCACGCGACCGAGACGGCGGGCCTCGCGGGGCGCGGCTGATGGAGATCCTCGGCGTCGCTGCAAAGAACGTCGAGTCGCCGGCGACCCTCGACGAGGCCGCATCGATCCTGGCCCGCTTGTCCACCGACAAGCAGCGCGTGGCCTTTGTCGGCGGCGGCACCGAGCTTGGTCTCGGCGCGCCCCCGACCGGGCTCGACACCATCGTCAGCACGGCGAAGATGGCGCGCATCCTTGAGTATGCGCCCTCCGACATGGTGATGATCTGCGAGGCCGGCGTCACGCTCGATCAGATCCAGCGCACCGCCGCGGGCCAGCGCCAGCGCTTGATGCTCGACGCCCCGCTTCCGGCGCAAGCAACCATCGGCGGCCTCGTCGCCACCTCTGGCTTTGGCCCATTGCGTGCGCGCTATGGCGCCATTCGCGACCTGATCATCGGCTGCGCGCTGGTCCGCGCCGATGGTCGCGTGGCGCGAAGCGGCGGCAAGGTGGTGAAGAACGTCGCCGGCTTCGATCTCCCCAAAGTGGCCTGCGGCTCGCTTGGAACGCTCGGCCTGATCGGCACCGCCAACTTCCGCCTCCACCCGCTGCCAGAGGTCATCGCCACGGCGCTCCTCCCCGCCCTGCCGGTCGCGCGCCTCAATGATTTGATCGCCGCCGCGCGCGCGGCCCAGCTCGAGCCGGCCGCAGCAGTGGCGCTGCGCCATCCCGGCGGCAGCTATGACCTGGGCCTGCGCTTCGAGGGCTTCGGCAAGGGGGTCCACCAGCAGATGGCGCGCACCGCCGAACTGGCGCACAAGGCAGGCTGTCCTTGCGAGCCGCTGGCCGAGCCTGCCGCGGCTGATTTCTGGCAGCGCCATGACGCTTGCCGGCAGACGGGCTCGCTGCGCGCGCGCTTGAGTTGGCTACCTTCGAAACTAGCGGCGGTAGAGTCGCTCGCCGCGCCCATCCTGGCTTCGCTGCAGGGTGAGGCCTTTGCCTGGTACGCCACGCTCGGCATCGGATTCGTCGCCGGCGAGGCAGCATGTGATGCCACTATCACCGCGCTGGAAGCGGCCCGGAGCGCGCTGCACGCCGCCGGCGGATCGCTGGTGCTGCAAGCCGCGCCACCGTCCGTCCGCCGTACCGTCGATCCGTGGGGCCCGCCGCCGCCCGCCTTCGCGCAGATGAAGAGACTCAAGGACAACTTCGACCCGGACCGGCGACTCAACCCCGGGCGCTTCGTGGGAGGCCTGTAAATGCCGGAGCCGAAGCTCATCGACGACTGCGTCCACTGCGGCTTCTGCCTGCCCGCGTGCCCCACCTACAACAACTGGTCCGAGGAGATGGACTCGCCGCGCGGGCGCATCTATCTGATGAAATCAATCAACCAGGGCAAGGCGGGCTTCAGCGACACCGTCGTCCAGCACTTCGACAAGTGCCTGGGCTGCATGGCCTGCGTCACGGCCTGCCCCTCCGGCGTCAAATACGACGCCTTGATTGAGCAGACCCGCGCCGAGGTCGAGGACCATTACCACCGCACCCTCGCGGACCGCTTCTTCCGCGGCATGATCTTCGCGCTTTTTCCCTATCCGCGGCGACTCAAGCTGGCCGTGCTCTTCCTGCTCGTCTATGTGAACCTCGGCGTCCGCTGGCTGGTGCACGCCCTCGGCCTCAACAAGCTCTTGCCCCGCCGGCTCCGGCAGATGGAGGCGCTGACGCCGCCGGTCTCACTCAACCAAATCACTTCAACTCTACCCGCGCTGACGCAAGCGACGGGAACGAAGCGCGCGCGGGTGGCGCTCTTGCCGGGCTGCGTGCAGCGCGTCTATTTCCCCGACGTCAACGCGGCCACGCTGCGGGTCCTGTCGGCAGAGGGCTGCGAGGTGGTGGTGCCGCCCTCGCTCGGCTGCTGCGGGGCGCTCTCGGTCCACTCGGGCCGGGACGCCGAGGCGCGCAACTTTGCCCGCCGCGCCATCGAGACGCTCGAGCGCGAGCAGTTCGACGCTTTGATCGTCAATGCCGCCGGGTGCGGTTCGTCGATGAAGGAGTGGGGCCGCCTGCTCCACGACGAGCCCGCGTTTGCCGCCCGCGCGGCGGCCATGGCGGCCAAGGTCAAGGACGTTAGCGAATACCTTGCCACGCTGGCGCCGGTCGCAAAGCGCAACCCAATTCAACTCAAGGCGGCCTATCACGACGCCTGCCACCTCGCGCACGCGCAGAAGATCCGCGCCCAGCCCCGCCAACTGCTCGCCGGGATCCCGGGGCTCACGGTGAGCGAGATCCCCGACGGCGACCAGTGCTGCGGCAGCGCCGGCATCTACAACTTGCTCGAGCCCGAGAGCTCGCGCGAGATCGGCGCGCGCAAGGTTGACAACGTGTTGTCAGTGGCCCCCGAGCTGATCATCAGCGCCAATCCGGGCTGCACGATGCAGATCCAGATGCTGCTGCGCGAGCGGGGCAAGACACTGCGCGCGGCGCATCCGATTGAAGTGCTGGACGCGTCGATCCGCGGCGCCTCGCTTTAGCAGCAACTCAACTCACCAATAGCAAGACCAGGTCATTGACGTTGGTGCCGGTGGGGCCGCGCCGCACCAGCGCGCCCGCGACGTCGAGCGCCCAATAGGCGTCGTTGTCGGCCAGCGACCGATTGGGATCGCGGCCGCCCGAGCGCACCCGCTCCGCGGTGCGCCCATCGACGATGGCTCCTGCGGCGTCGGTCGGTCCGTCGATCCCGTCGGTCGCGAGCGCGGCCAAGGCAACTTTAGGGTCGCCGCTGCAACTCAAGGCGAAGGCGAGCGCGAGCTGCTGGTTTCTTCCTCCGCGGCCGGCGCCGCGCACCGACACGGTGGTCTCGCCGGCCAACACCAGGCACGCCGGGCCGCCTTCGCTGCGCGCCGCCTCCACCAAAGCGGGCAAGCGGCGGGCGAGCGCCTCGACATCGCCTTCGACCTGCGCGTCCACGATGCGCGCCCGATACCCAAGCCGCTCGGCCTCCGCGCGCGCCGCCCTGGCCGCCAGCGCCGCGTCGCCGACGATCTGCACCTGCCCGCGCTCGATGACCGCGTCGCCGGGCTTGGGCGTGTCGGGAATCTTGCCGGCGAGGCCTTCGTCGAGCCGCTTGCGGGCCGCGCGCGGGATGCGGTCGCGCAGGCCAAACGCGTCGAGCACCCGCCGCACGTCTTCCCAGCGGGTCGGGTCGGCCACCGTCGGGCCGCTGCCGATCGCGGTCAGCGGCGAGCCCACCACATCGGACAGCACCAGCGTCGCCAGAGGCGCGGGGGCAGCGGCGCGGGCGAGCTGGCCCCCTTTGAACGCAGAGAAGTGCTTTCGAACGGTATTCATTTGATTGATATCAGCGCCGCTGCGCAAGAGCAGGCCGGTCGTCTCTTGCAGATCGGCCAGCGTCAAGGGCGGCGCTGGCACCTCCGCCAGGGCCGACGCGCCTCCCGACAGGAGCACCAGCGCGAGGTGGCCGCTCGCGGCCGCGCGCCGGGCCACCGCCAGGAGCGCCTCGCCCCCGCGCACGCTCGACTCATCCGGGACAGGGTGGCCCGCCTCGATGATCGGCACCGGCGCGCCGCCGTCCGCGCTGCCGCGAGAGGTGACCACGATGCCGCCCACCAGCGCGTCCCCGAGAGCGCGCGCGGCGCCTCGGGCCATGGCAGCCGCGGCCTTCCCGGCGGCCAGGACCTGCACGCCGCCGATGTCCGCGAGCGGGTAGGAGCGATCGCCGATGACCAGCGAGCCGCCCTCGCGCCGCAGCGCCCGCTCGACGGCCGCTTGCGGCTCGGCAGCGCCCAGGGCCGCCTCGTAGATGGCCCGCAGGTCGCGGCGCGCTTTGTCGGCGAACTCACTCATGGCCTGCATCTTGGCCCTCGCCTCCGCGGGCGTAAAGCAGGCGCGGCTGCCGGTCGCATTGACGGAAGGGAAGCAAGAGGAATAGCTCAGGGGATGCGGGGCCGATCCACCCTCTCGTCGCTCCTCGGCAGGCGCTGGTGCCGCGCGCTGGCCGCGCTCGGCGCGTACTTGCTCGCCGTGCAGGCAGCCGGGCTGCCGCTCTTCGCGATCGAGCCGGCCGCGGCGTGCTGCTGCGCGCACCGGCATTCCGAGCAGCGCTGCAATTGCAAGGCGTGCTCGCACGCGCGCGACGTCCAGTCCAACCAGCCCTTGCTCCAAACCTGCGCCCCCGCCGGTGACGCCGCGGTAGTGACGGCGCTCGCGCCATTTGCTCCACCGCCGGTCTTGTCCCTCGCGTGCCGCTCTTCTCGCCCGCTTGCCGTCGCCGTTGAGGCCACCGCTCCTCCCTTTGCTCCTCCAGACGTTCCGACACCACCTCCGCGCGCGCCTGGCCACGTCTTCTTTTCCTGACTGGTCAGCTCTTTTCGTGCCTTCGGAGATCCTTCATGCGCTCTTGCGCCTTCCTTGCCACTGTTGCGTCCGTCTCTCTCCTTATTCTCGGTTCCACTCCATCCCAGGCCTGCTCGGTGTGCGGCTGCGACCCGGCCGCGGGCACGCTCGGCGTCGATCGCCCGAGCGCGCAGTCGATGCGCGTCTTGTTGGAAGACAGGTATCTTTATAAAGAATCAGGCACCGCCGACGCTGCCGAATCCGAGCGCGAAGACCGCTTGTCGCTGCGAGCTCAATACTCACCCTGGACGCCGCTGACCCTGCAGATCGAGCTTCCCTTCTATCTCTGGAAGAACCACCTCGACTCGAGCGGAGCGCAGGATGACAGCGCCCATGGCCTCTCGGATATCTCCCTGGGCGCGCGCTACGAGCTCTTGCGCCTGGGCGGGCTGACGCCGCGGCACGTGCTGGCGGTGACCGGCTTTCTCAAGCTGCCGACCGGCAGCAACGACCGGCACCTGCCGGGCGCGACACCAGACGAGCACATCCAATTGGGCACCGGCACCTTCGATGCCATCGGCGGCCTCTCCTATGTTTATGGAGACAATCCCTGGGCGCTGTTTGCCAACGCCAGCGCCCGGATCAATAGCGCCAACTCAAGAGGATTTGCCTATGGCGACGCGCTCTTCGCCTCGGCCGGAGCGCGGCGCAACTTCTTCGCCGACCAGCGGCTGCTCCTCTCGCTCGAGGCGCAGGCGCGGTCGGCCGGCAAGGATAGGACCTCGTCCGGCGCGACCGATCCCGACAGCGGCGGGCAGGTCTATTACGCGACCGCCAGCGCGGCCTTTGCGCTGACCGACGATCTGTTGCTGCGCGGCCTGCTCCAACTGCCGATCGTGACCGCGCTCAACGGAACGCAGGGAGAGCACCCAGTGGCGTATTTGCAGCTATCGTATGATTTCCGCCTATAGTTTGGGAGTAATGCCAGGCAAATCGGCACCGGTACCGGCCGCCGGCAGGCAGAGGCCCGCCGCGCGGAACGGGCGCCCACCCGCGTTTGGTGGCTCGCTGCGCTCGCATCGATTGGATTTCTGCCGCGGGAGCCCTTGATCCTCGCGACGGGCCTCTGCCTGCCGGCGGCCTATTCTGCCGATCTGCCTGACATTGGGAGGGGGGTGAAGGAGACGTCAGGTGGTCGCGTTTGAAGACTCAAGCTGACTCACTGGGTTCCATTTTAAAAATTCTCCCCAATGTCTGGCAAATAGGCAGCGGGCAGGCGGGAACCCGTCGCGAGGATCAAGGGCTCCCGACACAAACTCTTAAGATGCGAGCGCAGCGAGCCACCTCTGTCGGGTGGGCGCCCGCCCCGAGCGGCGGGTTCCCGCCTGCCCGCGGCCGGTACCCCCCGGCGCCTATTTGACTGGCATTGCCTCGTTACTCTCATAGACGACCTGCCCCTCGACGATGGTGGCCAGGATTGGAATCGAGGGCAGCTCGTCGGCGTCGATGGTCAGGATGTCACGCTTGAAAGCGGTGAGATCCGCCGCGTAGCCCTCTTTGATCAGTCCGCGGTGGGCCTCCGCGTGCTCGGCGAAGGCGACGCCTTGGGTAAAGCAGCGCAAAGCTTCCAGGCGCGTCAGTCGTTGCTCGGGCATCCACGCCGGAGCTCCCTTGGGTGCGCCGGCGGGCCTTCGCACCTCGGCCGAGAAGAGGCCCGCGCGCGGGTCCGGCTCCTCGATGGGAAAGTCCGATCCACAGGCCAGCGGCACTCCCGCCTCGAGCACGCTGCGCCAGGCGTAGGCCCCCTTCTGCCGCGCGGTCCCGTGGCCCAGGCGCGACTCGGCCCAAGGCGCGTCGCTGGTCGCGTGGGTCGGCTGCATCGAGGCGATGGCCCCGCTTTGAGCGAGCAGCGGCAGCTCGCGTGGCTGGAGGATTTGCAAATGCTCGACGCGCGGCCGCAGCGACTTTAAGTCCAGCTCTTTACCGATTTCGATAAAGTCGTGCAGCACCTCCGAGCAGGCCTTGTCGCCGATGGCGTGCACGCAAGGCTGCAGCCCCGCCTTGGCCGCGGCCTGGATGCGCGCGCGCAGCTCGGCAGGGGAGGTCAGGGCCAGGCCCGAGTTCGCCGCGTCGTCGCTGTACGGCTCGAAGAGCAGCGCCCCTCGGCTGCCGAGCGCCCCGTCGGCGTAGAGCTTCACCGCGCGCACCGTCAGGCGGCCCACGGCGGGCTTCTTCGACCAACGCGCGAGCTCCTGGTCGAGCACGGCGCGCTCGGCCTGCCCGTCGATCATCGCGTAGATTCGCAAAGGCAGACGGCCCTGCTCGGCCAGCTTTCGATAAGTTTGCAAACCGGCCGGCGGCACGCCGCAATCGCCGACGTCGGTCAGGCCGAGCTTGACCAATTCGGCCATGGCGCGGAGCAGCTCGGCCTCGGTCTCCGCCTCGGTGGGCTTGGGCAGCACGCGCTTGACCAGGTTCTCGGCGTTGTCGATGAGCACGCCAGTCGGCGCCCCGCCCGGCCCGCGCACGATGAGGCCGCCTTGCGGGTCGCGCGTCTCCTTGGTGATGCCGGCCAGCGCCAGCGCGCGGTCGTTGACCCAGAGCGCGTGCCCGTCGACGCGCCAGAGCGCCACCGGCCGATCCGGCACCGCGCGCGTCAGCGACGCCGAGGTGGGAAACGCGCCGCCCGGCCACAAGTTCTGGTCCCAGCCGCGGCCGCGCACCCAGGCGTCCTGCGCCGTCCCCTTGGCCTTGGCCGCCGCGCGCGCCGCGCATTCGGCCTCGCTCTTCGCTCCGGCGCACGCCACTTCGAAGAGCGAGCGGCCATACCCGGCCACGTGGCCGTGCGCGTCGGCGAGCCCCGGCGTGGCGCTGCCCGCGTGAAGCTCCAGCCGCCGCGTGCCGGGCGCCGCCTTGGCCTCGCACTCCTGCCGGCTGCCAACACAGGCGAAGGTCCCCCCTCGAATCAGGGCGGCCTCGGCGCGGGGCCGCTGCGGGTCGAGCGTGTGCAGCGTCCCGACCAGGAGCAGGTCGGCGATTGAAATGAGCGGAATCATCATCCGTACAGGATACTGGCAAACATGGACCGCAAGCTCCTCGCCGCTTTTCTCGCCAGCGCAGCCGTCGGCGTTCTGCTCTGGCACAACCCCGCGGTCTATCCGCTCAAGCTCCTCGTGGTGCTGATGCACGAGAGCGGCCACGCCTTCGCCACCATGCTGGTCGGCGGCCACGTGCAGTCGATCTCGGTCAGCGCCGACGAGGGCGGGCTCACCACCAGCCTCTACGTGCCGAGCCTCCTGCACCGCGTGATCGTCTCCAGCGCGGGCTACGTCGGCTCGGTGGTCTCGGGCTGCGTCCTGCTCTTCGTCGCCTCGCGCTCGAGCGCCGCGCGCATCCCCTTCGCGGCGCTGGCCGGCTGGACGCTGGTGGTCGCGCTGCTCTGGGTACGAGACCCTTTCACGCTCGCCTTCACGCTCGGCATGACGCTGGTGCTCCTGGTCTGCGGCCGCTTCCTGCCGCAGCTGGCGCGCCGCGCGGTGCTCGTGTTCATCGCCACCTTCAGCGCGCTCTATGCCCTCTTTGATATCCGCGACGATCTGCTCCACTTCGGCCCCGCGCGCGGCAGCGACGCCGATTCGCTCGCCCAGGCCACGCTGATTCCGGCCATCGTCTGGGGCCTCGCCTGGGGCGTGCTCTCGCTGCTCTTGATCTGGTTCACGCTGCGCACCGTGCTGCGCGCGCCCGCGCCAGTGGCGCTAGGTTCAAGTTCAGTCAAATAGGCACCCGTTGGGTACCGGCCGCCGGCAGGCAGAGGCCCGCCGGCGGCCTATCTGCCTACTTGCCTGACATTGAGAGGGGGGTGGAAGGAGACGTCAGGTGGTCGCGTTTGAATACTCAAGCTGACTCACTAGATGTCTATTTCCTCCCCATTACTCAAAGTCTGGCAGATAGGCAGCGGGCAGGCAGAGACCTGTCGCGCGGCTTAAGGGCTCACGACGCAAACTCTTAAGATGCGAGCGCAGCGAGCCACCTCTGTCGGGTGGGCGCCCGTGCCGCGCGGCAGGTCTCTGCCTGCCCGCGGCCGGTACCCCCGGCGCCTCTCTGCCTGACTTGGCGCTAAGCCCTGGGCCGCATGCGCCTCGCGATGAAGTCTTGCAGCGAGCCCAGCATGGCGAAGTAAGGGTTGCGCTCGCGCTCGCGGCCGATGGTCGAGACCTTCAGGTCGCCGTAGTCGTGGCCCGGGTAGAGGCGGACCCCGTCGCCGATCTGCGAGATGCGGCGCAGGCTCTCGAACATCAGCTCGACGTCGCCGCCCGGCAGGTCGCAGCGGCCGCAGGCGTTGACGAAGACGGTGTCGCCGGCGAAGAGCGCGCCGTCGGTCTCCTTGGCGCCGGGCTCCAGGTGGAAGCAGGTCGAGCCCGGCGTGTGCCCCGGCGTGTGCATGGCGCGGATGCGGAGCGGGCCCACCTCGACCACGTCGCCGGCCTTGAGCGCGGTGAGGTCGGCGCGCGCGTCCTCGGGCATCCACTGAATATCGTCGGCGCCGGCGAAGACCTTGGCGTCGGCGCGCTCGAGCAGCGGAAGGAGCCCGTTGCAGTGGTCCCGGTGGTGGTGGCTGATGAACGCGTGGGTCACCGTGCGGCCGTCGCGGCGGGCAAGGTCGAGCGCCTCGCCCACGTCCCACGCGGGGTCGATGATGGCGGTCTCCTTCCACCCTTCGGCGCCGAGCAGGTAGACGAAGTTGTCCATCGGCCCGAGCTGCAGCTGCTTCAAATAGAGACCGTCGGGCATGAATTCATCAATCATGTCCGGCCCGCGCCCAGCAAGGGGTTGCCGCTTGCGCAGGCCAGCCTGACCTTTGCCCGGCCAGCTGGCGAGCGCCCGCATGTCTGCAATCGGACAGCGCGGGCTCCACGGGCTGCCGGGAGCACGAGCATGGCGAGGGTGTTTGCAGCGGCGGTGACACTCCTCTTCGGCAGCGCCGCTCTCGCGCAGTCGCTGGAGCGCGGCAGCTTTGCCTCCCCGACGCCGCAGGTGGGCGAGGCCGCCGCCGAGGCGCCGGTGCCGCTGACGCGCGGACCGGTCCGGGTCGGCGTGTTGGTCGGGCTGGTCAGCGTTCCGCGGCCGCTCGGCGTCGAGCTCTTCGGCCGCTTCGGCGACTACCTCGGCGCCGGCGTCGGCTACAGCGCGCTGCCGTCGGGCCTCGGCGATGTGGCCCTCTCGCTGGCAGGCGTCAGCGATGTCACGCTCGAGTCGGCCGCGCTCGAGGGCGAGCTGCGCCTCTTTCCCTTTCGCGGCAGCTTCTTCGTCGGCTCGGCGTTCGGGCGGCAGACGCTGTCCGCGACCGCCCACCAGAGCGGCGTCACCGTCGCCGCCGACATGACCACCTACTTCGTCACACCGCGGATCGGCTGGCTAGCGGTCTGGGACTCGGGCCTGTCGCTTGGCCTCGACCTCGGCGTCCAGCTGCCGCTCTCGAGCGACATCACCGTCACGAGCAACAACAGCCAGGCCGCGAGCGACGCGCGGTCGGTGGCCAAGGCCATCGGCGACACGCCGCTGCCCTCGGTCAACCTCCGCCTCGGCTATTTCTTGTAACCAGCTACCTGCGGCGCTTGTAGGTCACCGTCATCATCTCGAACTCGCCGCCGCCGGGCAGCGGAAAGAGCGTGCGGAAGATCTGCGTGTCCGCGTCCTTGCTCTCGGTGACCTCGCGCCAGCTCATCTCCTGGTCGCCGAACCGGGCCTTGGAGGAGAAGGTCATGGTGCGCTTGCCCGCGTCCCAGACACCATCGGAGACGATGAGCGAGCTGCGCATGTTGTCCACCCAGACGCCGGTATAGACCTTGCGCGCGGCGTCCCAGCCGTAGACACCGTGGCCCTCGAAGCCGGTGGACTCGTTCTTGAAGTCCGTCACCAGCCACTTGCCGCCCGCGATCAGGCGGCTCAAGGCGACCCCGCGCGAGACGTCCGCGGGCGCGCCCGGCGCGGGCCGGAACTCGACCTCGGCGTTCCAGGTGCCGACGTCTTTCTGAAAGACCGCCAGCTCGGTCGGCAAGGGTTGCGGTTGAGTTGAGTCAGGCATTTGTGTCTCCTACTCGAGCCAATCACCTTCGCGCAGCTTCTGCGGCAGATAGGTGTCGGTGATGAAGCTGATTCCCTTGGCCGAGAGCGATTCAATCTCGAGCTTGACGCCGCTCTTGAGCATGTACTCGATCTCGCGCTTCCATTCCTTCTTCTCGAACCAGGGATAGGAGAGCATCTGCTTGGCGCGCGAGATATCGGACTCGTCGATCTTGATCAGCGTCGAATCGGGCAGCTTGAACTTCTCGCGGTCAAACGAGCTGAGTCCGAGGAAGCGCGCCTTGGGGACGGCCATGCGCATCGACTCATAGGCGAGGTTGATCGAGCCCTGCTTGACGACCGAGTAGATATAGAAGCCCCACGGGTCGTTGTCGACCATCACGTAGAGCGGCAGCTTGAGCTCGTTGTGCATCCGGTGCACGAGCCTGCGAATGCCGCGCGCGGGCTGGCCTTCGCTGTGCAGCAAGATGCACTTGTGGTGGCGCCAGAACTTGTCTTCATTGAGCCGGCGGAAGACGGCGTCCTTCTCTACCAAGAGGATGAATTTCGCATCGACCTTCTTGAATTGAATCACTTCCTCTTCGACGATCGACGGGATGCTATAGCCGCCCGAGCCCATCCGGCGGCAATCGATGGTATCGCCGGAATCAACGATGGTGATCTCGCCGACCAAGGCGCCGCGGTTCTTGGCGAACAGATGCAGCTCCTCGCGGAGCGCGTCCACCGTCACCTCCAGGTCCTCGATGATCGGGTCCGACTCGTCCTGGTCTTCGAAGGTGTTCTGCCGCGTGGTCCCAAGCGTGTGCTTGGTCATATAGAACAGGTCGCGGATGCTGGTGGTCTTGCCGCTCTCGAGCAGGTGCTCCTGGATGGCCGCCGAGACCAGGAACGTCTGCATGAACTTCTTCGCCTGCGAGACGTTGAAGAACGACCGCTCCTGCTTGTCCGAGCCCAGGCGGATGAGCTTCTTCTTTTCGTCGTAATGGACGTTGGCGAGGGTGCGGCTCGGCACCTCCACCATCGGGTTGTCGCCCTTGTTCACCTCGGCGATGACGGCCTTGGCGAGCTTGACGAGCTTCTCGTTGGTCTTCTTTGCTTTGGCATCCACTTGAGTTCGCTCCTGACTCAACCTAATGAAGCACGCCGCCCGATTCGCTCGCCGCCAGCCGGATGGCCTGCGCCAGCTTCTCCGCCATCGCTTCCACGCGCGCCGCGTCGCCTTCGACCAGCGCATATTGCTCGCCGCTCTTGGTCTCGATCCACGCGCGCGCCTTCTTCTTGCCGGCGCGCTGCACCGCGATGCGGGTGATCACCTTGGCGTAGAGCCGCGCCTCGCTCACGCCGGACAGCGTCACCCAGCGCCGCACGGCAGAGTGGCCATCGAACGAAAAGCGATCGAGCTCGGCCCGGATCAGCAGCGCGAGAAAGCCCAGCCCGAAGACCGCGTGCACCGCGGCCAAGAGCGGCCGGCCCACGCGCGCGTCGTAGAGGGTCAGGAGCGCCGCGGCCGCCACCAGCGCTGCCGAGAGCAGGCGCGGCCCCAGGCGCCGCCGCAGGCGCAGCCCGGCCGGCCCGCCCACGAGGTCCGCGTCGCGCCGGAAGGTGCCCTTGACCGTCACCTCTTCCCCTTCGCCTTGCCCTTGGCCTTCGCCTTGCCCTTGCCCTTGGAAGGCTTGGCGCCGCGCGGGTCCTTGGCCTGCTTGACCGCTGCGTCCTTGAGCGCGACGTCGGAGAGCTCGTCGCCGTCCTCGTCCTTGGGAGGTGCTTTGAGTATGGCCGGCTCGTCGAGGACATCGGCGTCGGCGGTGTGCTCACGGGCCTGCTCGAGCAGCTTCTGCTCGATCGGCTCCTTCTTCTGCCCCGTGAGCGACGCGAGGCTCTGCGAGAGCTCCTTGATATAAAGCTCGAACAAGCTGCGCCGCTTGATCTGGTCCTGCGCGCGGTGGCGCTTGCGAATGTGGGCGGCCAGTTTCCGCCCGCACTCTTGCAGCGCCAACTTGATCTCGCTGATGATCTCCGGATAGTGCGCCAGCGCCTCTTTGGATTCGCTGGTAAACGGCACCCAGACCGAGGCGATGTGAATCAAGAGCGCCATCGGCCCCACGGGCAGCGTTCCCTTGCTTTGCTGCAAGAGGTAATTCTTCCAATCCGTCTTGACCACGCCCTCGGTCATCGCGCAGGCGCTGCGCTGGAAGAGCAGCGGGACGCGATTGGCGAAGCGATAGAGCTCGATCTGCCGGTCGGCGGGCCACGAGCCGCCATAGGCCAATCCAACCTCGATTTGAAAAGGATTGCCGCGATACACGCGCGGAGGCCGCGTCGCCGTGGAGACGAAGTAGCGGTGGCCCTTGATCAGCTCCTCGCCCTCCTCGAGCGGCGCGGGCTGCCCCTCGCCCGGCTGGCCGGCCCCTTGAGTTGCTTGAGTTGGGGGAGTGACTTCCTTGGGCGGCTGGTCCTTGGGCCGCTCGGCGCCGGCGGCCAGATCGAGCTCTTCCTGCTCGGGTCCGTCGGTCTCGATGACGCCGAGGAACCCGACCAGGCCCTTTCGCATCAGCGCGTCGCCGATGGGCGACAGGCAGCTGGTCGGCGGCGCCATCAGCTTCGCCTCGGCCATGGCCTTGTGCAGCTTCTCGGCGCCCACCCGATCCAGCGCGTGCGGCCGCGTGCTCGGCGCCAGCTTCGCCGCCTCGAGGATCTCCTGGGCCGGCTTGTCGGTGACGCGCGAGAAGCTCTCCATCAAGAATTGCTTGAGCGAGGGCGAGCGCGTCTCGTCGAGCAGCCGGATGAGGGCGCCCAGCTCGACGCCGTGCGGGTGCGGCTGGATCTCGGTGGCCTCGCGCGGCAGCTCGTTGGCCGAGCGGGGAAAGAAGATGTCGTCGGCCTTCGGGCGCCGATAGCGGAGCGACGCATGCGGGTTGGCGAGCGCCGTCTGCTCCAGGTACCGGAGCAGCTGCCGCTGGCCGTGGATGTAGTTGGCCTGCATCTCGATGGACACGCGGGTGCCGTGCTCTTTTTCGGGCCGCTGCCCGTCCTCACCCGCCGGCGCGAACTCATCGGCCCAGCGCGCCAGCTCCTCGTCCTTGCTGACGTCGGGCTGGTTCTTGCGCGTGTCGAGGGCGATCTCGAAGTGGTGCGCCGCGCGCCCCTTGCCGGTGCGGCTGGTGACGATGGACGGCTTGCCCGTGGTCAACTGGCCGTACATGACGGCCGCCGAGATGCCGATGCCCTGCTGCCCGCGGCTCTGCTTGAGGCGGTGGAATTTTGAACCATAGAGCAGCTTGCCGAAGACCTTGGGGATCTGCGCCTTGACGATGCCCGGCCCGTTGTCCTCGACGTTGACGATGTAGCGGTCAGGGCCCTTCTCGACCACCTCGACGAGCAGGTCGGGCAGGATGCCGGCCTCTTCGCAAGCGTCGAGCGAGTTGTCCACCGCCTCCTTGACGGCCGTGAGCAGCGCCTTGGACGGGTTGTCGAACCCGAGCAGGTGGCGGTTCTTGGTGAAGAACTCGCTGATGGAGATCTCGCGCTGCTTGGTGGCCATCGACTCGGCGGTGGCGCGGCGGCCGGGCTTGGCGGGCATCTCCTCTGCAGCCGGTTGGTCCGCAGCCGCGGTCGAGGGAGCGGCTGGCGCGGTCTCGACAGGGGCTTGCGCCTTTGCCGCCGGACGGGAAGGCGAGGGCTTCGCCGCTCCCGGCTCGGGCAGCAGGGCGAGCTGGGCTTTCTTGGCGACCTTCATGCTGTCTTTCCTCATGGCTGGCGGTCTCTAGCAGGCGACAGATCACGGAACAAGCGCCGCGCTCGGGCCACCACCGGGGAGTGTCATGCGGGTCTGACATCTGCGCCGGTGTCGCCTCCGCCGAGCCTCCGATGGCGGCCAGAGCGTCTCCTCCGGCTACAATCGCCCCATGAAGCCGCTGAACCCTGCCTGGCCCCGCCTGCTGTTGTTGCCGCTCCTCTGCGCCGCGTTCACGGCGCGGCCCGCGCTCGCCGACGAGGGCGAGGTGCCCCCGAGCGAGCTGCCGCCCTCCGACAGCCCCGAGTCCACCGCCTCGGTGCGCGTGCTGCGGCCCCAGTGGCAGGGCGCGCGCAGGAAGATCCAGACCTTCCTGGTGCCGCTCGACGAGAAGGCGCGGGCCCCGACCGCGCGGGTGGCGCAAGCGCTGGAGGGCTTCCAGGGCGGCCTTCCGCAGTACGAGGTGGTCGATCTGGGCCGCGCGCTCAAGGTGGACTCGACGCCCGAGCAGGCCGAGCACGCCGCCGATGGGCGCAAGCTGCTCGCCGAGGGCAACCTGCTCTTCGCCGGACGGGGATATGCCGACGCGGCGCTCAAGTATCGCGCGGCCATCAAGGAGCTCGAGCGCGGGCTGGCCGCCATCGAGGCTCGCGAGTACGCGGAGGCCTGGGCGCGGCTGGGCGCGGTCGAGGCGCTGGCCGGCGACGACAAGGCCGCCCGGGTCGCCTTCCTGAACGCGGCCCGCCACGACCCGGAGCGCAAGCTGCAGGGCCGGGCCATCGACGCCGCCGCCGACACGCGGCTGCAGGGCGCGCGCGCCGACATCGAAGCGTTGCCGAACGGGACCGTCGAGTTCGAGAGCAAGCCGGTGGGCGCGCGGGTGATCATTGACGGCGAGGCCCGCGGGCAGGCGCCGCTGCGCCTCGAGCTGCCCGCGGGCAGGCACCTCGTGCGCTTCGAGCGCGCCGGGCTCTTCCCCTCGGTTGAGCTGCTGGAGGTGCCCGGCTCCAAGGAGTCCACGCACAGCGTGACGCTCAGAGCCACGCCCCGCGCGGCCGATCTCTACGAAGTGATGGCCGGCGCCGCCGACGAGGCCGGCCGCGCAGAGGTGGGCGCGAACACTGTGCGCCTGGCGGAGAAGTTCGGCCTGGACCGCATGTTCGTCGGCTCGGTCTCCTCGCACGGCACCAAGGTCTCGCTGACGCTCGCGCTCGTCGATGTCCAGAAGCACCGGCAGATCGGCAAGTCCGCGTCGCTGCTCGCCGCCGATGGCACCGACGCCGACCAGATTGAGGACGAGACGCGCCAGGCGGCCAAGAAGCTCTCGCTGCAGGACACCGGCGATGGGACCGCCTTGGCTCCCGAGGCAGCGAGGGCCGCAGGGCCGCAAGCCGCCGGCGATGGGACTGGCCGCGCGGTGGCGACGCCGGTGGACGAGCTTGGCCTCGCCACCAAGGAGCGCAAGCCCATCGCGACCGAGACGGCGTCCGCCCAGCCCGCCCCAGAGCCCAGGGACGACAAGAAGGACCAGCCAAAGGGCAAGGTGAAGAAGCTCAAGGACGTCAACGGCACCGAGGACTGGAAGTAGTCACTCGGCGCTGATGTTCGGCGCCTCGTAGGTGCGGGCCGGGTCCACAACCTCGACGTACGGTCCGTTCCAGTTGTCGGCGAAGAACGCGTCGAGCCGCGCTGGGAGCGGCCCGCCGACGATGACCAGCCCGACGTTGCGGCTCTTGAAGAAGTAGTCGCGCTCCCAGTTGCTGGTGCCGACCCAGGCGCGCTCGCCGTCCACCACCAGGTACTTGGCGTGGGCCACGCGGGCGAACGGGACAAAGCCGTGCGACCACTGCGGCACCGAGAGCAACTTCACCGACAGTGAAGGCGGCGCGTGCAGGTGCTGCAGCCCTTCGATGGTGCCTTTGCGCTTTCCCCAGTCGGCGGCGATCAGCTCGACCTTCACCCCTCGGGCGGCAGCGCGCTGCAGCGCCTCCTCGAGATCGCGCAGCTCGCCCCCGCGGCCCCGGGCTTTGTACGTCAGCACCTGGACCCGCACCGTGCGCTTCGCCGAGTCGATGAGCTGCACCAGGCGCGGCAGCTCCCAGAGCGACTCGTCGGGCAGGTAGCCCTTGGGGCTGGCCACCAGCGTCACCGCGCCGAGGTCGCCCGCGCGCGCGGGGAAGCCGTACGCGGCGGGCCGCGCTGGTGGCGGACTTCCGCTCGCCAGTGCCCAGTCGGACTCGAAGACGTCGGCCAGCGCCCGCACCGCCGCCGGGACGCTGAAGCGCACTCCCAGCTCCTGGATGTGCTCGAGCGACCGCCAGTCGAAGTTCTGGCTGCCGAGGTAGCCTTGCTCGCCGTCCACCAGGAAGTACTTGGCGTGGAGGATGCCGCCCATCGAGCTCCTGGCGTCGAGCCTGCGCACCTCGAAGCCCGGCAGCTTCGCAAAGCGGTCCATCAGCGCTGGGTACGTCTTGTAGAACTTCTCCTCGCCAAGCCAGCGGACCTTCACTCCGCGTGAAGCCGCGGCCTGCAACGCGGCCACCACGCGGGTCAGCGCGCTCTCTGCTTTGGGATCATCGGAGGCATAGAACTCGGCGAAGTCGAGCGAGCGCTTGGCGCCATTGATGAGCTCGAGCCAGACGTCCTTGGCGTCGCGCAGGTCGGCGTGGTCGAGCGAGGTCTCGAGCGGCCAGCTCTCGACCAGCTCGAGCGGCGCCGCTGCGGGCCCGGCGTAGAGCGGCGGCCCGGCTTGCGTGACCAGCGGCGCCGGCTGGGCACGCGCGCAAGCCGCGGCCAACAGGAGCGCGACCAGGAGACGAAATGAACGCATGCCGCGTCCTAGCATGGGGGTCCGACAATCTTCGGGAGCGAGAGCCACCTCGACTCAGGCGCGGCCCTTGGGGTGATTGGGCACCGGCTCGCCCTTGCCCTGCTCGGCGTGCCGCTGGGTCAGCACTTTCTGGCTCTCGTGCGAGGGCACCTCGTCGTACTGCGCCAGCTCCATGGTGAAGTACCCGAGGCCCTTGGTCATGCCGCGCAGCTCGGTCGCGTAGGTGCGCACGTCGGCATGCGGGGCCTGCGCGTGGAGCAGCGTGCCTTTGGAAGACGGCTCCATGCCGAGGATCTTGCCGCGCCGCGAGGTCAGGTCGGCGATCACCTCGCCGAGCATCTCGTCGGGGACCACGATCTCGAGGCGCATCACCGGCTCGAGCAGCACGGGCCTCGCGGCCGCGAGCGCGTTCTTCAGCGCCATCGAGCCGGCGATGCGAAAGGCCATCTCGCTCGAGTCCACGGTGTGGAAGCTGCCGTCCACCAGCCGCGCCTTGAAGTCCACCAGCGGGAAGCCGCCGAGCGGGCCTTGTTTGGCCGCCTCGCGGATGCCGTGCTCGACGGCGGGGATGTAGTTGCGCGGGATGGCGCCGCCGACGATGGCGTCCTCGAACTCGATGCCGGCGCCGCGGGGCAAGGGGAACAGCTCGAGGTGGCAATCGCCATATTGCCCGCGGCCGCCCGACTGGCGCTTGTAGCGGCCCTGCGACTTCGCGCTCTGCGAGATGGTCTCGTGATAGGCCGGGTGCGGCAGCTCGAGGTGCACCTCGACGTCGAACTTGCGCTTGAGCTTCTCGACCGCCACCTCGACGTGCACCTGGCCCATGCCCTTCAACAGGGTCTCGCCGGTCTCCGGGTCGCGCACCAGCTCGAGCGACGGGTCCTCCTCGAGCAGCTTGTGCAGCGCGACGCCCGCCTTCTCCTCTTGGTCGCGGTCGATCTTGAGCGCGTAGGCGATGACCCGCTTGGGCTCGCCGATGAGCGAGAGCCGCAGCGGCGACTCAGGGGCGCAGAGCGTGTCGCCGACGTGGATCTGGTCCTTCAGCTTCATCAGCCCGATGATGTCGCCGGCGCCGGCCGCGGTCAGCTCCTGGTGTCGATTTCCGTCCAGCCTGTAGAGGTGCTGCACCGTCTCGACGTGGCCCGTGCGCGGGTTCAAGAGGTGCGTGCCGTGCTTGATCGAGCCGGCGAAGAGGCGGAACGCGGTCAGGCGGCCGATGAAGTGATCGACGGTGTTGCGAAAGGCGATCATCAAGGTGGGCGCGTCGGGGCCGCACTTCGCCACTCGTGAGCCGCCTTTGGCGTCGGTGCCGACCAGCTCCTGGCGCGAGAGCGGCGACGGCAGGTAGCTGACGATGGCGCTCGCCACGTCGCGCACGCCGACCCCCGCGCGCGCGGCGCAGGCGACCACGGGCATGAAGCGGCGCCCCAGCACCGCCGAGGCGATGGCTTGCTTCATCCGCTCCTCGTCGGGCTCCATGCCGTCGAGGTACTTCTCGAGGAGCAGGTCGTCGGTCTCGCAGACGGCCTCCACCAGCCGCGAGCGCAGCCGCCTGGCCTCGGCCTGGATGATGTCGGGCACCGGCTCGTCCACGTAGCCGCCGAATTTTCCGTCCGCGCGCCTCGCGTACATGTGCGCGCGCATGGTGACGAGATCGACGACGCCGGTGAAGCCGTCGCCGAGGCCGATCGGCAGCTGGAGCGCGATGGGCTTGGCCCCCAGCGTCTTCTCCATGTCGTCGAGCGCGCGCAAGAAGCTGGCCCGGTCCTTGTCGAGCTTGTTGACGCAGGCGAGCAGGGGCAGCGAGCGCTCGGCCGCCATCTCCCAGTGGGCCTCGGTCTGGTGCTTCACGCCGCTGACGGCCGACACCATCAAGAGGCCGCCGTCGGCGACCGCGAGCGCCCGATCGGCGTCGGTGAGGAAATCGGAGAACCCCGGCGCGTCGAGCAGGTTCATGTGCACGCCTTCGTGCTCGGCGTAGGTCACGTGCGTGGCCACGGTGAAGTTGCGCTTGGCCTCTTCGGGGTCGACGTCGAGGTGGCTGGTAGAGCCATCCTTGCTCGCGCGCGAAGGAGCGTCGTGGCGCAGCAGCGCCTCGGTCAGGGCGGTCTTGCCTGCGCCGTCGTGGGCGATGACGGCAACGTTTCGGATCAGCTTGGCGTCCATCATTTCCATGCCCTCCGGATGCGCTTGCGCTATGTGAGCGCCCGCGGCCGGACATTAGCGCGATCAGAACCCGCCGTGCAGGAGCCCAACATGACCTGTCATCGAGCCGCCAGTCGGGCAGCCGCGCTCTCGCTCTTGTTCGCCGGCGCCGCCTGGGCCCAGAGCTTCCCGACCGCGCCCAGCGCGGGGATCCCGCTGGTGGTCGATTCGTCCGCCCTCGACGACGAGGCCACGGCGCTCTCGTCCTCCCCCGGGGGTCTCGCCTTCGCGCGGGCGCTGGAGTTCGAGTACGTGCGCGCGCAGTCCTTCTCGGCCGTGGGCCAGAGCGGCGACGGTCTCTTCGTCTCCGCGGGCGCCGGCCCGCTGGTGCTCGGCATCTCTACTGAATGGATGGGGTCCCTCCCCTGCGCCGCGCCTGCCCTGTTCTGCAACGACTCGCGCACGCACCGCATGGGGTACGGAGCCGCGCTGCGCCTGGGAAACCTCGGCGTCGGAGTGGTGCGCCACACCTGGTCGGCCACGCCCGGCACCTCCTACGACGGCTTCGCCGCTTGGGACCTCGGCCTGACGTTCCGGCCGCTGCGCGCGCTCTCCTTCGCCTTCTCGGTGCTCGGCGTGGACACGCCGCGCCTGGGCCTCACCGACCTGAACCCGCGCTTCGTCCTCGGCGTCGGCGTGCGGCCGCTGGGCGAACGGGTCACCCTCGGCGCCGACGCCATCGCCAGCAAGTGCGACCAGGGCGAGGCGGCAACCTTTCCCCCGAGCCGCTTCTCCCGCTGCGGCGCGGGGCTCGGCGTGCGCTTCACCGGCGACGTCCTGGTCAGCAAGACCGTCCACGTCCTCGGCCAGGTCTTCCGCGACACCACCTTTGACCGCTGGAGCGGCCAGGTCGGCGTCTCCTTCGACCTCGGCCACCTCGGTGTCGCCTATTCACAAGCCGTGAACCCGCTCTCCGGCTCCCAAGGCAGCCTGCGCGTGCGCCTGTCGAGCGAGGCCTGGCCGAGCCCCTCGATGCGCCATGCAGCGCTGGTCAAGCTCGACGAGACGCTGAACCCCGCGCCCCGCAGCCTCTGGTCGCTCGTGCTCGGCGGCACCCAACGGGACCCTCACGCAGAGACGCTGGCCGCGCTCCACAAGCTGGCGATGGACGACTCGGTGGCGGCGGTGGTCCTGACCTCGTCGGGGATGCCGGGCGGGATGGGCAAGGCCGACGAACTTCGCAAGGGAATCGAGGGATTGCGCCTGGCCGGCAAGTACGTGCTCTTCTTTCTGGAAAGTGGCGGCGACCTCGAATACTATGTCGCTACCGCTGCTGATCGAATCCTCACCGCCCCACAGGCGGGCTTGACGATCAACGGATTCTCGGCGACGGCGCTCTTTGCTGCTGAAGGCCTGCACAAGCTGGGCGTGAAGGCGGAGTTCGTCCGCGTCGGCGCATACAAGAACGCGCCCGACACCTTCACCCGCCAGGACATGTCGGCCGAGCAGCGCGAGGTGCAGAACGCTCTGCTCGACGACGTGTACGGCCGGTTTGTCCGCGAGGTCGCGGGCCGGCGGCACCTCGAGGAAGGGAAGCTGAAGGGGCTCTTGGACCGCGGCATCCTGCGGCCGCAAGAGGCAGTGAACGGTGGGCTCTTCGACGCGCTCGGATATCCCGGTGAGCTCGAGGAGGAGGTCGCAAAAGCTCTGGGCAAGAAAGTTCCGCTGAGGGAAGTCTCGCTGCCGGGTGGCAACGAGCGAAAGGTGCGCTGGGGCTCCCTGCCGCGCATCGCGCTCATCCGCGTCGAGGGGACGATCTCGTCCGGCGCCAGCCAGGGCGACGTGCTCGGCCTCATGGCCAGCGTCGGGAGCGACTCGGTGGTCAAGCAGATCCGCCGCGCCGCCGACGACCCGCGCGTGAGGGCCATCGTGGTGCGGATCGACTCGCCCGGCGGCGACGGGAACGCCTCGGACCTGATCTGGCGCGAGCTGCAGAGGGCGCGCAAGGAGAAGCACAAGCCGGTGGTGGCCAGCATGGGAGATGTCGCCGCCAGCGGCGGATACTACGTGGCCGTAGGGTGCGACGAGATCTTCGCCGAGCCCTCGACGATCACGGGCTCGATCGGCGTCTTCTCCGCCAAGATCGACGCCAGCGAGCTGTACGAAAAGCTCGGCCTGCACTTCGAGACGGTCAAGCGCGGCCAGTCGGCGGACCTGCTCGGCACCACGCGGCCGAGCACGGACGCCGAGCGCAAGACGCTGCAGGCGTGGGTCGACTCGTTCTACGAGCAGTTCGTGGCCCGCGTGGCCGAAGGTCGGAAGCTGACGCCCGAGCAGGTGGACAAGGTTGGCCGCGGGCGCGTCTGGTCGGGGCAGCAGGCGCAGGAACAGGGCCTCGTCGACAAGCTCGGCGGGCTGGAAGACGCCATCGCCTCGGCCGCCGCCCGCGCCGGACTGCACGCGGGTGACGAGCTCGAAGTGGATGACCACGGACGCGCCGAGGCCCTCGAGCTCAGCCAGCTCGCGGCGGCCGCGGTGGGTCCGGCGCAGCTCTTCGGAGCGGCGCTCGGCGGAGTGCCCAGGCGCGAGGCCGTGCGAGCGCTGCGCGCAGTGTCGCTTCTCGGCGAGCCCGGCACCGTGCGGGCCGTGCTGCCTTACGTGATCGAGGTGCGGTGATGAAGCCGCATCGAACCTGCCCGGGCGCTGCCCGAGGCTGAAGAAAGAAGCTGGCCGGCCTCCGTGGCGGCCCGGGTTGTCGATGTCCCAAGCCGTGCTCATTGTCGAAGACGAGGAGAGCGCCGCCCGGCTGCTGGCAGGCCTCTGCGCCGAGCTTGGCCTCTCTGCGCGCTCGACGCGCTCGGGGGCCGAGGCGCTCAAGCTGCTCGAGCCCGCGCCGGGCAAGGCGCGGTCGTTCGACTGCGTCATCCTCGACGTCGTGCTGTCCGAGCTCGACGGCTTCCAGGTGGCGCGCGCCGTGCGCGGCACGGCCTGGGGCTCGGACCTGCCGCTCATCGTCGTGAGCGGCGTCTACAAACAGCTCCCGCTGGAGTTCATGGCGCAAGCGAAGCCCGCAGCGTTCCTCCCCAAGCCCTTCGAGCCCGCGCAGCTGCGCGAGGCGCTGATGCGCGTGCTCAAGGGCGGCGAGGCTGGGGCCGAGGGCGACTTCTCGGCGCGCTCGCCCTCGGGGCTCCTGGTCGATCTGCTCAAGCAGAAAGCGAACGGGACGCTGACGTTGACCCGCGGCACCACCGTCCGCAAGCTCACCTTGCAGTCCGGCCAGGTGCGCTTCGCCCAGTCAAACGTCAAGGCCGAGACAGCGGGCGCCGCGCAAGTGGCGAGCGGGCAGATCAAGCAAGCTGCGTTCGACCGCGCCTTGGCCGACGCCAAGCAGCGCAAGGTGCCGCTCCACGAGGCGCTCGCGGCCTCGCGCGTGCTCGCGCCCGACCAGCTCAAGGTCGCGCTGCGGCAGCAGACGCTCGAGGCCTCGCTCGGCGCGCTGGCGTGGACCGACGGCACCTTCCGCTTCGAGCCGCTCACCCCCGACAAGATCAGCGCGTTGCCCGACCTGCGCACGAGCGTGGTGCAGCTGGTGTCGGAGGGGGCCAGGCGCTTTGGCGATCTGGAAAAGGCACGGAGCTGGCTGGCCGTGCGCGCGCCCGAGCGCGTGACGCGCGGACCCGAGCTCGAGCGCGAGCTGTTCTCCATGCGCACCACCTGGCCGGGCGAGGGCGTGACCGCGCTGGCGCAATCGGGCCGCTCGCTGCACGAGATCCTGCCCCGGGTGCGCGACGCCGAGCTGCCGCTCTTGCACGCGCTCTGCGAGAGCAGCCTCTTGCAGCTCGCGAGCGAAAAGGTCGCGCGGCCCGAAGAGGAGGACAAGGGCCGCGTCTTCAGCCCCCGCGAGGCCGACACCCGCCGCCTCCTGATGCTCGAGCGCGACCGGCTCAAGGACGCCGATCACTACGCGCTGCTCGGCGTGCCGCCCGGCGCCAGCCAGGCCGACATCAAGCAGGCGTACTTCGCGGCGGCCAAGAAGTACCACTCGGATTCGCTCTCGGGCCTCGAGCTCGGGTCGGCCCGGCGCATCGCCGAAGATCTGTTCCGCCGCGCCGCCGAGGCCTTCTCCACGCTCAGCGACCAGGGCAAGCGCGCTGAGTACGACGTGCTCCTGGACCGCAAGGCGAAGGGGCTGCCGACCGACGTCACGGCCATCTTGCGCGCCGAGCAGATCTTCCTCCGCGGCGAGGTGCAGTACCGCAACGCCAAGTACGAAGAGGCGGAGGCCAGCTTCCGCGAGGCCCTCGCCCTGAACCACACCGAGGCCGAGTTCTGGGCGTACCTCGGCATCTCCCTCTTTCGCGGGCGCGGCAAGGCGGCCGAAGGGCTCGCCAACGTCGAGAAGTCGCTGGGGATGGACGCCAAGGGCGCGAGCGCGCTCTGCTTCGCGGGCGTCCTCCACGAAGCGCTCGGCGAAGAAGGCAAGGCGCGCCGCTTTTTCGCGCAGTCGCTCGAGATCGACCCGCAGCACGCCGAGGCCCAGCGCGAGCTGGCCCGGATGAATCGCAAGACCGACGAGGCGCGCGCTGCCAAGGGCGGCATGCTCTCGCGGCTGTTTGGACAGAACAAGGGCAAGGGAAGGTAGAGCAGTGTCCACGGAGACATCGATGAGCCAGGAAGGTCAGCGTCCCCCGAGCAGCGGTCCTGATGCGGCGGAGCCCGGCAATGCCAGGGTCCCGCACCAGCAGCGCGCGCAGGCGCACGAGGCGAACGGGAACGTCGCCGGTCCGAACGGCGCACCCGCGCAGCAGCCGGCACCAGGACAAGAGGGCGCCGGCCGGCGGCGCTTCCGGCGGCAGCGGCGCGGAGGCAGGGGCCGCGGGCGAGGCAAGGGCGCAGGCGACAAGCCGGCCGTCGCGGCGCCGCTCGACGCGCAGGGGCGCATCGTCGACGTCGAGAACGATCAGCCCGACGATGGCGACGACGAGGGGGTGGATGGCAACCAGGCGCTCCCGGCCGCCGCCGCCGACGCGCAGGAGCCTGAGCGCGCGCAGCAGCAGGCCTCAGCGCAGCCCGCCGCCGACGTGCACACGCAGGTGACCGAGCCGCCGCCGGTGCAAGCGCCGAAGGCCGAGGCCGCGCCCTCCGCTGACGGCCAGCCCGCGCCCATGGCGGCCGAGAGCGCTCCGTCCCAACCGGCGCAGCCCTCGGGTGAGGCGCCCGCAGCCGAGAGTGCGCCCACGGATGGCGCCGCTCCGCCTCCCCAGCAGCAAGGTCAGCAGCAAGGCCAGCAGCAGCAGCAGGGGGGCCAGCAGCAGCAGCACGGCCACCAGCGGAACCAGCACGGGCGCAACCGGCACAATCGCCACGGCCAGCAGCAGCAGGGCGGCCAGAACCAGAACCAAAACCAGGGTCAGAACCAAGGCCAGAACCAGAACCAAGGCCAGAACCAGCAGAAGCAGCAGCAGCAGCCGCGGCAGGAGCCGCTCACGCCGTGCGAGGGCGTGCTCGACGTCGATCACCGCGGCAACGGCCGGCTGCGCAGCCCGAACCCGGTGCGCAGCTACCTCGGCAATCCTGACGATGTCGAGGTGCCGAAGTTCTTCATCGAGCGCGAGAAGCTGCGGCCCGGCCACCTCATCGTCGGCCAGTCGGCGCGCCGCAACGGCAAGCCGCAGCTGGTGCGCGTCGAGCTGGTCGAGGGCATCGACCCGCGCCTCGCCACAGCCCGCACCGCCTTCCAGAACCTGACGGTCGTGGACCCCGACGACCGGCTGATCATGGAGACGACGCCCAAAGAGCTGCTCACGCGCGTCATCGACATCGTCGCGCCCATCGGCATGGGCCAGCGCATGCTGATCGTCGCGCCGCCCAAGACCGGCAAGACGATCATGCTGCAGAAGATCTGCGCGGCCATCACCATCAACAAGCCCGACGTCATCCAGTTCGTCCTCTTGGTGGACGAGCGTCCCGAGGAAGTGACCGACTTCCGCCGCACGGTGAAGGCCGAGGTCTTCGCCAGCTCGTCGGACCGGCCGACCGAGGAGCACCTGCACGTCGCCGAGATGGTGCTCGAGCGCAGCAAGCGGTTGGTCGAAGCGGGCAAGGACGTGGTGATCCTCCTGGACTCAATCACCCGCCTCTCGCGCGCCTATAACAAAGAGGTTGAGTCCTCGGGCCGAACCCTCTCGGGCGGCGTGGACTCACGCGCGCTCGAGCGCCCCAAGCGCCTGTTCGGCGCCGCCCGCAACGCCGAGGAGGGCGGCTCTTTGACCATCATCGCCACCGCGCTCATCGACACCGGCTCGCGCATGGACGAGGTGATCTTCGAGGAGTTCAAGGGCACGGGAAACAGCGAAATCAACCTCGACCGCCAGCTGGCCGAGAAGCGCGTCTTCCCGGCCATCAACATCCAGACCAGCGGCACGCGCAAGGAAGAGAAGCTCTTCTCGCAGCACGAGTGCGAGAAGGTGAAGAAGCTGCGCGGCGCTCTCTATTCGTTGAAGCCCGCCGAGGCGATGGAGCGGCTGATGAAGTCGCTCAACGAGTTCTCGAGCAACGCGGAGTTCCTGGAAGCGATTTGACCGGCGTCACAGCAATGCGCGGGCGGCTCCTCTAGAGTGGAGCCCGCTCGCAATCCTTTGGGGGGTACACAAATGAGTTCGACTCGACCAAGCAGGCTCCTTGCCTTGCTCTCGCTGCTCTGCGGCTTCCTCTTTCTCGCCGGGCCGGCGCTGGCCAATCCGCCGCAGGCCGCGAAGAAGAGCAAGGGCAGCGCCGCTGCCGATCTGCCGAAGATGAAGGGCTCCTCGGTCCCCAAGGCGCGCAAGACGCTGAAGAAGAACGGCTTCACGCAGACCAAGGTGAGCAACAGCGCCGCCAAGAACGAGACCTGGAAGCACGCCGACGGGTCCGAGGTCAGGCTCCACCCGCGCGGGAACGAGCAGACCGCGCCCTACAAGTCGGCGAACAACGCGCACATCCACAAGGAAGATCCGAGCGGCAAGCAGCTCGACGATCACGGCCACGCCAGCAGCGATCCGAAGAAGACGCACATCGGGGCGAAGAATCCGAAAGACCTGCCCGCGGTGCGCAACCGCCCGCACGGCGCGGGGACGCAGTAATGGGGTTCGAATATCGCGCCGCCCTCGCGCTTCTGCCGGCCCGTGGCGCGGGTCTCTTGGATTCGCTCGCGGCGCAAAAGGGCTGGGCCGTGGTCTCGCGCGCGGAAGGCGCCATCGCCTTGCGCTTCGCCGATCGGCCGGCGCGCAAGGACTGGCCGCAGGACTTCGATCTCGCCCTCGACGCAAAAGGCGTCGTGCTGGTGATCCACTCGGGCACGCGGCAAGAGCGCGAGCAGATCGTCAGCCGCGTCGCCGCGCTCTTGACGACGCTGTCGCCCGAGGCCAGGCTCGAAGAGCTCTGATCACTTCGCGGGCAGGAGCTTGGCGCGCAGGAACATCACCGTGGCCACGGCGGCGAAGTCCGAGTTCGCCTTCTTCTTGAACCCGTGGCCTTCGTTGAGCGCCAACAAGTACCAGACGTCGCGGCCCCGGGCGCGCAGGGCGCGGACCAATTGCTCGGCCTCGGATTGAGGCACGCGCGGGTCGTTCTTGCCCTGCTGGACGAAGAGCGCCGCCTCGATCGCCTCGACCTTGGTGAGCGGCGAGATCCGCTCCTGCACGGCGCGGACGTTGGGGTCGCGCTCGTCGCCATATTCGGCGCGGCGCAAGTCGCGGCGATAACCTTGAGTTGTACTCAAGAAGGTCGGTAGAGACGAGATCCCCACCACGTCCACTCCGGCGCGGATGCGCTTGGGATAGAACGCCACGCTCGCGAGCGTCATATAGCCGCCATAGCTGCCGCCATAGACGCCGACGCGCGCGGCGTCCAGGTCCGGCTGCCGCGCGATGTAGTCGAGCGTGGCGCCGATGTCCTGCAGCGCGTCCTCGCGCTTGATTCCGTCGTCCATCGACAGGTACGTCTTTCCATACCCATCCGAGCCCCGCACGTTGGGGAGCAGCACCGCCACGCCCAGCTCGGCGACCAGCATCTGCACGAACGGGGCGAAGGCGGGGCGGCTCTGGCCCTCGGGCCCGCCGTGCCAGAAGATGACCACGGGGGCGCGCGCGCCGGCGCCGAGCTTTGGCCGGTAGAGCAAGGCGGGCACCTCCACGCCGCCCGTCGAGGGATAGCGGACCAGCTCGGGAATGGCGAACGACTCGAGGTCGAGCCCGCCCACCTCCGACCGCGTCCAGCGCACCAGCTCGTGCTTGTTCAGATCGACGTGCCAGACATCGGCCGCCGAGCGCGGCGAGTGCATCTCGAGGAAGAGCAGGTCGCTGCGCTGGGCGGGAAAGTGCAACTCGCCAATCACGCCCTGGGGCAATGCAAAGGGCGTCAATTGGTCGGTCGCGGGGTCGAGGAAGAACAGCTTGCTATAGCCGTCTTCATTGATGGCGATCGCCACCCGCGCGCCGTCGCGCGAGACCGAGACGTGCTCGACGTTCCAGCGCAGCGCGCGGGTCAGGGCCTTGGGCGCCGCCTGCGCTTCATTCAAATCGAGGCGATAGAGCTCATTGAAATCGGACCAGCGATCGGTGACCAGATACACGCTCTTGCCATCGGCGGCGAAGGTCGCGAGGTGCACGCTGGCGGGGCCTTGCGGGGTGATCTGGCGCTTCTTGCCCGTGGCAAGATCGACCACGAACAGGTCTGAATCTGCCACCGAGCGGTGGCGGCTCGCGAGCAGGGATTGGCCGTCGGGCGAGAACGACAGCGGGTGCCAGGTGCCGCCGTCCTCGATGAGGCGGCGGGCGCTCTTCACGTCGGGCAGGTCGGCGACATAGACGTCGGTGTCCTTGCCGTTGCGGGCGGACGAGCCGAAGGCGATGCGCTTGCCGTCGCGCGAGAGGCGCACGCTCTCATGGCGGGTCTTGCCGTCGCTGAGCAGCACGGAGCGACCGGTGCTGCGGTCGAAGCGGTGGATCTGGAAGAACTCGCCGCCGCCGGCGTCCTGGGTGAAGAGGACGCCGTGCTCGTCGCCGGGGATGAAGCGGGCGCTGGCGACGGGCTCCTCGCCAAAAGTAAGCTGGTAGCGGTCGCCGCGCGGGTGGTCGACGAGGTGCATCTGCCGGGTGCCGCCGAAGCGGGTGGCGATGAGAACGCTGCTGCCGTCGGCGGCGACGTCGAGGAGGCTGGCCGAGCGGGCGTAGAGGTACTGCAGCACGCGGTGGCGCAGGTCCGCTGGCACCTCGGGGATGCCGCTCGCGAGCAGCGACGCGTGGCCGCGCACGGCCGCGACCGGCACCGTGCTCTCGACCGAGAGGCCGTGCGGAGCCGCGAGCAGCAGCGCGACGATCAGGCTTTGCATTGGCGCATGCTAGCAGGTCGGCGCCGTGCAAAATTCAATAGAGGCCGGTCGTGACCTCGAGCGGGCCGCCTTCGCAGACCAGCGCGCCGGCGGCGAGAGGCCCCAACTGCAGCCGGCGCAGCCAGAACGGCCGCCCCGCGTGCGGCCCGCGCAGGATCTCGATGTGGCCGACGCCGGGCGCGTCCCAGCGGCGCTCGAAGTCCTCGAGCGGCACGGTGATGCCCTGCCCCGTCGCTTTGACGAACGCCTCCTTGGCGGTCCAGATGTCGAAGAACTTCGCGGGCTGCTCGTCGGCCCTGGTCGCGAGCAGCTCCGCCCGCTCGGCCGGCGCGAAGAAGCGCGTGCCCACCTCGAGGTACGCGCGCTGCTTGAAGACCTCGACGTCCACGCCGAGCTCGCGGTGAAGCGACAGCGCCAGCAGCGCCACCTCGCCCGAGTGGGAGAGATTGAAACGCAGCTCGCCCGCCACCAGCGCGGGTTTGCCGCTCTCGCCATATTGGAAGCCCAGCGCTCGCGGGTCCTGGCCGAGCGCCGCCCCGAGCAGCTCGCGCAGCTGCCCGCGCCCCGCGGCGAACTTGTCGCGCAGATCGGGAAAGACGAACCGCGCCTCGCGCGCGCTCTCCTCCGGCGAGAGCAGCGCACGCAGCTCGCTCAGCCGCTCGGCCGGCGGGGCGAGCGTGAAGGCAAACACGAGCGCCTCACCGGGCGAGGGCAGAGAGGGCGGAGCAGCGCGGGGCCAGGGCGGGAGCACGCGCGCAGCATACGGCGACAAGTGGAGGGGTGCTCCGCTACTCTTGGTCGGCGTACGGGTCGCGGCGCGGCTCGAGCGCGAGATCGGGCGCGCCCGGGGCCAGCACGCGGAGCAGCTTGAGCGTGCCCACGCCGTCGCTCTCGGCGACGGCGAGCACGCGGCCTTCCGGGTCAACGAGGCGCACCTTGCGGCCGCGCGAGTAGGGCGGGGCGCGCAGGCGCGAGAGGTCGGCCGGGCCGGGCGTGTGGCCGTGGCCGACGCGGCGGGCGAGCTGGGCATCCAGGCGCAGCTCGTCGAGGCCGTCGAGCGCGCGCGCGAGCGGCAGGACGTAGCGCTCGAGCTCCTCGCGCTTGCCGTCCTTGACCAGCGCCATCAAGACGTCGAGGCCGACCGACTCGTCGATGCCGAACGGCCCCACGCGCAGCCGCTTCAGCTCGCGCAGGTGTCCGCCGCAGCCGAGCCGCTCACCGAGATCATGCGCGAGCGTGCGCAGGTACGTCCCCTTCGAGCAGCGCACGAAGACGCCGACGTCGATGGCGCGGCCCGCGGGCGCGTCCCCCTCTGGGTGTAATTTTGCAGGTGCCAACCCAGCCTCGGCGTACGACACCAGGCGGCACTCGTCGATGGTCACCTGCCGCGCCGAGCGCTCCACCTCTTCGCCCGCGCGCGCCGACTCGTAGAGCCGCTTGCCGTCCACTTTGCGCGCCGAGTACATGGGCGGGATCTGCTCGACCAGCCCGACGAAGTTCTTCAGCTCGTCGGCGACGCGCGCCTCGGTGACGCCGTCCACGGACTTGCGCGCCAGGAGCCGTCCGGCGGCGTCCTGCGTGTCGGTGGCCTCGCCCAGCCTGACGATGCCCTCGTACTCTTTTTCTCCATCGGCGACAAAGCCGGCCACCTTGGTCGCCTCGCCGAGGCAGATGGGCAGGACCCCGGTCGCGGTCGGGTCGAGCGTGCCGGTGTGGCCGACCCGCTTGACCTTGTAGAGCCCCTTGATGCGGCGGACCACGTCGAACGAAGTGGGCCCCGAAGGCTTGTTGACGACGATCACCCCGGCCAGGTCAGACATGCGAAAGCTCGCGCTCGGTCTCAGCCGCGATGCGCGCCCGCACTTCTGCGAGCTCGCCCGGCACGGTGCAGCCGGCGGCGTTCTTGTGCCCCCCGCCGCCAAAGCGCTGCGCGATGGCGGCGACGTCGACGTTGCCGCGCGAGCGGAAGCTGACCCGCCAGGCGGTCTCGGCCGGCTTGCCATTGGCAACGTGCGGCTCGCGCAGGCAGGCGGCGACCTCCACTCCGTCGATCGAGCGCGCGTAGTTGATGAAGCCGTCCGTCAGGTCGAGGTGCGTACCGGTCTTTGCGATCATGTCGTTGGTGACGATGAGGGTCGCGAGCTTGCCCGAAGGCGCGACCTCCAGCGTCTTCAGCACGTCGGCGAGCAGGTGCATGCGCGCGACCGGCTGCTGCTCGTAGACGCGCACCGTCATCTCCCAGGGCGAAACGCCAGCCTCGAGCATCTCGGCGGCGATGCGCAACGACTCGGGGTCGGTGGACGAATAGCGAAAGCAGCCCGTGTCGGCGAGGATGCTGGCGTAGATGCACTCGGCGGCATTTTGCGAAATTTGCAAACCGAGCGATTTGATAATTTTATAAACCAGCACCCCGACCGCGGCGGCCTCTGGATCGACGTAGTTGATGTCGCCGAACGGCTCGGTGGTGATGTGGTGGTCGAGGTTCAAGAGCACGCCGGTCTCTGCCGGGAGCGGCGGCAGGCGGTCCTTCGCGCCCGAATCGGTGCACACGGTGGCGTCGAACGCAGCGCCCTCGGGCAGCGCGCGCACGACTCTGTCCGCGCCGCAGAGGAAGCGGAAATTGTAGGGCAGCTCGTCGGGCGTGTAGACGGTGACGTCGCGGCCGGCCTCGCGCAGCGCGCACGCCAGGGCCAGGGCGCTCCCGAGCGCGTCGCCGTCGGGTCCGCGGTGCATGGTGAAGAGCACGCGCCGCGCCTTGCGCAGGGTCTCGACCACGCGCGGCAGGTTCTCCTGCGGCTTCCAATCGCGCGCGCCCACCACGCCTTGATTGACGGCCTTCACGGCTTCTCCGCGCTGCCGTCCGGCTCTGCGGGCGGCGTCTCGGCGCGCGCCTTGTCCTGCTGCTTCACTTCCATCAAGAGCTTCTCGATCCGCGCGCCGCGATCGATGGCGACGTCGTAGGTGAAGCGCAGCTCAGGCGAGACGCGCAGTCCCAGGTCCTGCGACACCGCGCGCCGCAAGAAGCCGCGCGCCGCCTCGAGCCCCGCCTCGGTGGCCTTGAGCTCGGCGGGCGTCCCGTGGCTCGCCCAGTAGACGCGGGCGTCGCGCAGGTCGGCGGTGACGTCCACCGAAGTGATGGTCACCATGCCAAGGCGCGGGTCGCGCAGCCCGCGCGCGAGCACCTCCGCGAGCAGCTTCTGGATCTGGGCGCCGACGCGCGCTGGCCGATTTCCGCTCATCTGGACAGTCCTGGGTGCATCTCGGAGTAGGTCTCGATTTCCATCTCGCGGTCGAGGATGTCCGCGACCGCCGTGCGCTCGACTTCGGAGACGACCTTGTCGAGCTGCTCGTTGACGAAGCTGTGGTCGTTCGAGACGCAGGCGATGCCGACCACTGCGCGCTGCCAGAGGTCGCCGTCGCCGACTTCGCTGCAGCTGACGTTGAACTTCGCCCGCACGCGGTCGACGATCTTGCGCAGCGCGTGCCGCTTCTCCTTGAGCGAAGAAGCGGCCGGGATGTGCAGCGTGAGCCTGAGGACGCCGACGACCACTGTCGGCCTCCTTTCTCTAGGTCAGGCTCGGGCGGATGGTCTCGAGCTCGTAGGCCTCGATGACGTCGCCCTCGCGCATCTCGTTGAAGCCCTCGATGCCGATGCCGCACTCGAAGCCCTTGTCGACTTCCTTGACGTCGTCCTTGAAGCGGCGCAGCGAGGCGATCTTGCCGGTGAAGATGGCCTTCTGGTCGCGCAGGAGCCGGGCGTGCGCCGTCCGCGTGATCTTGCCGTCCATGACCGAAGAGCCCGCGATGGTGCCGAGCTTGGGCACGTTGAAGAGCGCCTGCACCTTGGCGCGGCCGAGGATCTTCTCGCGGATGATGGCGTCGAGCAGGCCTTCCATGGCCAGCTTGATGTCGTCGAGCGCCTCGTAGATGATCGTGTACGTCTTCACCGTCACTTCAGCCTTGACCGCGGCCTCGGCGGCCTTGGCCTCGGGCTTGACGTTGAAGCCGATGAGCAGCGCCTTGGAGGCCGCGGCGAGCATCGCGTCGCCCTCGTTGACGTTGCCGACCGCGGCGTGCAGCACGGTGACCGCGACCTTGGGCGTCGAGAGCCGGCTGATGGCGGCCTTGAGCGCTTCCACCGAGCCGCCCACGTCCGCCTTGATGATGACGCGCAGCTCCTTCTGGCCGGTCTTGGCGTCTTTCTTGAGCATGTCCTCGAGCGAGAACTTGGAGCTCTTGGAGAGGTCCTTGTCGCGCGCCTTGAGGCGGCGGTGCTCGGCGATGAGCACGGCGTCCTCTTCGGTCTCGACGACGTTGAACTCGTCGCCGGCGGTGGGCACGCCGTTGAGGCCGAGCACCTCCACGGGGAAGCCGGGCGGGACGTCGGTGACCTGATCGCCGCTCTCGTTCAAGAGCGCGCGCACGTGTCCGGCCTGCTGCCCGGTGACGATCGGGTCGCCGACGCGCAGCGTTCCCTCTTGCACGAGCACGGTGGCGACCGGGCCGCGGCCCTTCTCCAGCTTCGCCTCGATGACGACGCCCTTGGCCAGCTTGTTCGGGTTGGCCTTGAGCTCCATCACTTCGGCCTGGAGCAGGATGGCCTCGAGCAGCTTCTCGAGCCCCTCGCCGGTCCGCGCCGAGACGTTCACCATCATCGTGTCGCCGCCCCAGTCCTCGCCGACGAGGCCATGCTCGGAGAGCTGCTGCTTGATGCGCTGGGGCTGGGCGCCTTCCTTGTCGATCTTGTTGATCGCCACCACCACCGGGACCTTGGCGGCCTTGGCGTGGTTGATGGACTCGATGGTCTGGGGCATCACGCCGTCGTCGGCCGCGACCACCAGCACCGCGATGTCGGTGACGTTGGCGCCGCGGGCGCGCATGGCGGTGAAGGCCTCGTGGCCCGGCGTGTCGAGGAAGGTGATGCTGGCCTCGCCGCCGTCGGAGCCGATGATGTCGACGGTGTACGCGCCGATGTGCTGGGTGATGCCGCCGGCCTCGCCATCGGCCACGTGCGCCTTGCGCATGGCGTCGAGCAGCGAGGTCTTGCCGTGGTCGACGTGACCCATGATGGTGACCACCGGCGGCCGCGAGTGCATGTCCTCGGGCTTGTCTTCCTGCTCGGGGAGGAACTCGTCCACCTCGAATGCGACCTTCTCGACCTTCCAGCCGTAGTCGAGCGCGAGCAGGCTGACGGTGTCGAAGTCCACCGCCTGGTTCTGCGTGACCATCTTGCCGCCGGCCATCAGCTTGCGAATCAGCTCGCTCGCCTTGACGCCCAGCTCCTGCGAGAGCTCGACCAGCGTGATGCTCTCCTCGATGCGGATGACCTTCTTGTGCTCCGCCATCTCGGTGATCTCGGTGGACTTGCCCTTCTTGGCCGTCTTCTTCTTGTGGCCGCGCACCGGCACGTAGGCGCGCTGCTTGGCGAGCTCGACCAGGTCCTGCTTGCTGAGCGACTCGACCTTCTCGACGCGCGGGCCCTTCTTGCCCTTCTTGGCGGCGTCCTTGGTGACGTCGATGAACTCGCGGCCGCGGCCGGGGCCACCGCCGACCACTTGCAGCTCACGCACTTCGCCGATGGGGCGCGGGCGGAAGCCGCCGGGCCCAGGCGCGCCCGGACGGGGCGGAGGCCGCGCGATGGGGATCAGCGGGCGGGAGATGACGACGGCCTGCGTGGCCGTGGGCCGCGCCGTGGCGCGATCGGTGACCTGGACTGACTGCGTCCCGCCCGGACCCTTGACGATGGGGCCGCTCGGCGGCGCCACCGCCGGCCGCGCTGCCTGCGGGCGGTTCGGCGAGGGAGGAGCGGGCCGCGTATACACCTTCGCAACACCGGGGGCGACGTTCGAGACGGGCTGCGCAGGCGGCATCTTCTGGGGCTCGGCGGTGCGAGTAGCGGGAGCTTGCGTGACGGTCGGTGCGGCGGCCGCGGGCTGCTGCGCGTGCGCGGCGGCGGATGCCTCGGGGGCGGCTGCGGCCGCTGGCTTTTCGTCGGCGGCGCGGGGTGCGATCGCCTCGACCGCGGGGGCCTTCTCGGCGACCGGCGCGATCGTTTCGGGCACGACGGCGGCGACGGGGAGCGCTGCCGCCTCGACGTGCGCGACGGGCTCGACCTTGGCGGGCTCGACGTGCACCGCGGCCTCGGGAGCGCGCGCGTTGCCGACCTGCGCCGGCTCGGGCTCGTGGGGCTTTGCGGCCACCTCGGCGGGCTTGTGCGCGTGCGCCGCGGCGCCATTGTCGACCGCGTGGCCATTGCTGTGGCCGTTGGCGTGAGCGACGGGCGGCTCCACGTGTGCTTGCGGAGCGGCCTGCAGCGGCTGCGACTCGATGCCCGGAGGCGCCGGAACGTGGTGCTCGGCGACCGGCAGGCCGTCGGGCCCGATGACGTCGGCCTTCTTGCGGCGCAACACCACGCCGCCCGCGGAGGGCTTGGGCGCCGCAGCCTTGGGCGCGCGCTCGCCGTTGAACTTCTCGGTGACCGCGTGCGCCTGGTCGTCCTCGAGGGAAGAGCTGTGGCTCTTCACGTCGTAGTCGTGCGACTTGAGCCAGTCGACCATCTCCTTGTTGGAGAGGCCGAGATCTTTCGCCAGCTCGTAAACGCGCTTCTTTGCCATCGTTCGGTCGTCTTCCCTTCCGTCGGCCCCTCGCAGAAATGCCCCGGCGGGGCGCCCCGCGAAAGGGCCTGCCTCTCTAATCCGCGCCTCTGCCCGCGTCAAGCCACGGGGCCCTGCAACAGCCACTGCAACACCCGGTCGATCGCCGGTTCCTGCGCCTTGCCGCGCAGCGCCCGCCCGAACTTGCGCCCCTTCACCGCCTCCCGCGCGCACTTCTCGTCGCGGCAGAGAGAGCAGCCGCGACCCGGCAGGATCTTCTTCACGTCCACCACCACCTGCCCGCCCTGCAGCGCGAGCCGCAGCAGCTCTGCTTGCGGCCTCGCCTTCCGACAAGCGAGGCAGCGGCGCGTGGGAGCGGGCGGCCTCGCGTGCACCGCCCTCCGCCCGCGGCCCATGCCGCTACGTTCCGGGAGCGGCCGGCTGCGCGGGAGCCTGCGCGACCGGGGGCTGCGCGCTCTCTGCCGCCCTGCCCTCTGCTGCCCGGCGCGCGTCCATGTCGGCCTTGAGCCGCGCCTCCTCTTGGAGATAGTGCTCGACCGCGGCCTTGACCTGCTTGCCCTTCTTGACGCCCAGGCCCGAGCCCTCGCCGAACTTCATCGCGTCGGGCTCGTTGTGGATGTCCTCGACGGTCTTGTACCCGGCGTTGGCCATCTGCTCGATGTTGCGCTCTGAGATGCCGCGCACGCGCAGGAGACGCTCGGCCTGGGTCAGCTCGCTCGGGTGCCGGCGCGCCTCTGCAGCGCGGGCCGCCTCGCGCTCGCGCTCGAGCCTTGCCATCTCCTCTTCGTCCTTGCCGATCTGCGAGCGCGCGCCTTCCATGAAGCGCTCGACGTTCTCCGGGGTGATGCCCGGCATCTGCAAGAGCACCTCTTGCGAGGCGTTGGCGAAGTCCTTGGCGCTGCGGAAGCCGTGCGCGTAGAGCAGCTCGACGCTGGCCTCGGGCAGGCCGATCGCCGTCAGCGACTTGGTGGCGAAGTCGCGCATCTCCTTCACGCGGCTCTCGCTGTTGATGTCGAGCTTCCAGCCGGTGAGCTGGGCCGCCAGGCGGACATTTTGACCGCGCCGGCCGATGGCCAGGGAGAGCTGGTCGTCGGGGACGATGATCTCCATCGCCTTGTTCTGCTCGTCGAGCAGCACGCGCGACACCTCCGCGGGCTGCAGCGCGTTGCAGACGAAGCGGGCCGGATCCTCATCCCAGGGAACGATGTCGATCTTCTCGCCGCGAAGCTCCTGCACCACGGCCTGCACGCGGCTGCCCTTCATGCCGACGCAAGCGCCGACCGGGTCCACGTCGTTGTCGCGGCTGGCGACGGCGATCTTGGTGCGCCCGCCGGGCTCGCGCGCGCACTGCTCGATGACGACCACGCCCTCGGCGATCTCCGGGACTTCCATCTCGAAGAGCTTGCGCACCAGCTCGGGCGAGGCGCGCGACAAGATGATCTGCGGCCCCTTGCTCTCGCGGAGCACGTCGAGCACGAAGGCCTGGACGCGATCTCCTGCGCGGTAGCTCTCGCGCGGGGTCTGCTCGCGGACGGGCAGCACGGCCTCGGCGCGGCCGAGGTTGACGATGATGTTGCCGCGCTCGAAGCGCAGGGCGATGCCGGAGACGATCTCGCCCTTCCGGTCCTTATAGTCGTTGAAGATGTTCTCGCGCTCGGCGTCGCGGGTCCGCTGGATGATCACCTGCTTGGCGGTCTGCGCCGCGATGCGGCCGAACTCCTTGCGGAAGGTCTTGAGGTGAAGGATGTCGCCGTAGCGCTCGTCCTGCACGCGCGCCTCTTCGTTGTCCTCGGGGCGGTAGAAGATCTGGAAGAGCAGCTCGTCGCCGTTCTCGGCCTCGATGCCCTTCTTGCCGGCGTCCTCGAGCGAGATCTGGTTGATCGACTTGATCGGGTCCTCGACCTCGACGCGGGGAACGACCGTCAGCGTCTGGAAGACCTCGACCACGCCCTTCTCTTCATTGTAGGTGGCCTCGATGGCGCGGTCCTGGCCGAAGTGCTTCTTGGCGGCCTGCGAGATCGCCTGCTCGAGGGTGCTCACCAGGACAGAGCGCTCGATCCCCTTGTCCTTGGCCACCTGGTCCAGGATCATGTTCAGGTTCACGATGGGGGGAGCGGGAGTCGGGGCAGCCATTCGGTTCTCCTTCGGGTTACTGATCGAACTCGTATTCGATGTTGGCTTTGGCGATCTGCTCGTGGGGCACCTGGAAGATGGTGCCGTCCACGTCCACTGCGACCTTGTTGTCGGCGAAGCCGATGAGCTTGCCGATGAAGGTCTTGCGCCCGCCGCACTCGGCCAGCGGGCCGTAGGTCTTGACGCGTACTCTCTTGCCCTTGAAGCGCTCGAAGTGCTCGGGCGTGCGGAGCGGCCGGTCCAGGCCGGGGCTCGACACCTCGAGATCGTAACCGCCGGCGATCGGATCTTCCACGTCCAGCGCGGCCGAGACGGCGTGCGAGAGGTTGGCGCAGTCGTCCAGCGACACGCCGACGCGGGGCAGCCCCTCGGCCAGGGCAGCCAGCTCGGCAGCGGTGGGGACGGGCGCCGCGACGCGGTCGATGTAGAGGCGCAAGGTGGTGCCGCCTCCGCCGCCGCTGCCGCCAAGCTCGAGATCGACGAGCTCGAGCCCCTCACCGGCCGCGAGCGGCTCGGCGATGGCTCGCACTCTCTCGAGGATGTCGTCCTTCCGTCCCACGCTCGCCTCGGGTGCTGAAAATAAAAAAAGCGGGCCGACTGCGCCCACTTTCTCGGCGGAGGCTCTCGCCCCCGGGTTGAAAATGATGGCCCGCCCCTTATCAGGATGGGCTGCTGGTCGTCAAGACCTGCGGTATGCTTGCGCACATGGCCTTCCTCGCCGCCGCCCTGCAGATGTCGAGCGGTCCTGACCGCGCCGACAACGAGGCCCGCGCCCTCGCCCTCGTCAACCAGGCCGCCGATCGCGGCGCCCGCCTGATCGGCCTGCCGGAGGTCTGGGAGCACATCGGCCCGCCGGCGCAGAAGCGGGCCTTCGCGGGACCGCTCGAGGGCCGCCAGCTGGCTCCGCTGCGGGCGCTGGCCGCCAAGAAGGGAGTCTGGCTCCTGGCGGGCTCGATCTCCGAGCAGGCCAGCGAGGGCCGCACCTACAACACGAGCGCGCTCATCGGCCCGAGCGGCGAGATCGCGGCCAGCTACCGCAAGCTGCACCTGTTCGACGTCGACATCCCCGACGGCGCCCGCTACCGCGAGTCGGAAGCCGTGGCCAAGGGCGAGGCCGTTCCGCCCGTGGTGGAGCTGGCCGGCCTCGGCGTCAAGCTCGGGATGTCGATCTGCTACGACCTGCGCTTCCCCGAGCTCTACCGGCGCCTGGCCGACGCGCGCGCCGATCTCATTGCGGTTCCCGCCGCCTTCACGGCCTTCACCGGCAAGGCGCACTGGGAGGTCCTCCTGCGCGCGCGGGCCGTCGAGAACCAGGCCTTTGCGTTCGCGCCGGCACAAGTGGGCCGCATCGGCCCGACCGAAGAAAACCGGATCGCCTGGGGCCACGCGCTCGTCGCCGACCCATGGGGCACGGTGCTCGCCGACGCGGGCGGCGATGGCGAAGGCATGGCGCTGGCCTCGATCGACATCGCGCGCCTCGCCCAGATCCGCCGCGACCTGCCCTCGCTTCAACATCGTCGCAAGGATCTGCTCTAGGAGGCCCTCGGCGTATTCGCCGACGCGAGCTGTCCCGATCCCGCGCGCACCGTCGCGCGGATACAGGGCTAGCCGGCCCCACGACGCACTCTCCTGGCTGGCGCACCGCGCGGTCGGAATCGGATCGGAGTTGCCACCGACCGGCGACCGCCAGTATGGTCGCCGCGACCTCGCCTCATCAGGGGACCGCCCGCATGCACGTCACCATGCTGTACGCAGCCGCGCTCGCGACCGCGCTCCTCTCGGCGCGCGGCGCTTCTGCGGCGCACTCTTCGACGGCCACGGCCTTTGCCCAGGACGCCAAGGCCGACGACGCGCCCCCTGACGTTCCGCCTGACGTGCCTCCCGCAAACGCACCGGCGCCGCCCGAAGCCAAGGCGCCCGACGCGCCTCCCCCTGCTGACGCTCCGGCGCCGATGGTGACGAGGCCTCCGATCGCGCCCGAGGCTCCTGCCGGCGCCGACGCGGTCGACAACGACCCGCCGACCCTCGCGCACACGCCGGTCACGCACGCGCCCCGCAGCAAGGCGCTGCGCATCGACACCAACGTGACCGACCCGGCCGGCGTCTTCCAGGTGGTGCTCTGGATCCGCAAGGCCGGCATGAGCGACTACCTGCCGATGAAGTTCGTCCCCGACAAGATCGCCTCGGGCCAGTACTCGGTCGAGGTTCCGACCGCGCTGATGAGCACCAACCTCGAGTACTACATCGAGGCTTACGACAACCTCGGCAATGGCCCGGCCCGCGCCGGCGCGCCCGAGCGGCCGCTGCCCCTCAAGATCGACGAGCCCGTCGTCGTCGAGAAGCCGCCCGAGAAGATCATCGTGCCGAACCGTCCCAAGGGCGCGCCTCCCGCGATCACCCACTCGGCCATCGGCAAGACCTTGAAGGGCAAGTCGGTCGAGATCGCCGCGCGGCTCAAGGGCGAGACCGGGGTCTCGGGCCCGGTGGTCAAGTTCCGCCATCTCGGCGACACCGACTGGAAGACGCTGCCGATGGGCAACATCGGCGGCGCCGACTACACCGCGACCATCCCGGCCTCGCAGACCAGCAAGGACATCGAATATTACCTCGAGGCGAGCGACCAGTACGGCAATGGTCCCGGCCGCTCCGGCGGGCCCGAGGTGCCGTACCTGCTCCGCGCCGAGGACGAGCCGCCCCCTCCACCCAAGGTGGTCGACCTCGGCGGCAAGCGGCGCCGGGCGGTCGAGAGCGCGCCTTTCAAGGCCAACCCGCTGCGCGCGGCCGGCTACTTCGTGCTCGCCGCCTCGCTCGGGTCGTTGACCTTTGCCGCCGGCGAGTCCTACGGGGCCTGGCAGGCCAACGAGAACTACCAGCACACCTTCAAGTACGAGGGTCGCGATGACGCCTCGCTCCTGAAGCGCGCCAACGAGTACGGCAAGCGCGCCAAGACCTTCGCCATCATCGGCGCCTCGACGCTGGTGGTCGCGATCGTCATGCTCATCGTCTTCCCCGACCACGACGACGTTGCTCCCGCGGCCGGCAGCGGCGGCGACGGGGCCGTCCTCTTCCGCTTCTAGAGCCCGCGCCCATGCACACGACCATGACTGCCAAGCTCAACCACTGCGCGCGCGGCGCCCTGTTCGTCGCCGTGCTCGCGGCCGCCGCGTCGGCCTGCTCGTACGACGGCGCCAAGCCCGACCTCACCCTGCGCGTCGAAGGGCTGCCCGCGAACGCCGTGCGCGCCGAGGTCACGCTCACCGACAGCGCCGGCGACGCGGCCGTGCAGTACTTCCCCAGATTTGGCACCGCGGGCGGCGCGCCGGTGGACCTCTCGTTCGCGGCGCCCTCGAAGGGCACGTACACCGTCTCCCTCCAGGTGCAGGCCTTCGACCCGGACGACAACATCGTCGGCGACGGCACCGTCACCAGCGGCACGCTCACCTTCCCGTCCACGCCTCCGGCCGCGCTCCAGCTCACCCTCGCGGGCGTCAGCTCCGACGGCTCCTATGGCGCCCGCTGCGCGGTGGCCGACGGCGGCGTCCAGGCCTGCACCGGCAGCCTCGTCTGCGTGCAGTACCAAGGCGCCAGCTCGCGCGGCGTCTGCACCCAGCCCTGCACCACCAACACCTGCCCCACGGCACCGGCACCGGCCTCCACTTGCATCGCCACGACCGGCACCGCCAGCGCCTGCCAGTGGGAGTGCGACCAGACCGACGGCGGCACCTCCGCTTGCCCGCCGGGCCTCTCGTGCTTGCCGCAGACGACCCCGGCCAGCGGCAAGAAGTTCTGCCAGCCGCTCCCCTAGTTTTCCCTGGTCCGCAGCCGCGAAATTCGCGGCTGCCGGGCGGCCGCTCAATCGTTTGACAGCCTGAAGGCGCGGGCGTTACCGTCCAGGGTCGGTCGCGAGCGCCAGGGGCTTCTCCATGGAAATCACCGAGGTCCGCGTCTTCCCTGTCAACGAGGAGCGGCTCAAAGCGTACGTGACCATCACGCTCGACGCCTGCTTCGTGGTCCGCGACCTGAAGGTCATCAACGGCAACACCGGCCTCTTCGTGGCCATGCCGGCCAAGCGGCGCAAGGACGGCACCTTCAAGGACATCGCGCACCCGCTCAACAGCGAGACGCGCGATCGCATGGAGAAGACCATCCTCGCCGAGTACGAGCGCGAGATGGCGCGCGCAGACAAGCCCGCCCTCGCCGAGGCCGCCACGGGCAGCTGAAGAGGGCCGCGTCCGTCGGTCACACCGCTGGCGATCAACCGTCACGCTTGGTATACGGCGCCGCGGCAAACGCAACGGCGTGGCCGGAAGGAGCCTGGATGAAAGCGCCCGCGCGGGACTTCACCATCTTTGCCGGCAACTCGAACCGGCACCTCGCGCAGCAGATGTGCGACTACCTCGACATCCCGATTGGCAAGTGCGAGGTCTCGCGCTTCAGCGACGGCGAGATCCAGTGCGAGATCGGCGAGAATGTCCGCGGCCGCGACATCTTCCTGGTGCAGAGCACCTGCTCGCCGGTCAACGACCACTTGATGGAGCTGCTGATCATGATCGACGCCTCCAAGCGCGCCAGCGCGGCCTCGATCAACGCGGTGGTCCCCTACTTCGGCTACGCGCGGCAGGACCGCAAGGTCGCGCCTCGCGTGCCCATCACGGCGCGGCTGGTCGCTGACATGATCACCGCGGCGGGCGCCACCCGGTTCGTCTCGATGGACCTGCACGCGGGGCAGATCCAGGGCTTCTTCGACATGCCGTCCGACCACCTCTACGCCTCGCCCGTGCTGCTCGAGCACATGCGCAAGCGCTTCCCCGACCCGGAAGAGGTCGTCATCATCAGCCCCGACGCGGGCGGCGTCGAGCGGGCGCGCGCGTTCGCCAAGCGGCTCGGCAGCGCGCTCGCCATCATCGACAAGCGGCGCGCCAAGGCCAACGTGGCCGAGGTGATGAACCTGATCGGCGACGTGCGCGGCAAGACCGCGGTCATGCTCGACGACATGGTGGACACCGCGGGCACGCTCACCACCGGCGCCACTGCGCTGATGGAGAACGGCGCGCGCAAGGTGGTCGCCTACTCGGTGCACCCGGTGCTGTCGGGCCCGGCGCTGCAGCGGCTGCACGATTCGCCCATCGAGGAATTGGTGGTGACCAACACCATCCCGCTCTCGCCGGCGGCGCGGGCCAGCAAGAAGATCACCCAGCTCTCGGTGGCGCAGATCTTCGGCGAGGCCGTGAAGCGGATCTACTCGGCAGACTCGCTCAGCTCGTTGTTCGTGTAGACCCGGTCACGGTGTCGGTCTCCGCAACCGACGCCGAGCGCCCGCCGCTTGCGCGCCTGATTGGGCCGTGCTAGGTACGCCGCCCTTTCGCAGTCCCTGGGCGTTGCACACAAGACCGGCCCGCCAAACCCACGCTGCGGCTGCCCCCCGCGGCGACGAGCCGGATGGAGATCATGATGGCGACTGAATCCTCTTCCTTGACGGCCAGCCTGCGCCCTGACGCCGGCAAGGGCTTTGCCCGCCGCCTGCGCATGAAGGGGCTCGTCCCCGCCGTGTGCTACGGCCGGTTCGACAAGCCCGTGCACGTCGCGATCGATCCGAACGCGCTGAAGAAGGCGATCGCGACCCCGCACCGCCTCAACACCGTCATCAAGCTCGAGATCGACGGCGGCGCCAGCAAGACGGTGCTCTTCAAGTCGTTCGACCGCGACCCCGTCGACGGCTCGGTGCTGCACGCCGACTTCCTCGAGGTCCGCATGGACCAGGATGTCGACGTCGGCGTCCCGGTGGTGCTGATCGGCAAGCCGGCCGGCGCCGCTGAAGGCGGCATCTTGCAGCAGGTCCTCCGCACCATCATGGTGCGCTGCAAGCCCGGCCAGATCCCCGAGAAGATCGAGGTCGACATCTCGGCCCTCGGCGTCGCCGAGTCGCTGCACGTCAGCGACATCAAGGGCCCCGCGGGCATCAAGTTCCTCACCGGCGCCAAGCAGACCGTGGCCGTCGTCGCCATCCCCGAGAAGCTCGAGGAGGTGGTCAAGCCGACCGCCGCCGTCGAGGGTGCCGCCGCCGCTCCTGGCGCTGGGACCGGCGCTGCTGCTGCCGCTCCGGCCGCAGGCGACGCGAAGGCCGGCGATGCCAAGGCCGCTGCCCCCGCCGCAGGCAAGGCCCCGGCCAAGAAGTAGGCCGTGCGTCTCCTGGTGGGCCTGGGGAACCCAGGCGGCAAGTACGAGCGCACGCGACACAACGTGGGCTTCCGGGTCGCCGAGGAGGCGGCCCGCGCCTGCAACGCGGCGCTCGACCAGGGCAAGTTCTCGGCGGTGCTCGGCATGGGCCGGCGCGGCGGAGAGCAGGTCGCGATCCTCTTGCCGCAGACGTTCATGAACGTCAGCGGCGAATCGGTCGGACCCGCGGCTCGCTTCTGGAGAGTCGACCCGGCCACAGTGGTGGTGGTCCACGACGACATGGATCTCGAGGCAGGAAGGCTGCAAGTAAAGGTCGGAGGGGGCGACGGCGGACACAACGGGCTCAAGAGCGTGCGCGCGCACCTCGGAACGCCCGACTTCGTCCGCATCAGATTGGGCGTCGGCCGGCCGCCGCCAGGATGGGACCCGGCCGACTACGTGCTCTCGAAGTTCACGCCGTCCGAGGAGGACTTGCTACAGGACGTGATCGCAGAGGCAGCGCAGGCCGCGCTCGATGCGGCGGTCGAGGGCGCGCTGTTCTCGATGAACAAGTGGAATCGCAAGAAGCAGAAGGACGTGAAGGCAGCAAAGTCGCAGTAACACCTCGCTGCCGGCAGAGCGCCGGCGGCTACAACCCGAGAGGCGAAGCATGTCCGAGAGCACTCCCACAACCCCGCCGGCCGCAGCAGCGCCGGTGCCGGTGCCCGTCGTTCCCCAGGCGCCGGTCGTCCAGCCTCCGCCCATGGCGGCCGGCACGCGCATGCGCGAGTACGAGACCATCTTCCTCGTCAAGCCAGACCTGGCCGAGGACCTGATCGACAAGCTGGCCGAGCGCATGCGCGGCATCGTCAACAAGGGCAGCGGCAAGGTCCTGCGCGTGTCGAACTGGGGCAAGAAGCGGACGGCGTACGAGGTGAAGAAGAACCTCCGCGCCATCTACATCCACTTCCTCTACCTGGGCGACAGCAAGATCGTCGCCGAGTTCGAGCGCAACCTGCGCATGACCGACGACGTGATGAAGTACCAGTCGGTCAAGCTGGCCGAGGACATCGACCCGAACGGCCGCCTCGTCGAGCACGACGTCAAGCTGCCCGGCGACCCCGAGGTCCCCGACCGTCCGCCCCGTGAAGAGGGTGGCTTTGGCGGCGACCGCGACGGCGGCTTCGGCCGCGACCGCGGCGATCGCGAGGGCGGCTTTGGCCGCGACCGCGGTGGCGATCGCGAAGCGCGCGGTCCCCTGGCCGACGTTCCCGATGAAGCGGCCGACGAGTCCCCCGTCGTCGAGTAGCTTTCGACAATCGATTTCAAACTTTCGATAAGGATGATTCCAAATGAACGGACTCAAGTCGGACAGGCCCTCCTTCGGCGGCAAGCCGGGCGGCGGGCGGGATGATCGGGGCGGCGGGCGCGATGACCGCGGCGGGCGCGGCGGCGCGGGCGATGACCGCGCGGGTGGCCGTGGCTTTGGCCGCAAGAAGGTCTGCCGCTACTGCGCGGACCCGGCGTCCAAGGTGGACTACAAGAACCCCGGCGAGCTGAAGTACTTCATCACCGAGCGCGGCAAGATCGTTCCCCGTCGCATCAGCGGGAACTGCGCGCGGCACCAGCGGCAGGTCGCAGTCGCCATCAAGCGCGGCCGCAACGTGGCGCTCTTGCCGTACACCGTCATGCAGCACCAGTAGGAGCCGCCCATGAAAGTCATTCTGACGAAGGACATGGACAACCTCGGCAAGGCGGGATCGCTCGTCGAGGTCAAGCGCGGCTACGGTCGCAATTATCTCATCCCCAACGAGATGGCGATGCTGGCGACGGCCAAGAACGTGCGCCAGCTCGACCACGACAAGGCCGGCATCCTGGCGCGCGCCGCCAAGGTGAAGGCCAGCATGACCGCGATGGCGAACAAGCTGAACAACGTCGAGGTCAAGCTCAAGCGCAAGGTGGGCGAGCAGGACAAGCTCTTCGGCTCGGTCACCAGCAAGGACGTGCACGAGGGCCTGACGGCGCTCGGCTACGAAGTGGAGCGCCGCCAGATCCACATGCCCGAGCCGCTCAAGACCATCGGCACGCACGAGGTCGAGATCAAGCTGCACTCCGAGGTGTCCTCGAAGCTGAAGGTCACCATCTCGCCGGAGTAGTACACTCCGAGCAGCGGGGCGGCGGCAAACACGCTCGCCGCCCCGCGCTTCTATGCGCTTTCGCCTGCTGCGCCTCTGTGTCCTGCTGTCCTTGGCCGCCCCGTTCGCGGGCCTGGCTGCTGGGGCGCCGGCGCCCGCTGCGCGCGCTCCCGGTCCCCTGACGCCGGGCTCACCGCACCGCTTCGGCCGCTTCGATCTCGACGAATCGCTCGCCCAGCTCGCCAAGCATCCCGAGTTCGCCCCCTGCGCCTCCCTGCTCTCCACGCCGAGCGGGCACGCCGAATGCGACGTCGGCCCCGAGGGCGATCATGTGGCGCGCGTCCAGCTGGCCTGGGAAGTCGGTCGCGACCCGGGCGGCGATCTGGTGGCGCTGCGGCTCTCGTTCGACCCCGCGACCGCGCCGGCCCTGACCGATCTGGAATGGCAGCTTTCGCAAAAGTGGGGCGCGCCGGCGCTCGAGCAGCTGCGGCGCGACAAGGGGCACAAGTTCTTCACCCTCGAGTGGGAGGACGCGGGCCACCGCGCCATCGTCGAGGCGAGCGCGCCCATCTCGCAGCCCTCGCGCGTGGTGGCCATCATCCTCGAGCGACGGCCGCCGGCGCTGTCCGGAGACCTGGCTGGCCTCAAGCCGCGCCCTTTTCCGGGCTTTCACCTGCGCTGGGTGCGGCGGCTCGACTTCGACGGCAACCCGTTCGCGGTGGTCTACGGCTCGAGCCTCAGCCCCGCCCAGGAAGCGCTCGGCGAGGCCGGACCCGCCTGGCTCACGCAGCGCACCTACGTCGGCATCTGGCGGCTCGACCAGGCCTCGGGCGAGCACAAGCGCCGCTGGCGGATGGGCTGGGACCGCATCACCGGCGGCGACGACGACGAGGACCCGCAGCGCGTGCTCCGCATCGACACCCACGACGTCACCGGCGACGGCGCCCCCGACGTGCTGGTCGAGTTCACCTGCGACAGCTGCGCCCGCACGGCCAACGAGGTGATCTTGAAGACCGTGCGCGCGGGCAAGCTGGTCGATCTGTTCGCCAAGCGCGACCTGTTCCGCGCCACCGTCGAGCTCGACCCGGGCCGCATCCGCATCCGCGAGCCCGAGGACCACGAGGACGGCAGCTCGTCCTCGACCTTGAGCACCTACGCCTACGACCGCAGCAAGGGCGCGTTCTTCCTCGCCCGCGAGGAGCACCTCGAGAATTAGGGCGGGTCCTGGGACGCGCAAGGCGTGGTAAAACGGCGGGCATGGGCGTTAAGCGAGAGATGCCTCCGTGGGTCGAGCACGCGATGGAAGTGCGGCGGGCGCTGAAGAAGCGCGGCTTCAAGCCCAACGACGCCGTCCAGGTCTGCGAGAAGTGCACTCAATACGCGGAAGAGTCCTGGCAGCTGCACAACACCCAGGGCATGGGCGGGCGCTCCTTGATGTGGTGCGCCAGCTGTGGGCGCTCGCGGAGCTGGAAGGGCGGGTCCAACCCGACGGGCGCGCGGACGGTGGAGGAGCCGTTCGACCTGATGGGGTTCCTCGGGATCAAGATCGACCCGGCCTGACCGGCGTGCGGCGGCCAGAGACCGCTACCGCAGCTTGTTCCGGAGAGCCGCAGCGCGATTGCGGACCGAGCGATCGCCGGTGTCGATCTCCACCGACGCGAGCCGATTGATCAGCGCGGGCGGGGCCTTCAACGAGCCGGCCTGGTGCAGCGCCTCGAGGCGGCCGAGTGCCCTCTCGACAATGGCGTCGTCGGGATGGCCGAGCAGCCGGTCGAGCAGCCGCGCGTCGTCGGGCAGCTCGTTGGTCTTCAGGAACTCGGAGGCGGCGGCGTTGAAGATCTTGGTGTCCTCGATGGCGAAGAGCTTCTTGCGCTCCTCGTCGCGCTTGCCCTGCTCGCCGGTCGGGTCGAGCTTCTGGGCCAGCGCGTCGGGCAGCGCCACTCCGCTGCCGAAGAGCCGGTCGAGGTTGGTCTTGTATTGCGTGTACTTGGTCGATTGCTGGAAGCGCTCGGCCTCGCGGTCGCCTCTCTGCGACGAGCCGCTCTTGTTGCGCATCTTGTCGATCTCGCGCCAGCTCTTGGTGCGCTTCGGCTTGTCGTCGTCAGGCATTGTCTGCGGACCCCAATAGAATCATTTTAAAACTACCAATAGCGGATTGTAAAATCCAATCATCGGCGGCGCGTGATTCGCCCCCTGCTGGAATCTTCCACGAGCGCTGATTCCCGACCAAGGTCCCTCACACCTTTGCCCCCTTGCAGACCCCGAACGGGCATCGTACGCCCGGTGTTGCCGATATCGGGATGATCTCCTCGTCCAGGCTCGGCGGCCCGCGGAGGGGCCCTCATGCCAGCTCGCACGCACCGTGCAATCCAGGTGGGAGCCGCGCTCGCAGTCGCGCTCGCGAGCGGCTGTGCGGGCCAGCTCGACACCGGCAGCGCGGCTGCGCAGCCCAGGGGAGGCGACGCGGGAGCCGCCGACGCCGGCCCCGCCGATTCGGGCACGGGTCAAGGCAGCCCCGACGCAGGCGCTGACGCTGGCGCCGTGAGCGACGCAGGCGCCGCTGATGCCGGAACCGACGACGGCGACGCCGGCACCGGCGAGGGCTCCGACGCAGGCGTTGACGCTGGCGCCGACGGCGGCGTGCTCGCGGGCGGAGGCGATGGCGGGCCTGTCTTCACGCCCATCGGCGTCTCGGCCGCGGTGGCCAAGGTGAAGACGCTGCTGGTCGGTCTGCCGCCAAGCAACGACGAAGTCGCGGCGGTCGCGGCGAACCCTGCCGCGCTCAAGACGCTCGTCGACCAGTGGGTCGCCCTGCCCCAATACGACACCAAGATGCGCTCCTTCTTCGCCACCGCCTTCCAGCAGACGCAGGTGACCGCCAACGACTTCGCCGACCAGGGCGCCGACGCCGACGACGCGCGCGTGCTCCAGGCGCTGCGCGAGAGCTTCGCGCGCACCGCGCAGGCCATCATTGCCCAGGGCCGGCCCTTCACCGACGTGCTGACCACCCGCAGCTTCATGCTCACGCCGCGCCTGATGTCGCTCTACGCCTTTGTCGACACCCAGCTCATCGACGACAACAACCGGCTGACCGACACCTGGCAGAAGGCCAACCCGACCTTCAGCTACACAATGGAGTCGTCGACCGTCCTGACGCCGGCGCAGTCGCTCGACTCGACCAACGCCGCGACGTTCATGCAGTGGTACAATCCGAACCTGGCCAAGACGCCGGTCTACGACGCGGCCTGCCCCACCGACAACATCGTCTACGCAGGCGCCACCTCGGCGCAGCTCTACTTCGGGGCGCTGCGCGGGCAGGGGCAGAACTTCAACATCAAGCTCACCGACGGCACCAACCACACCTGCGTTCCGCCCGGGAGCGCCAGCGTCTTCGCCGCGACCGACTTTACCACCTGGCAGATGGTCAATGTCAGGCCGCCGGTGGGCGCCGAGACGCCGACCAGGTTCTACGACCTGCCCGCGCTGCGCAACGCGACCGAGCTGGTCCTGAACGTCCCGCGCGTGAGCTACTTCACGACGCCCGCCTTCTTCGCCGCCTGGCAGACCAACCAGAGCAACGTCGCCCGCGTGACGCTGAACCAGACCCTGATCGTCGGCCTGGGGAAGGCCATCGACCCGAGCAACACGACGGCGCCGATGAGCCTCGCCGCGCTCGACCAGCAGCACGCCGCGCCTGGCACCGCTTGCTATGCGTGCCACCAGTCGCTCGATCCGATGCGGCAGTTCTTCCGCCAGACGTACAGCCTGCACTTCCACCAGCAGACGGTGGCCGCGCAGATGAACCTGCCGCCCCAGTTCGCCTTCCACGACATCAGCGATCAGTGGTCGTCGATCTTCGACCTGGGCGCGGCCATCGCGGGCCATCCGATGTTCACCTCGGCCTGGACGCAGAAGCTCTGCACGTACGCGACCTCGGCCGTGTGCGATCAGACAGACCCCGAGTTCCAGCGCATCGCCAACGCCTTCCAGAGCAGCAACTACTCGTGGCGTGTGCTGGTGCGCGAGCTCTTCTCCTCGCCGCTGGTCACCTACCGGCAAGAGAGCCAGACGGCTGACACGGTCGGCCAGACCTTCCCGCTCACCCGGCGCGACCACTTGTGCGCGGCGCTCTCGAGCCGCCTGCCCCAGGCCGACATCTGCGGCCTGGACGTGAACACGAACCTGCCGCCGAACCTCCGCGTCATCAAGACCATCGCCAGCGTGCTTCCTTCGGACCAGTACAGCCGCGGCGCCGAGGGAGCGGTCCTGGCCAACGACCCGTCGCTCGTCTTCCGCACCGGCACCGAGAACATCTGCGCCGCGCTGGCGCAGCAGTTCGTCGACACCGGCGGCAAGTACCAGAGCACCGCGCCCGACGCGGCCATCGGCGAGATGGTCCACACCCTGATGGGCATCACCGGCGACCGCGACGCCTCGCGCATCGCCCTGCTCACGGGCCACTTCAGCTCCGCCAAGGCGGCCGGCGAGACGGCGAGCGACGCGCTCAAGTCCACCTTCGTGCTCGCCTGCCTGTCGCCGTCGGTCGTGGGAGTCGGACAATGAAGCTTCCGGTCACGCGGCGCGACGTGCTGATGAAGTCGCTCTTCGGCGCGGGCCTGCTCGGGCTGCGCTCGTTGGCCTCAGGCATCCCGATGGCGGTGCTGGCCAACCCGCGCAAGGCGCTGGCCGCCGGCGGCCCTGGCTGCGCCTCGAACGCGGCGGCGCAGTACATCATCTTCACCTCGTCCGGGAACGGCGATCCGCTCAACGCCAACGTGCCGGGCACCTTCGCGTTCGCAGACATCTCGCACTCGCAGGACCCGCTGATGGCGCCGACGCCGATGACCCTCTCGGGCCAGGCGTACACCGCGGCAAAGCCGTGGGCGCAGGGGCTGCCCCAGACCGTGCTCGACCGGACCTGCTTCTTCCACCACGGCACCTATACCGTCGTGCATCCCGACATCGGCAAGGTGCTGCGGCTCGAGAACGCCGTCTCGCACCAGGAGATGCTGGTCTCGCTGCTCGCGCAGAACCTCGCGGGCTGTCTGGGCACGGTGCAGTCCGAGCCCATCTCGATGGGACCGACGCTCACCTACGGCGGCCGCCCGCAGCCCGTGCTGGCGCCGACCGCGCTGGCCTCGCTCCTGGCCGCGCCGCAGGGAGCACTGGGCCGCTTGCAGGCCCTGCGCGACGCCGATCTCAATCGCCTCAACGCGCTCTACAAGGCCGAAGGGACCGCCGCCCAGCGATCGTTCCTCGACCGCTACGCCACGTCGCAAACGCAGGCGCGCAACGTCTCGGCGAGCCTCCTCAGCACCCTCTCTGCAATCAAGGACAACAGCCCCGACTCGCAGGCGACGGCGGCGCTGACGCTCATCCGCATGAACGTCTCGCCGGTGGTCGGCATCACCATCCCGTTTGGCGGCGACAACCACACCGACACGCTGCTCGCCAACGAGACCAAGCAGCACGTCGCCGGCGTACAGACCATCGCCAATCTCATGGCGCAGCTGCAGGCCACCGGCATGCAGGACCGCGTGACGTTCATGTCGCTCAACGTCTTTGGCAGGACGCTGGTCAACTCGGACAACGGCCGGAACCACCACGGCGACCACCACTGCATGGTGCTGATCGGCAAGCCGTTCAAGGGCACCGTCGTCGGCGGCGTCGAGCCGAAGAACAACGACTACCGCGCCCAGTCGATCGACTCGCGCACAGGCGCCGGAGTGGCCGGCGACAAGGGCGACATCAGCTTCGCGCAGACGCTGGCCGCGGTGGGCAAGACGCTCGGCGTGGCGACGGGCGTGGACCCGGCCGTCCTCGACCAGAACATCTCCGGCGGCGCGGTCGTCACCGGCGCGCTCGCGACCTCGTGAACCGGGCACGATGAAGCAGCGCCGCACCCACCACCGCACGCTCGCCACGCTGACCCTGGCCGCCCTCGCCGCGGGCTGCGGAGGCACGACCAACATCGACCTCGGCCGCTTCGACGGCGGCGCCCAGGGCCACTCCGTCGGCGGCACGGTGCAGGGGCTGGTCGGCAGCGGCCTCATCCTGCGCAACTCGGGCGGCGACGATCTGCGCATCGGCGCCAACCAGCCGTTCACCTTCTCGACGCGGCTTTTGCCCGGCGCGTCCTACGTGATCACCGTCTTCCAGCAGCCGAAAAGTCCCGTGCAGACCTGCACCATCTCGGGCGCGCAGGGCGCGGTGGCGCTGGTGGACGTCATCGACATCCAGGTGCGCTGCCTGACCGGCGAGCCGACGGCCGTCAGCGGCGCCGTCAGCGGCCTCGCGGGCGTCGGGCTCCTCTTGCAAAACAACGGCGGCGACGACCTGCCGCTCCCCGCGGGCGCGACCAGCTTCAACTTCGCCACCCAGCTCGCCAGGGGCGCGCCCTACGAGGTCACCATCAAGCGCCAGCCGACGAGCCCGCTGCAGATCTGCGCCATCGCCAACGCGGTCGGCGCGGTGGGCGACGCGGGCAAGCCCATCTCCATCACCTGCGCCGACGCCCCCTCGTTCGCGGTCTCCGGCAAGGTGACAGGCCTGACGGGCGCAGGCCTTTCGCTCGCCGACCTGCTCGAGGACATCGTGCACCTCGACCCGGGCGCGACCAGCTTCACCTTCTCGCGCAAGGTGCAGCAGGGCGCGCGTTACTCGGTGACGGTGAAGACGCAGCCCGCGGGGCAGTTCTGCGCCGTGCAGGCCGGCTCGGGCGTGATGGGCGCAGGACCCGTCTCCCTGTCCGTCGATTGCGGAACCCCGCCCACGGTGCCGGTCGGCGGAACCGTCCAGGGCCTGCGCGGCAGCGGCCTCGTGCTGCTCGACAACGGCGGCGACCCCCTGCCCGTCCTCGCCGAGGGCTCGTTCCAGTTCCTCGGCGCGCTCTTCGTCGGCGCGCCCTACGCGATCACCGTCGGCCACCAGCCGACCGCGCCGAACCAGACCTGCACCGTGAGCGCGGACACCGGCAGCGTCGGGCCGAGCGGCGTCAGCTCTGTCTCGGTGCTCTGCACGACCGACCCGTTCTTCGACATCGGCGGCACGGTCTCTGGCCTCGCGGGCAGCGGCCTGATCCTGCAAAACGAGCTCGGCGACGACCTGCCCGTCACCGCCAACGGCGACTTCGCCTTCGACACCGGCGTCCAGAGCGGCCTGCCCTACTCGGTCACCGTCAAGTCCCAGCCCACGGGCCCGCTCCAGACCTGCACGGTGGACGCGGGCAGCGGCGTCGTCGCCCAGGACCACATCACGACCATCGCCGTCAGTTGCACCGCGAACCCCTACTTCGCCGTGGGCGGCACGGTGAGCGGCCTCGCCGGCCAGGGGCTGGTGCTGCACGACAACGGCGGCGATGATCTGACCATCTCGCAGAACGGCGCCTTCGCCTTCCCGACCACGCTGCAAGGCACGCAGAGCTTCTCGGTGAGCGTCGCGGCGCAGCCCTTCGGGCCCTACCAGATCTGCACCGTCAGCGATGGCGAAGGCACGGTGGGCGCGGCCGACGTCGCCACCATCCTCGTCACCTGCCAGGGCAGCCCCTTCCTCTCCATCGGCGGCACCGTTCTCGGCCTGCGCGGCTCGGGCCTGGTCCTGCGCGACGACGGCGGCGACGACCTGCCCATCGCCGCCAACGGCAGCTTCACCTTCCCGACGCAGCTTCAAGAAAACGTGCCCTTCCGCATCACCGTGCTCACGCAGCCAGCCGCGCCGCTGCAGACCTGCACCATCTCGCAGGGCAGCGGCGTGGTCGGCACCGCCGACGTGAGCTCGATCGGCGTCACCTGCGCCGACAACCCGTCGTTCACCATCGGCGGCCGCGTCGTCGGCCTGGCCGCGCCGGGCCTGGTCCTGCGCGACAACGGCGGCGACGACCTGCACCTCTCGGCCGCAGGCACCTTCACCTTCGCGACCGCGCTGCAAGAGGGGCAGGCCTTCGCCGCCTCGATCGCGGCCCAGCCGGCCGGCCAGATCTGCGCCGTCACCGCGGGCGGCGCGGGCATGGTGGGCGCGGCCAACATCACCTCGATCGGCGTCAGCTGCGGCAGCGCGCCCTTCTTCTCGGTCAAGGCGCAGGTCTCGGGCCTGAGCGGCGCGGGCCTCGTCCTGCGGCACGACGGCAGTGACGATCTGCCGGTGGTCGCAGACGGCACCTACGCGTTCGCCGACCAGCTGACCGCCGGGCAAACCTACGCGGTGACCGTCAAGGCGCAGCCCGCGGGCCCGCGCCAGACGTGCACGGCCGGCGCCGGCGCCTCCGGAGCGATCGGCGGCAGCGACGTCGTCGTGCCCATCACTTGCAGCACCAATCCCTTCTTCAACGTGACCGGCGTGGTCACAGGGCTTGGCGGCGCGGGCCTGGTTCTCCTCGACAACGGCGCGGACCCGCTGCCCCTGGTGCAGAACGGCAGCTTCACCTTCGCGACGCAGCTCCAGGGCGGCCAACCCTACGCGGTGTCGGTCGCGACCCAGCCGGGCTCGCCGCTGCAGATCTGCTCGGTCAGCGGAGGCCGCGGCACCGTCGGCAGCGCCGATGTCACGGGCGTCATCGTCAGCTGCCAGACCAGCCCCTTCTTCCTCATCGGTGGAGTCGCCCACGGCGTCGCCGGCGCGGGCCTCGTCGTCCAGGAAGACGGCGGCGGCGATGTGCCGCTTGCCGCCGATGGCCTCTTCATCTTCACCGGCTTGCTCCAGGCGGGTCAGAGCTACTCGGTCACCATCAAGTCGCAGCCGGCCAATCCGTTCCAGACCTGCACACTGACCAACGGCAGCGGCATCGTGGCCAGGAACGTCACCAACATCCAGCTCACCTGCGTCACCACGCCCTCCTTCACGGTGGGCGGCACCGTCACCGGCCTCACCGGCGCCGGGCTCGTGCTCCTCGACAACGGAGCGGACGCGCTGGCCGTCTCGCAGGACGGCGCCTTCACCTTCGCCACGCCGGTGCAGACGAGCCGACCGTACTCGGTGAGCGTGCAGACCCAGCCGAGCGGCCCCGTGCAGTCGTGCGCGCTGACCAATCGCGCCGGGACCATGGGCGGCTCCGCCATCGGCAGCGTCGCCGTCGTCTGCACCACCAGCGCGTTCACGGTGGGCGGCAGCGTCACCGGCCTGCCCGCGGGCTCCTCGGTCACGCTGCTCAACGACGGGTTCGACGCGCGCACGGTCGCCGGCAGCGGCACGGGCGCGGCGCCGGTGGCCTTCCTCTTCGGCGTGCCGGTGGCGAGCGGGCGCAGCTACGCGGCGGTGCAGACCGCGACCAGCGGGCCCGTCTCGTGCTCGGTGACGGCGGGCGCGAATGGAGCGGTGACCAACGGAAACCTCACCGCCATCCAGGTCACCTGCGTGCCCGCGTTCACGCTCAGCGGGACGCTCTCCGGGGTCGCCGGGACGGGCCTCGTCTTGACCAACTCCACCACCGGCGAAGCGCTGGCCATCGCCAAGGCCGCGACCACGTTTGCCTTCGCGAGGCCCGTCACGCAGGCGCAAGGCTACTCGATCAGCGCCACCTCCCAGCCCGCCGCGCCAACCCAGTCGTGCACGCCGAGCCCGCAAGCGGGCAACCCCGCGGCCAACGTGACGACGCTGGCGTTCACCTGCGCGACCACCGGCTTCACCGTCGGCGGGAGCGTCACCGGACTGCCTTCGGGCTCCTCTGTCACGCTGCTCGACAACGGCGCCGATTCGCTCACCGTCAACGGCGCCGGAACGGGCGCAGCCGCGGTGCCCTTCACCTTCGCGGCCCCGGTCCCGAGCGGGGCAACGTTCGCCGCCACCGTCGTCAGCGCGAGCGGACCCGTCTCCTGCCGCGTCAGCGCGGGCGGGAGCGGCACCATCGCTGCGGCCAATGTCTCCACGGTGCAGATCGCCTGCGTGCCGACCTTCGCCATCTCGGGCGCGATCAGCAGCGTCACCGGCGGCGGCCTCGTGCTCAAGAACGGGCCCACCGGCGAGACGCTGTCCATCGCCGCCGGCCAGACGGCCTTCGCGTTCACGCAGCGGGTGACGCAGGCGCAAGGCTACGCGGTCAGCGTCGTCGCCCAGCCCAGCTCGCCGGCCCAGGTGTGCGGCGTCAGCGGCGCCTCGCCAAAGCCCGCGAGCGGCAACCCGGCGGCCGACGTCACCACGCTCGCGTTGCTCTGCGCGACCAGCTCGTTCGTGGTGGGCGGCCAGGTGAACGGCCTGCCGGCAACGGCCACGGTCACCTTGCAGAACGGCGCCGACACCAAGGTGGTCACAGGCTCTGGCACCGGCGCGGCGCCCATCGCCTTCACCTTCCCCGCGCTGGTCGGGAGCGGCGAAGGATATTCAGTGTCGGTCAGCAGCCAGGCTGGTCCCGTCTCGTGCCGCGTCGCGAGCGGAGGCAATGGCACGGTCGCCGGCGCCGCGGTCGGCAACGTGCAGATCGCCTGCGCCCCGGCCTTCAGCCTCTCGGGCACCGTCGCTGGCTACGCCGCCACCGGGCTGCAGATCACGAGCACGACCACCGGCGAGACGCTCACCGTCGCCGGGGGGGCCACCACGCTCGCGTTCACGAGGCTGGTCACGCAGGCGCAGGGCTTCTCGCTTTCGGTCACCGCGCAGCCCACGGCGCCGACGCAGAGCTGCAACGTCCTGCCCGCGTCGGGCAGCCCCTCCGCCAACGTCTCGAACCTCGCCGTCACCTGCGCCACCACCGGCTTCAGCGTCGGCGGTACCGTCGCCGGCCTGCCCGCGGGCGCGAGCGTCACGCTGCTCGACAACGGCGCAGACCCGCTCACGGTGGGAGGCGCCTCTGACGGCAGCGCACCCATCGCCTTTGCCTTCGCCACCGCGGTCAAGAGCGGACAGGGCTACGCGGCCGCGGTCTCTTCCTCGGCGGGCCCGGTCCTCTGCAGCGTCGCCAGCGGAGGCAGCGGCACCATCGCCGCCGCGCCGGTGGCCAACGTCGCCATCGCCTGCTCGCCCGCGTTCAGCCTCGCGGGCACCATCGCAGGCTACGCGGGCGCGGGCCTCTCGTTGAAGAACAACGCCACCGGCGAGACGGTCGCCATCGCCCAGGGCGCGACCAGCTTCGCCTTCAGCAAGCTCTTCACGCAGAAGCAAGGCTACGCGCTCGCAGTCACCGCGCAGCCCACCGTGCCGTCGCAAGCCTGCGCGGTGCTGCCCTCCTCGCCGGCCTTCCCCGCGGGCAATCCGGCCGCGAACGTCGCGAACCTCGTCGTCACCTGCGCCACGACCGCGTTCTCGATCGGCGGCGCCGTCACCGGCCTGCCCGCGGGAGCCAGCGTGACTCTCTTGAACAACGGCGCCGACAGCCGCACCGTGAACGGCAGCGGAACGGGCGCAACGCCGGTGGGCTTCAACTTCGTGACCGCCCTTCCGGGAGGCCAGACCTACGCAGCCGCGCTCGTCTCCTCGACCGGGCCGGTGTCCTGCGCGCTCAGCGCCGGCAGCGGGAGCGTCGTCGCCGCCAACATCAACACCATCCAGGTCGCGTGCGCGCCGGGCTTCACCATCGCCGGCACCATCGCGGGCTACTCGGGCGCCAGCTTGCAGCTCGTCAACGCGACCAGCGGCGAGATCGTGCCCATCGCGCAAGGCCAGACCGCCTTCAGCTTCAAGCGGCCCGTCTCGCAGGCGCAGGGCTACGCCATCGCGGCGCGGCAGCAGCCGGTCAACCCGTCGCAGAGCTGCGCGCAGAGCCCTGGCTCGCCCAGTCCCGCCGCCGGCAACCCGAGCGCCAACGTGACCGACCTCGCGCTCACCTGCACGACCAGCCGCTTCACCGTCGGCGGCGTCATCAACGGCCTCGCCATCGGCACCAGCGTCCAGCTGCAGCAGAGCGGCGGCGACGATCTGCACGTCTCGGTGGCCATGCCGCGCTACCCGTTCTTCAACTTCGCCACCCCGCTGCCGAGCGGCCAGAGCTACCGCGTGACGGTCAAGTCGCAGCCGCCGGGCCAGGTCTGCGCGCTGCGCGCCGGCACCGACATCGGCCTCGTCGGATCTGGCAACGTGACCAGCGCCATCATCGACTGCGCGCCCTCGCACACGCTCTCCGGGACGGTCAGCGGCCTCGTCGGCGCTGGCCTCGTGCTCACCAACGGCGGCGATGTCGTGGCCGTGCCGGCCGCCGCCGGCGCGGAGGTGCCCTTCTCCTTCCCGACGCAGATCGGCGAAGGCGCGGCCTATCGGGTGAACGTCAGCGCAGAGCCCGGCGCGCCCGCGCAGGCCTGCGTGGCCTCGGGAGGCAACAGCGGCAACTTCGACGGCAGCGGCACCATGGGCCAGGCCGACGACGGCAGCATCGCCATCTCGTGCGGAACGCCGGCGTGGCGCGTGGGTGGCCAGGTGATCGGCCTGGCCACGGGCGCGAGCGTGGCCATGGCGCTCTTGGACAACAGCGGCGACCAGCTGGTCCTGAGCGGCTCCGCGAGCAGCACCGGCGCGGCCATCCCCTTCCAGTTCGCGACGCCGGTGCGGCAGGGGCTCGCGTACAGCGTGACGGTCCAGACGCCGCCGAGCGGCCTCGCCTGCATCGTGCGCAACGGCAGCGGCACGGTGGGCACAGCCGACGTGACCAGCCCGCGCGTCATCTGCGGCTACGCCGTCGCCGGCACCTTCGACACCTCGGTGGCCGCGGGTGCGGCGGGCCAGTTGCCCTCGAGCGGCCTCGCGCTCCAGGACACGCTCGCCTTCGCGGCCGGGCCCTTCAATGACACCGAGGCCCTCGCCGTCCCTTCCGGCGCCGCGACCTTTGCCTTCGCCGAACCCATCCCGCGCGGCGGCTCGTGCGCCCTCGCGGTCACCGCGCAGCCCAAGGGCCCGGCGCAGGTCTGCACGGTGTCGGCGGCCTCGGGATGCACGGGCGGCGCGGTCGCAGGGCCCATCGCCGCCAAGATCCGCTGCCTGCAGCAGCTGGAGCTCGTCGCCTTCCCGGGCGCGACCGGCAGCGCGCTGGCGGTGGGCGCAGACAGCAGCGGCGACCTGTTCGCGGGCGGCAACTTCACCGGCAGCGCCGACCTCGGCCACGGCGTGCGCGCCGGCTCGACCTTCTCGAGCGCCGGCAGCGGATTCGCGCTCGGCCTGGACCCGAACGGCGCCCGCGGCGCGCTGGCCTCCCCCGCGAGCGCGAGCTGGGATCGCCTCTTCCCCGCGACCAGCGCGGTCCCGAACGCCGGCTCGGCGCGGGTGCGGGCGGTCGCCGTAGCCCCCTCGGGCGACGCGCTCATCGGCGGCTCGTTCACCGGCAGCGTCGACTTCGGCGACGGCGCCGGCGCGGTCAGCGTGGGCGCGGTCGAATCGATGTTCCTCGCGCGGCTGACCAACGCCGGCGCCATCGTCTGGGTCCGCCACTTCGGCGCCGGCGCCATCGGCTCGCTCGCGACCAGCGGCACCGCCGTGCTGGCGGGCGGCGTCTACAGCGCCGCGGCCGGAGGAGCGGAGAATTTTGGCGCCGCCGCCTGCGCGCTCACCGCCGCCTCCGCGCACCGCGACTTTGCGGCCCGCTTCGATCTGGCCGCCGGCGGCTGCGGCTTTGCGATCGACCTCGCGGCGGGCGCAGACCCTGCCAGCGCGACGGCAAGGCTCGGCCCCGCGGTGGCGCTCGACTCGCTCGGCAGCACGGTGGCCGCCGGGAACGCCGCCGACTCGAGCGGCCTGACCGCGCTGGCCGCGCCCTACCTCGCGACCTTCGACGCCGCTGGCAAGAATGGCTGCTTTGCGGGCGGTCTTGCCAACGAGATCTTCCGCGACGCGGCGGCCCAGGCGCACGATCAGGTCACCTCGGTGGCGGTGGGCGCCTCCGACGCCATCTTCGTCTCCGGCTTCTGCCAGGCCTCGCCCAAGCTGCACAACGTGGCCGTCGCTTGCGGCGCGTCGGCCTCGTCGGCCTTCGTCGTCAAGTACCTGGCGCGGGCCTCGTGCGCCGGATCGCAGCTGGTCGGCCCCCAGAGCGGGGCGCCGCTCGCGGTCATCGCCAGCGCGGGCTCGTCCAAGGCGTTGGCGCTCGACACCGACGCCGCCGGCAACGTCTACGCCGCGGGGGCCTACTCAGGCACGCCCTCGCTCGCCGGAGTGGCGCTCTTGGCCGGCTCGGCCACCGAGGCGCAGAACGCGTGGCTCGCGCGCTTCCCCGCGGCGCTCACCGCGCCCACCGTCGAGGCGATCAACGCAACCGGCCCGATGCTGGTCACCGGCGTCACCGCGGGCGCGGCCGGCTCGGCCTGGGTGAGCGGCGCCTACGCGGGCTCGGTCAGCTACAAAGGCGCGACCGCGCTCGGCAGCACGGCCGCCGCGCAGGAGCCCATGCTCGTGCGCTTTCCCCAGGGGCCACCTTGAGCGAGAGAGTGCCGATGGCCGACGAGCCCGCGGAACAGGAGCAGGGCTGCAGCCGCCGCGCCCTCTTGCGCTGCGGAGCCGCGGCCGCCTGCGCGCCGGCCCTCGCCCAGCTCGCCGGCTGCGCGCCGTTCGTCAATGACCCGCTCTCGCTGGACCTGCCCGCGCCGCAGAATGACATCGTCTCGGTGCCGCTCACTCGCGTGCCCGAGCTGCTCACCAGCGGCGGCAGCTTGATCCTGCGGCCCGACGCGCTCGACGCCCAGGGCCGCCCGACGGCCTTGCTGGTGGCCAACTCGACCACGCAGGGCCTGCTCGCGTTCAACGCCTACTGTCCGCACGCGGGCTGCGAGGTCGCCTGGGACGACAAGAACACGCAGGTCGTCTGCCCCTGCCACCTCTCGCGCTTCGCGGCCGACGGCACCGTGCTGCACCCTCCCGCGCAGGACAACCTGCAGCCCTATCCGGTCAAGATCCAGCGGCCGACGCAGACGCTCAGCGTCGATCTCGGTGGCCAGGGCGGCGTCTTTCCCGACGCCAAGGGCGGCACCGTCACCTTCACCGTGCAGGACGTGCCGGCGCTGCAGAAGCCCGCGGGCAGCGCCACCGGCTACTCGCGCGGCGTGCTCTATCCGCTGCTCGTCATCCGCACCGGCCCGACCACGCTCGAGGCGTTCGACGCCCGCTGCACCCACCTTGGCTGCGCGGTCTACGGCGCCCAGCAGCTGCTCATCTGCAAGTGCCACGGGTCGCTCTTCACGCTCGACGGCTCGGTCAAGCTCGGGCCCGCGCAGAAGCCGCTCCGCCGCCTCGCCTCGACCTTCGATGGCACGACGGTGGTGGTGAAGCTCGCATGAGGCTCCTGCCGCTCTTCTGCGCGCTCGCGCTGCCCGCCTTCGCCGAGCCGCCCCCGCCAGAGCCGACCGTGAACGCCTCGATCGCGCCCGAGGTCGGCTACCGGCGCGTCACCTATCGCGACCGCGTCACCTCCTCGCTCGGCAGCTTCTCGAGCGGCGCCGCCGGTCTGCTCCGCGCCTCGCTCGAGGTCTTTCCCACCAGCAACGCCGGCCTGCCCGTGGTCAGCGACGTCGGCGTCTTCGGCTCGGTGAGCCGCTCCCTGCGCGCGCACACGCCCGGGGGCCTCGCGGGCGCGGGCTACGACAACCTCTGGCACGCGTGGGACTTGGGCGGCCGCTATCGCGCCGTCTTCGCCGGCGAGGAGCGCGGCTCGGTCTCGATCCGCTACGGCAGCCTGCGCTACGACTTCAGCGGGGCGCCGCCCGCGGGAGTGCTGCTGCCCTCGGGCACGCTGCAATATTGGCGGCCGGGCCTCGACCTGCGGCAGCCCATCGGCCCCGTCGCGCTCAGCGTCTCGGCCGGCTACCTCGCGCTGGTCATGCAGGACGCCATCGGCCGCGCCTTCCCGCGCGCCTCGCACGGCGGCGTCGAGCTTGGGGGCGCCGTCAACGTCGCGCTCGGCCCTCGCTTCGATCTGCGCCTCGAGGGAAAATACACCCGCATTTTCTATTCGCTGCACCCACTGCCGGGCGACCCCTACGTCGCCGGCGGAGCCCTGGATGAGTATGTCGTGGTCGATCTCGCCTTCGCCCTGCGGCTGTAGCGCGGCCGCCGGGCGCTGGCGGGCGCCGCTGGCCGCGCTGCTCCTCGCCGGGCTCTCGGCTTGCGCCGGGCCGCTCGACGATCCGGGCCGCTTCGTCTACCTGCTCAGCGACGGCGGCGCGGTCGATGACGGCGGCGACGGCCGCGACGCCGGCGCCGATGGGGGCCAAAGCGACGCGGGCACAGCGGACGCGGGCGATGCCGGCCCAAGCGACGCAGGCGCCACCGATGCTGGCGCGAGCGACGCGGGCGCGGGCGACGCGGGCCACCCGGATGGCGGCACGCACGATGGCGGCATCCCCGACGCGGGCTGCAATCCCGTGGTCGCGCTCTTTGGCCCGACCTGCGCGACCGGCCTCTGCCACGGCGCCGACACGCAGCAGGGACACCTCGACCTGGAGAGCCCCGGCATGCCGGGCCGCCTCGTCGGCCTCGCCGGCTTCGGCGGACCGGGCCTCATCATCGACCCCGCGCACCCGGACTCGAGCTTGATGCTGACCAAGCTCACCACCGACCCGCCCTTCAACTTCCAGATGCCCCTCGGCCTCGACCCGCTGACGGCGAGCGAGACGGCCTGCATTCGCGACTGGGTCCATCGGGCCGTGGGCCAGTAGCCCCGGCTGTTGCTCCAAGTGCTCCGGGCACAGGGTGTCCACAGAAAATTCGCGCCGCCCACAGGTTGCCAACATTGCGCTCAACAGGCGCGAAGGCGGATGGTCCGCCGGCTGTCTGTCAGACCACTCCGCTAGCCTGGGGCGCCGTGAGCCAATCCGCCGAGATCAACCGCTCTGCCGCCCTGGTGGCCGTCCCGCCGGGCCGCGTGCCGCCGCACAACCTCGACGCCGAGCGCAGCGTGCTCGGCGGCATCCTCCTCGACAACGGGTCGATCAACGACCTGCTCGAGGTGCTCAAGCCCGAGGACTTCTATCGGGAGGCGCACCGCAAGATCTACGAGGCGATGTGCGCGCTCTACGCCAAGAGCGAGCCCATCGACCGGGTCACGCTCAAGGACATCTTGAAGGCGCAGGGCGCGCTCGAGGCCATCGGCGGCGAGTCGTTCATCGACCTGCTCGACACCGTCGTGCCGAGCGCCGCCAATCTCATGTATTACGGCACCATCGTCCACGACAAGGCGCTCTCGCGCCGGCTGATCGAGGCCGCGCACGCCATCGCCACCCAGGGCTACGAGCAGTCGGGCGGCGTGGGCGAGTTCCTCGACGAGGCGGAGCGCCGGATCTTCGCCGTCACCGAGCAGAAAGCGCAGGCGGCGTTCACGCCCGTGCGCGAGATCGTCAAGACCGCGTTCAAGACCATCGAGGCGCTCTACGAGCGGCAGGAAGAGATCACCGGCGTCGCCACCGGGTTCGCCGATCTCGACCGCCTCACCAGCGGCTTCCAGCCTGGCGATCTCGTCATCCTCGCGGCCCGCCCCTCGATGGGAAAGACGGCCTTTTGCTTGAACATCGCGACCCACGTCGGCCTGCGCGCGACCTACAACGGCAAGCGCTGCGCGGTCGGCGTCTTCTCGCTGGAAATGCCCAAAGAGCAGCTCGTCATGCGCATGCTGGCGAGCGAAGCGCGGGTCGATTCGCAGCGCATGCGCACCGGCCGGCTCATCGACAGCGACTGGGCCAAGCTCGCCAAGGCTGCCGGCGAATTGGCCGAGGCCAGCATCCACATCGACGACTCACCGGCGCTCACCTCGCTCGAGCTGCGCGCCAAGTCGCGCCGCCTGGCCGCAAAGTGTTCGCAAACCGAGGCGCCGCTCGGGCTCATCGTCATCGACTATCTACAATTGATGAAAGGCAACGAGCGCATCGACAGCCGCGAGCAGCAGATCAGCGAGATCTCGCGCGGCCTGAAGGCGTTGTCGAAAGAGCTGGGAATTCCGGTGATGGCGCTCTCCCAGCTCAACCGCTCTCTGGAAAAGCGCCCCGACAAGCGGCCGATGATGAGCGACCTGCGCGAATCGGGCGCCATCGAGCAAGACGCCGACACCATCATGTTCATCTATCGCGAAGAGGTTTACGAAAAAGAGAAAGAGGACGTGAAGGGCATCGCCGAGATCATCATCGGCAAGCAGCGCAACGGGCCCATCGGCACGGCCAACATCGCCTTCCTGCACGAGTTCACGCGCTTTGAAAACCTCGCCCGCGACTACCAGCCGCCGCCGCGCGATTGAGGACTGCTGCAGCTGCTTCAGTCTCGATCGGCGCCGCCGCCGCCCGACTCTCCGCCGCCGCCGCTGAAGCTGTCGCTGTCGCCGGGGCCATCGCCGCCGCCTCCCCCGCCGCCGCCGCTCGAGACCACGATCTGCTTTTGCGGGAGGATCTTCTCGTAGCTGTTGTGGTAGCCGCAGGCGGCGCTGGTGCAACGCTGCTGCACGACGGCGAGGCCGGTGGAGAAGTAGGTCGGGTGATCGACGATCTCCTCGTCGATGGTCATCCACGAGCCGTCCTTCGGACACTTGTGGCTCTTGATGCTGAAGTAGGTCAGGCCGTTGACGACCAAGCCGATGAAGAAGGCGATCCAGCCGCCGCCGGCCGAGGCCATCGAGAGCAGGCCGCCGATGGTGAGCACCGTGAGGCCGATGGCCGCTGCGCCGTGCAGCTTGCCGGGGAACTGCTTGCGCAAGGCCGAGCCGGCGAGCGCGATGAGCAAGGCAAGCATGGCGAGGATGGCGAGGCCGAGGGCGGCGGGGTTGGCGCTGGAACCGCTCGCGCCGCTCGGGCCGCGGCGCTGGCCGCTGGCGCGCGACTCGTCGGTGGGCGCCGCATCGCCGCCGGCAGCGGCGTCCTTGACGAGCGAGCCGGCCAGGGCCTGCGCGACCGCGACGATCCCTTCGCCATACGCCTGCCGATCGCGGGGAGGGGCCCAGAACTGGTCGAGCATGGCGCCGACCTTGCCGTCGGGGAGCGTGCCCTCCAGGCCGTAGCCCACCTCGACGCGCATGCCCCACGGGTGCGAGGTCGAGGGGGCGACGAGGATGAGCAGGCCGTCGGAGCGCTTCTTGCCGTGGCCGAGCTTCCACTTCTTGAACAGGTCGGCGGCGAAGTCGGAGCGCTGCCGGTCGCCGAGGTTCAGAACCGTCGCCACCGCGAGCTGGGCAACTCCGGCGCGATTGAGCTGCTTGCACAGGTCGAGCAGCTGCCGCTGCTGGGTTTGGTTGAGCAGGTTCGCCTGGTCGATGACGCAGCGGTCGCCGATCGCGGGCAGGTCGTCGACCGGAGCGGCGCGTGCGGAGGCCGCGAGCAGCAGGATCGCGGCAAGCGAGAGGCGGGCAGCCAGCGTGGCGGTGCGCATGGGGGCACTCTAGCGCAGACGGCGGTCTCCTATCAGGAGCACGAACGCCAGAGCTGTGCGGGCCTCGTGCCTTTTTTTTCAGCTCGCCAGCCGCGCCAGGGCCGAGGCGAGCTTGGCCGCGGCGACGTCTTGCGGCAGCTCGACCACGGGGACCTTGGCGTCCTCGGCCTCGGTGCGCAGGTGCGCGAGCTTGCGCTCCTCACCGGGCGCGGGCGACTCGACCATGACGAGGTCCGGTCGCCGGCCGGCCAGCGAGGCGTCGGCGGTGGTGGAGGTCCGCACGTCGCACGCGTGGCGCAGGGCGAGCGCGACATCGCGCGTCCAGCGGCCATCATCGGAGACGAGCAGCACGCGCGGACGGGTGCTGACCGTCAAGAGCGGCAGCTCGACGATGAAGCGGGTCCCGCGGTGCAGCTTGCTCTCGGCCCAGAGGTCGCCGCCGTGGCGCTCGGCGATCTCGCGGCAGATGCGCAGCCCGCGGCCAGCGCCGAGGCCCGCGGTCAGCTTGTGCAGCTCTTCGGGCGCGATCCCATCGCCGCTGTCGCGCACCGACAGGCGCAGCGAGGTCGGCCCGGCGCGGCGCGCTTCCACCTCGATCTCGCCTCCGCGCGGAGTGTGCTTGAGCGCGTTGGCGATCAAGTTGTCGAGCAGCCGGCTGAGCAATTCGCCGTCGGCGCGCAGGCGCAGCCGCTCGGGCGGAGGGCTGATGGTGAGCTTGACCCCGCGCTCTTTCGCCGTGGCGCGGGCGGCACCTTCGACGGTCTCGAGCATCTCTGCGACGTCGATGGGCCGGATGCGCAGCGGCACCCGCTGGGAGCGGACGGCGCTCGCGAGCACGCGCTCGGCCAGCTGCAGCGCGCGCTCGGCCTGGCGGACGATGGCGGCGGCGCTGGTGCGCTGGTCCTCGGTGAGCGTGTCGTCCTTGGCGAGCAGGCCGGCGTGGCCGAGCGCCCCGTGCAGCGGGCTGCGCACGTCGTGAGCGACCTCGGCCATCGCTTCCTCGAAGGCCTTGGCCCGCTCGTCGCTGCGGCGGGCGCGGGCCAGCAGCGCCCGGTGCTCGAGCAGCGCCACCACGCGGCGGAAGAGCAGCTCGGGCTCGCCGGCGGGCACCACGTCGTCGGCGCCGGCGGCGAAGAGCGGCCCGGCCGGCGAGCCGATGGCCAGGATCAGCTCCGCCCGCTCGCGCAGCGGCGGCAGCTCTTCACCCTCGAGCGCGACGAAGAGCTCGACGCCCGAGCGGCCATCGTCCACCGTGGCCGCGATGCCTGCGCGCGACAGTCGCGCCGCGAGCCGCCTTGCGTCTTCTTCGCGGCCGACGACCTGCACACGGCTTTGGGACTGCGCGCGCATGAAACATCGCCCCCCTGGGCTCCGGCCGACCTGAGTCGCACCGTAGGGCTGTATTTTCTCACAAGAGGGAACGTTCCGCCACTCGGTAAATTCCCACCTCCTGTGACATCTGCTGGAAAAGTCGGCAAAAAGGAAATTCTCACTGCCAGTCAAACGACCGCCGCGACGAGGAATTCGCGGTTGCCGGCGGGCCCGACCAACGGCGAGGGAGTGTTGCCCAGCACACGCGCGCCCAGGCCAGCGAGCGCCTGCTCGACCTCGGCGACCACGCGCACGTGGACCGCGGGGTCCTTGACCACCCCGCCCTTGCCCACCTCGGCGCGCCCAGCCTCGAACTGCGGTTTGACCAGCACCGCGCAGAACGCGCCGGGCGAGAGCAGCGAGACGAGCGCAGGGAGGACCAGCTTGAGCGAGATGAACGACAGGTCGGCGACCGCCGCCGAGCAGGCCTCGCCGAGCGTCTCGCGGCTGAGCGAGCGGGCGTTCACCCGCTCGTGGATGACGACGCGCGGGTCGGCCCGCAGCCGCTCGTGGAGCTGGCCGTAGCCCACGTCCACCGCGTGGACCCGCAGCGCGCCCCGCTGCAGCAGCACGTCGGTGAACCCGCCTGTCGAGGCGCCCAGGTCACAAGCGATGCGGCCGCGCGGATCGAGCCCGAAGTGGTCGAGCGCGCGCTCGAGCTTGAGCCCGCCGCGCGAGACGTAGCGCAGCGCCGTGGGGTCCGACTTGAGCCGCAGGTCGGCGCCCTCGTCGAGGAGCTGTCCGGGTTTGTCCACGCGGTGGTCGCCGGCCACCACCTCCCCCGCGAGGATCAGCGCCTGCGCCCTGCTGCGCGTGCCTGCGAGCCCGCGCGCGAGGACGAGGAGATCGGCGCGAACGCGCGCCACTGCTAGAGCACCGAACGGTTTGGTTCCCGTCGGAGAACCGCGGGTTGGCGGGCAACCCGCTCGGCCGATTCGCTGCGCATCGCCGCGTCTCTCCTCGTTGCAGCAGTACAGAAAGTACGGCGCCTCGTCGTTCCTTGCGCTGCTTGCGACTCGGCCGTTCTAATCGGTCCACCAAACCGATCGGTGCTCTAGGAGTGCGGCCGCTCGGCGGGCGGGCTGCCGACGGGCGCTGCGGTCGGCGGCGGCTCGACCAGCGCCGCGATGCGCGCCAGCAGCCGCTCCATGTCGATGGGCTTGGAGAAGTAGTCGGCGGCGCCGGCGGCCAGACCGGTGCGGACGTCGCTCGCCGTCTTCTTGGCGCTGATGAAGATCACCGGGATGGAGTTGAACTCCTCGTTCTTCTTCACCGCGCGGCACAGCTCGAACCCGTCGATCCAGCTCATCATCACGTCGAGCAGGATGAGGTCCGGCCGATCGACGTGCAGCGTGCTGATCAGGCGGAGCCCGTTGGCGGCCTGGCTCACTTCGTAGCCCTCGAGCTCGAGAGCCATCTTGAGCATCTCCCGCGTCTCACGGTCGTCGTCGACGATGATGATCTTCTTTTTTTTCGCTGGCATCATCGTCATCGGCCTTCCGACTCAGCGTCCGCGGGCGCCGTCGTCCGGGTTGAATGGCGCTTCCCGATCATCGGCCAGCAGCACCTCGACCTTGCGCTCCGCCTCCTCCAGCTTTTGCGCGCCGGCCCGGGCAAGGCGGATGCCTTCCTCGAACGCGGCGATGCTCTCTTCGAGCGAGATGCCCCCGCCCTCCAGCCGCTCGACCACCTTGGCCAGCCGCTGGACGATCTCTTCATAACGGCCCGGCGTCGCCGTGTCCGCGCTTGCCGCAAGAGGAGACGCTGTGCCAGTCGGGTCGGCCACGAGCGCGCAACTACCACGTTGCGGGGAAAGCGCAATGGGTGGGCGACTACTGCGCGGGGTCGCCCTTGCGCACGCTCTTCACCTCGGCGTCGAGCTCGCCGTCGTGCAGGCGCACGCGCAAGGCCTGGCCCGGCGACACTTCCTGCGCCGAGCGGAGCGCGTGGCCGCCCTCGCCAAACACCACCGCGTAGCCTCGCGCGAGCACCTTGAGCGGCGAGAGCGCGTCGAGCTTGCCCGCGAGCTGCTCGAACCGCTTGTGCCGCTGCGCGAGCTGCTTGCGCGCCGCCGCCAAGAGGCGCTCCTCGAGCTGCGCCGCGTGCTTGCCGAGCCGCAAGAGCTGCGCCCGCGGGTGCGCCCGCTCGAGCCGCGCCGCCAGCAACGCGACCGCGCGCTTGTCGTCGTCGATGGGAGAGCGCACGCCCTGGACCAGGCGCTGCTCGAGCCGGTCGAGCTTGAGCTTCCGCTCGCCGATCAGCCGCCGCGGATCGGCGATGCGCGCCCGGCGAGCCTCCAGCGCGGACCGGCGCCGCTCGGCCAGCGCGCGCCAGGCGCGGAGCAGCCTCGCCTTGCGCGCCGCCAGATCGGCCAGCAGCTCGTCCTTCACCCGGGCGACGAGCTCGGCGGCCGCGGTGGGCGTGGGCGCGCGCACGTCGGCCGCGAAGTCAGCGATGGTCACATCCGTCTCGTGGCCCACCGCGCTCACGGTCGGCACGGGACAGGCCGCGAGCGCCCGCGCGACGATCTCTTCATTAAAGGCCCAAAGATCTTCCAGGCTGCCGCCGCCTCGCGCCACGACGACGACGTCGATGTCGCGCGCCCGGCCCGCCCGCGCGATCGCCCGCGCGATCTCGGCCGCGGCGCCATCGCCCTGCACCCGCGCCGGCACGATCAGCACCGGCAAGTTGGGAAAGCGCCGGTGCAGAACGCGCAAGAAGTCGTGCACCACCGCGCCCGAGGGGCTCGTCACCAGCGCCACCCGGCGCGGCAGGAAGGGCAGCGGGCGCTTGCGCGCTGGATCGAAGATGCCTTCTTCGATCAGCTTTTGCTTGAGCTGCTCGAAGGCGACCTGCAGAGCGCCCGCGCCCAGCGGCTCGACCGAATCGCAGATGATCTGGTAGCGGCCCTGCTGCTCGAAGACCGACAGGCGTCCGCGCACCAGCACCGAGAGACCGGCGCGCAGGGCGAAGCGCAGGCGGCGCGCCTCGGTGCGGAAGAGCACGGCGTCGATGCAGGCCTCGGTGTCCTTGAGCGTGAAGTAGAGGTGGCCGCTCGAGGGCTGGCGCAGGTTCGAGACCTCGCCCTTGACCAAGAGCCCCACGAACTTGCCCTCGACCACGGCCTTCAGCTCGCGGGTGATCTCGGTGACCGAGTAGACGCGCGGCTCGGCGCGGCGCGCGAACAGGTCGACCTGCGCGGAGGGAGCGGGCGCTGGGCCGCCCCTGGGTGGAAGCCGCTCGGGCATGGAGGTCGAGTCTAACCGACCTCTGCGCGGCTCAGCCGTCTTCCTTGGGCCCCTTGCCGTCGAGCTTCTCCAGCCAGCGCCTGGCCTTCTCGCTGGTGGCATCGCCCGCGGGCATGATCTCGACCACCAGCTTGAAGGCCTGCCGCGCCGCCTCGGAGTCGTTCTCCTTGGCGACATAGCCGCGCAGGTAGATCTCCTTGGCGCGGGCCACCACTTGCTCGAGCTGCTGCTTGGCGAGGTCGTTGCCCGGGTCGGCGAGCACCGCGGCGCGCAGGTGCTCGGAGGCGCGCGGCAGGCCGTCGTCGCTGCCCATCGAGCCGGCGCCGAGCTGGTAGTGCACGCGCGAGAGCACCTTGCGCAGCTCCTTGCCGAGCTTGCTCGGCCGGCCTTGCGAGAGCCGCTTGTCGAGCAGATCGGCGGCCTCCAGCGCGCGCAGCGCCTCGGTCGGCTTCTTGGCGTCGGCCTTGGCGAGCCCGTCGCGATAGCCGGAGTCGAGCTCGCGCAGCTCGCGGGCCAGCCGTGCGGCGCTCGCGTCGGTGACGCCGAGAGACTCCGCGCGCGTGATCGCCGAGCCGATGTCGCCGGCGAGATAGGTGTCGATGGCCGGCCCGAGCGAGGCAGCTTGCGGCGCGGGCAGCGCCTTGGCGGGCGCCGCCCTGGGCTCGGGAGCAGGCTCGTCGCGCTCGTCGGCCTCCTCGCGGCGCGCGACCCCGGCGGCACGGCGGCGACCCGAGCCGAGCAGGTCGCGCACGGCCAGCGCCTCGCGGCGATCGGGCTCCGCTTCAAGCACCGGCGCGAGCAGCGCCTCGGCGGTCGAGGTGTCGCCCGACTCCGCCTTGGCCTTGGCGTCGTGGATCGCGAGGTCCATCTGCAGCCGCACCGACTGGAGGATCTCGCCCGCCTTGTCGTAGAGCGCCGAATCCTCCGGCACCGCTCTGAGCGCGTCTCGGGCCGCCTTGTAGTTGCGCCGCGAGAGCGACTCGCGGGCGGCGGTCACCGCTTGCGCCCGCGGGGCCTCGAGCCTGGCGCGCGCGAGGTAGCGGCGGATCTCTTGGTCGTTCTCGTCCAGGCTGGCGGCCACGGCGAGCTTGTCGCGCGCCTCGACCCACTTGCCTGCCTTGACCAGCTCGACGGCCTCGGCGAACTGGGTCTGCCCGGCGGCCTTGCTGCCGGTGTTCTGCGCCGCGGCGGTCTCGTTGCGCTCGCGGGCCCGCTTCTGCAAGAAGCCCGCGCCCAGGGCGAGCAAGAGCGCGGCGCCCACCGCGAGGTAGAGCGGCGTTCGCTTCTGCAGGCCCGTGCCGCGGGGATTGGTGTGCTCGGGCTTGGAGTCGGCGAAGTACTCTTGGCGAGGTCCACCCGCGCGGATGGCGGCAGGCTTTGACGGCGCCGCGGACGAGGGAGCGGCGCCAGTGGAGGTGGATCCGGGCGCGCGCTTGGGGGGCTTGACCGCGACCCCTCCGGCCTCGACGAACTGCAGCGAGCTGTCGCCGAGATCGATGACGTCGCCGCTGGAGAGCTCGTGCTTGCCGATCACGAGGCCGTTGACGCGCGTGCCGTTGCCCGAGCCCTGGTCGAGCACCACCCAGCCCTTGGGCTCCTTGAGCAGCACCGCGTGCCGGCGCGAGACCGAGATGTCCGGCACCACGATGGTGCTCTCCGAGCCGCGGCCGATGCTGGTCTCGCGCGAGTCGGAGAGCGGCACCTCGGACCCGGCGCGCGGCCCCGCGGTGATGATGAGCTTGGCGCCCGAGCCCACCGCGCGGCCCTTGTTCTGGTCGTAGATGAGCGTGCGCTCGCCCGTCGCGGCCGGAGGCGTCGGCTCGTCGTCGATCAAGGGCGGCAGTGAAGATGGCTGCGGCGCGGGCCGGCGCGGCGGCTTGACCCGCATCTGCCCCGTTTTGAGCATGTCAATCGGCGCGCCCGGATCGGTGTCGTCGACCGGCTCCTTGGCGGGCTCCTTGCCGGCGGGCGGCGGCGGGCGCTTGTTCGGCGGAGGAGGCATCGCGCTACTCGCTCGCCGCCACGGGCTGCGACGCGAGATGGCCCTTGGCTTTCTTGCGGCAGCCGCTCGGGTCGTCGCCGGGGAAGTGGAGCAGCGCCTCGCGGTACTTCACCTGCGCCTTGTCGTCCTGGCCGTACTTCTCGAAGCGCGCCGAGGTGAAGAGCATGCGCGCGCACTCCTTCTCGAGGTCGCGCTCGGCGTCCTTGATCAGCTGCGCCACCTCGCCGTAGAGCGGCGGCCGGGGCGAAAGCCCCTCGAGATAGCGGCGCGCCTCGACGAAATACTTCCACGCGTCGTAGAGGTTGCGCGGCGCCACGCGGCGCTCTTCCAGCTTGCGCCGTCCGAGGTCATAGGCCTGCCGCGCGCGGCCCAGATCGCCCGGCGTGATGGCGAGCTGCTCGACGCGCACCTTGGCGATCGACCACTCCTTGCCGCGCGTGCCCTGGGTGAACTGCACCACGTTGCGGCCGTCGGCGGCGAGCTGCTCGTCGGGCAGCGTGAGCACCTGCTCCTCGCCGCGGCCGGCAGCGGGCGGGACCCAGCCGAGGTGCTTGCCGTTGAGCTTGACCTCGACCTCGTCGGGCTTCTGCACCCGCGTGCCGAGGTAGTGGAAGAGCGCGCGGGTCCGGGGCGGCGCGGTGAAGCCAAAGGCCGCCTTGCTGCCGCAGTCAACGTCCACCTCGCCGCGGCCGAAGGAGAGCGCGGCCACGTGGTCGTCGATGGCCACCACCTCGGGGCACTCGGTGCCGCGGGGCTTGCTCGAGCGCGCCAGGGTCAGCGCGCCGAGGCCGACCAGCAGCGCCAGCCCGCCCGCTGCGGCCAGGAGCGTGGGCTTGGGCAGCGCCAGGATCTTCTGCGCCAGGGGTGAGCTCTCGGCCGCGAGCGTCCCGCCAGCCCTCGGCGCAACCGGCCGCGCCTGCTCGGCCGGCATGGCGGTGACGCGCGTCTCCTCCCGGCGCGGCTCGGCGGCAGCGGGTGGCTTTGGCGCGATGGGCGCGCTGGTGATGCGCGTCGAGTCCGAGGGAGCCGCGGCCGCCTTGCGCGCGTCGAAGCGAAAGAGGATGGGTCCGAGGCGGATGCGATCGCCCTCGTGCAGCAGGGTCGCGCCCTGGATGATGGCGCCGTTCAGGTCGGTCCCGTTGGCCGACCCGTTGTCGAGGAGGAAATAGTCCGCGCCCTGGAGCTGGATGCGCGCGTGCGTGCGCGAGACGCCGGGGTCGTAGAGCACCACGTCGTTCTCGGCGCCGCGGCCGATGGTGACGTCGGGCGCGTCGAACGAGAAGCGCTGCCCGCGCCCTTTGCCCTCGGCGATGGTGAGGTCAAACGGCATGGCTTCCGGAAGGGCAAAGCGTTCGCAGCCAGGCTTGAGCCGGTAGCGGGAAGTCGAAAACCGGAAGCCCAGGCACTTTCATTTTCTAGAAGTCTCCAAAGAAGATCTGAAACGCGATCGGCCCGAACAGCATGATGAAGATGGTCGGGAAGATGCAGCCGATGAGCGGCAGCAAGAGCTTGACCGGCGCCTCGTTGGCGAGCTTCTCGGCCCGCTGCGTGCGCTCGATGCGCATCTGCGTCGAGAGGATGCGCAGCACCTTGCCGAGGCTCGTGCCCATCTTGTCGGCTTGCACCAGCGCCGCGACGAAGCTCGAGAGCGACTGCAGCTCGACCCGCGCCGCCAGGTTCTTCAGCGCCTCTTCACGGGTCTTGCCGAGCTTGAGCTCTTTGAGCGTCGTGTTCAGCTCGTCGCAGAGCGGCCCCTTGCGCCCCTTCTCGACCACCTTGCCGAGCGCGGCCGCAAAGTCGAGGCCCGCCTCGACCGAGAGCGTGAGCAAGTCGAGGTTGTAGGGCAGCGCGCGGGTGATCTGGTGGTGGCGGATCTTCACCTTGTCGCGCAGCCAGATGAGCGGATAGACGGCGCCGATGGCGAGCGAGATCAGCCAGGTCCAGGGCGAGAGGCCGGCCCAGAGCGAGAGCGCGACGCCGAGCACGAGGAAGAAGAAGGCGCCCACTTCCATGAAGGCGACGACTTCCTCGGCGCGCAGCTCGGCCGGGTGGCCCGCGCGCCGCAGCTGCGCCGACAGCCGGTCGAGGTGGCGCTTGGGGACCCAGCCCTTGTTGAGCACGGCGAGAAAAGCGATCAGCGTCTTGCGCAGCGCGTGCATCGAGCTGCCGGCCGTGTCGAGCTCGGGGGCGAGGCTGAGCTGCGCGCCTTCTTCAGAGGTGGTGATGAGCCGGCGCGAGAGCTGCTTGACTGCCTCGATCGAGCCGAGCACGAGCGCGGCCGTCCCGGCGGCGGTCGCGAGCAGCGCAAGGATGGCGAGCAGCTCGGTCACGATGGCCTCAGACGTCGATGTTGACGATCTTGCGGATGAGGACGAACCCGGTCGCCTCGAGGAGGATGATGGCGCAGACGAGCACGTAGCCGAAGGCGCGCTCGAACATCGGCTCCATCAGATCCGGCCGGTACCAGTTGAAGAAGAGGCCGATCCAGAGCGGCAGCGAGGCGACGATCCAGCCCTGCATCTTGCCCTGGCTGGTGAGCGCCTTGATCTTGCCCTCGAGCCGGAAGCGCTCCCTGATCGTCCCGCTGATGACCTCGAACATCTCGGCCATGTTGCCGCCGAGCTGCCGCGCGATGTTGGTCGAGGTCGCGACCAATTCGAGATCTTCGCTGCCCACGCGGCGCGCCATGTTCATCAGCGCCTCCTCGATGGGCACGCCGAGCTTGACCTCCTTGGTGAAGAGGCCGAACTCCTGCCGCAAGGGCGCGCCCGACTCGCGGCCGATCTGGTCGAGCGCCTGCGTGAACGTGAGGCCCGCGCGCAGGGCGTTGGCCATCTGCTGCAGCGCCTCGACGAGCTGGGTGTTGAAGCGGTCGATGCGCCGGCCGCGGTAGTAGCGCACGGCGACGATTGGCGCGAAGAAGCCCGCCACGCCCGCCAGCGCCGCGAAGAACGGCCCGCCGACGACGAACCCGAGGCCGGCGAAGATCACCAGCGCCGCGATGTTGAGCAGCAGGATCTGCGAGGGCTCGACGAAGAGGAACATGTCGCTCAGGTCGTTCATCGACTTGACGACGTAGCGCTCGCGATACTGCTCGAAGGCGCGCTGCAGCACGCCCAGCACCAGGAGGGCGAAGAAGAAGACCGAGCCCGCGGTCAATAAGAAGGTGAATGCGGCCGGCATCGCTTACTCGGGCTTGGCGGTCGCGGCCACGCCGCTGGTCTCGTGCGACGAGGACTTGTTGCCGCGGATGATCTGGATGGTCTTGTAGCGCTTGGCCTGCAGCTCACCGGTGCGGTCGCCGGCGAGCAGCGTCTTCGCATCCAAGATGGTGCGCTTCTCTTGATAGTCGAGGTCGGCCGGGTTGCGCAGCAAGAGGGTCAGCGTGCCGCTCTCCTGCGCCAGCGTGAGGATCTCGGCCTCTTCCGGCAGCACCAACAAGGTCACGCTCTGGTAGCGCTTCTGGTCCTCGGGAACATAGGTCGTGTTGGCGTTCAGGCGCCCCGTGGCCAGGACGACCACGTTCTGCAGCATCGTCACCGTCTTCAGCTCGTGCGATTCGGGGTCGCGAAACGTCCCGACGACATCGACGTGGTCGTTCGGCCGCACCCAGAGGCCGACCGCGGTCTTCTCCTGCACATCGATGGTCACCGCGCGGCCCTTCTGGTTGATCATCGTCGAGAACTCGGCCTCGCGGCTGGACTCGAAGTGGCTGACCAAAATGGGGTCGCCGGTCTTGAGCGGCACCAGCACGCGCTGGCCGAAGGGCAGCTCCTGCTTGGAGCTGTTGTCCTCCTCGATGCGGATGAAGCTGTCGGTGACGAAGCGGATCGGCATGTCCTTGACGGCCACCATCTCTTGATCGAGCTCGGTGCCCTCGGGGATGTCGACGTTGGCGGCCAGGATCTTGACCGTCTCCCAGCCCTTTTTCACCTCGCGCTCCTTGGCCTTGATGGCGGAGTAGGCGACGAGGCCGGCGACGAGGCCGAGGCCGAGGGCGATGAGGAGCGGGTTCTTCCCGGACAGCACTGAGGGCCTCCGAAGCAGGGCGACCTGCCCGAGCGAGGGGTGGATGCTACGGGACGAGGGCGGAGCGAGGCAAACCGCCGATCGCCCGAGGCGCTATTTGCCTACCGCCGGGTCGGGCGCGGCGGGCGCGGCGCGAGGCTGGTCGACTGCTGGCACCTCGAGCTTCATCGCCGGCCTCGGCAACGCGGTGCGCAGCGCGCGCTGGGCGGCGCTGTGCGGTCCGGTGGCGCCCGGATAGCTCGTCAGCAGATCGTCGTAGACGGCGCGTGCCTCGTCGATGCGGGCGTCGGCGGCGAGACATTCAATGGCGTGCGCCAGGTCCCACGCCGCGGCCAGCGCAGCCGCCGAGCCTGACTTCAGATCGCTGCCCGAGAGCCCCTTGGCGGGCCCCGCGGCCTGGCTCTGCGCATCGCGGCGCACTTGCGACGCGCCGTCCGCGGGCGCTTGGTTCGTCACCGGGACGGGCGGCGCGCCGCCTTCCGCCGCGCGCTGGTGGAGCGAGGCCGCCTGCTTGTAGAGCGTGGCAGCCTCTGAGTAGCTACCGCCCAGGCGCAGCGTGCGCGCGCGCGATTCGAGCTGGGCGGCGATGTTGGCCGCCTCTTGCCCATTGCCTCCTCCGCGCGAGACACCCACGCTCTCGCTCGCGTTCAGGCCGCCAGCCTGGCCCGCGCCCACGGCGCCCCCCGCGGACGAGCCGAGCGCGCCGAGCGGCTCTGGGGGCGGCGCAGGTTGCGATCGGTCGCGCCGGGCCGGAGCTCCTGGCGCGGCCGCGGCGAGCCCCGGCGCGTCGCGCTCGGCCCGCTCGGCCTGGGCGACGGCTTGCTGCGGCGGCTCGGCCTCTTTGGGCGCCGGCGGGGCCGCGGCGGGAGTTGGCGCAGCAGCGGCAGCGGCGCGCGGGGGCGGAGCGGCCGGCGCCATCCGCAGCGAATCGTCGGCGAAGTCGACGTGCGCGGCGCTCCCCTCCCGCAGATCGAGAGCGGCCTTCTTGTGCACCGCGGCAGACGGCTTCGCCGCGGCCTTCGTCTTCTCGCCCTGCTGCTCGGGGCGGCGCTCGGCCGTCTCGCGCGCCGCGGCAACCGTCCTGTCGATGGACTTGCCAGCCTCGCGCGTCGCGCCGGAATCCTTGGCCAGCGTGTTGGTGCTCGGCGCCGCTGCGGCCGGAGCGGGGCTGGTCGGGGGAGCGCCTTCCGGCTCGGGGGCGCGGATGTTGATGGCGCGCACCTTGGACTCCTGCGCGCCGCCCGGCGCCTCGAGCGGGCGAGTCAGATTGGTGGCCACCAGGACCAGCGCCGCCGCCGCCGCGACCGAGCCGCCGAGCGCGAAGCGCAGCGCCCAGCGCGGCCTCGCCGCTTTGGCAGCCGGGGCCACCCGCACGGGCGCGCGCACGTCGAAGGGAGCCGCGGCCTCGGGCATGCCGATCGAGCCGGCCACCTCCACCACGCGCGGCCCCGCCGCCGCCGATTGCCTGGGCTGCGCAGCAGCGGCCGCCGCTCCGAGCCGCGTGGCCTCGTCGCGCGCGGCCTTCAAGATGGTCTCGTCCATCGCGGCGGAAGGGTCCTCGCGGCGGAGCAGCGGCGCGAACAGCATCCGCGTCGAGGCGATCTGCCGGCGCTCCCTTGCGCACGACTCGCAGCCCGCCACGTGCGCCTCGACCTCGGCGGCGCGCACCGGGTCGAGCTCGCCGTACGCGAGGTCGAGCAGCAGATCCTGGCACTCCACGCAGGTCACGACGCTCACGCTCTCCCGAGGCCCGGCATCGGCTGCCCCGCCTCCGCAGTCTCTTCGGTGATGCCCAGCGCTGTCAGGTTTCGCCGCAGCCCCTCGAGCGCGTAGCGCATGCGGCTCTTCACCGTGTTCTCGTTGCAGCCGACCAGCTCGGCGATCTCCTTGAAAGGAAGCCCGGCCTGCTCGCGCAAGAGGAAGACCTCGCGCTGCTCACCGGGCAGCGCAGCGAGCGCGCGCTCGAGCGCCGGACGCACGAGCGCGCTGTCGGCCGCGCGATCCGGCAGCGCGCCGTCGCCGGGGATCGACTCAACCAAGGGCGGCCCCTCGCCATCGCTCGAGGGCACCTGCGCGTCCAGGCTGTCGGTGCGGCGAAATCGATCGCGCCGCGATTGGTCGACGCAGAGGTTCCGCGCCACCGTGTACAGCCAGGTCTGGAAGCGCGCGCGCGCCTCCCAGCGGGCGGCCGCGCGCACCACGCGCAGGAAGGCCTCCTGGGTCAGATCTTCAGCTCGGGTGCGGTCGCCCACCATGCGCAGTAGGAACGTGAAGAGGGGACTGCGATGGCGGCGCAGCAGGCGCTCGAAGGCCTGTGCGTCGCCCGCCTGGAATTGGGCGAGCAGCTCCTCGTCGGTCCGTTCGGCTTCCATCAACGCGCGGTGCGCACTGCTGATCTACACCAGCAAGCCGGGCGGTGCAGCGTCAGCCCGCTTTGAGCCCGCTTGGCGCGACGATTCGCGCGCCGGCCTGCGCCAGGTCCTGCCGCTCGCCCGCGCGCCCTGGCTGGGCTTGCAGGCCGTAGTGGTTGTCGGGCGGCTTGAAGCCGCTGGCGCGGTTGCCCATCTCCAGCTCGGCGATGGGATCGCGGCCCCCGCGCAGGCAGTGCACGAGCAGCCGCACCGCGCGCGCGTCGAAGTGGCCGAGCCGGGCCTCCTCGATGAGCTGGTCGGCGGCGCCGCGCGCGTTGAAGGGCGTCGGCCGGAAAGGCCGCGGGGCGATCATCGCGGCGAAGGCGCTGGCGACGGTGACCACGTCGAGGCCGCGCAGGGGCTGCGCGCCCGGAATCTTCGGGTAGCCCTGCCCCGCGCGCGTGTGGTGGAGCAGCGCGAAGTGCACGGCGGGAACGTCGCCGAGCCAGCGCGCCAGCAGGAGCGCGCCCAGCATCGGGTGGTCTTCGAGCGCCACGGCCTCCGAGCGGGTCAGGTGCTCGCGCTTCCAGCGCAGCCGCGCCGCCGAGTGGCGCATGCCGATGTCGTGAACCAGCGCGCCGCCCACCAGCCGCAAGAGGCCCGGGGCCTCGCCGAGCGCGGCGCCGAACATCCGAGCCGCCACCAGCGCGCTCCAGATGGCGTGCTGGCAGCGCAGCTCGTCCTCGCGCCGCAGCGCCTCGAGCTCCATCCAGACGGGCAGGGGGAAGCGCACTTCGCTGAGCGCGTCGGCCAGCCGGCCCTTGGTCGTCGCGTCGCCGCAGATGTGCTCGAGCGCGGGGCTGTCGAGCGCGGCCAGCACCTCGACCGCGAGCCGGGTCTGGTGGAGGGCGACGTGCGAAAGACTCTTCGGCGCGCCCGCGGCGACGTCGCGCAGCAGCACCAGGTCCACGACGTCCCCGCGGCTGGCGACGACCGATCCCTCGGCCGCGACCAGGTCCCGCGTGAGGACCGTGCCAGACATCTGCAACTCCATCGCGTGCCCTCCTGCCCCACCCGAGCGCCTGCTCGCGGCCCACTCTAGGGAGGCCCCGCGGGTGATCCGCAAGGCGCTGCAGGTGAGGCGGTCGCGCCCGTCAACCGGCTCGCGGCTCGGCGCACGACCCGGCTGCGGCCGATCGCCGCCGGCGCGAGCGTGTCAATTTGCGAACGCGCCTACTCGGTGTGCGTGGGCGCGGCCTCTGCGCTCGCGGTCGGCTCGGCCTGGGCCGAGGCGGCCTCGGGCTGCGCCAGGCGAACCTCCGCCGCCAGCTCGTCGAGGTCGATCAGCTGGCGCCGGTGGAGCACGCGCAAGAGCGCCGCGAGCAGGCGGAGCGCGCCCGCGCCGTCGTTCGGGTCGATGCCCGCCGCGGCCAGCGTGCCCGACTCTCCCGCCGAGAGCGGGCTGGTGGCGGCGAGCGCCTCGCCGAGCCATCCGGCGCCGCTCGCAGGCTCTTCGGCCGGCGGCGGGACCCAGCCTTGCAGCGGCTCGGCTTCGCCGTTCGGCGCCGGCTCCGCGGAGCCTTCGGCGCCCGGGGCAACCTCTGGCTCACGCAGCTCGTCGTCGGAAAAAGTCAGCTCCTCGAGGGCCTCGTCCGCGGGCGCGGCCTGCTCGGCGGCCGCGTCCTCCGCGGGGGCCTCGGGCGCTTGATGCTCGTTCGCGGGCGGCAGCTCCGGCGCATGCTCTGCGGCCGCGGGCGCCTCCGCCGCGGCCAATGCGTCCGGCGAGTGCGATCCCTCGTCAGGCGGGGCGAGGTTCGCTCCGAGCTGCATGTCCTCCCAACCAGCCGGACCGACCATCTCGGCCGCGGGCTCCTCGGGCGGCGGAGGTGGCACCTCGGGGACGTGGTGGCCAAGAGGGTCCTCGACCGCACCCCAGGCCGCGGGCGCCTCGGCCTCGCCGTGCTCCTGCTCGTGCTGGGCGGCGACCTCGAGCGGCGCGACGGCCTCCTCAGGCTCTTCGGGCGGAGGCGGAGGCGGAACCGCGGCCAGGGCTTGTGCCTCCGGTGCCGCCGCCTGCACGGGCTCCGCAACGGGCTGCGGAAGCGGAGCCGACTCGTGCGTCGCCATCTCAGGGGGCAAGGCTTCTGCAGCGGCGATCGGCGCCTCTCCCATGATCGCGTCCGCCGGAAGCTCGCCGTTTTGCGCGGGCTCGCTCCACGCAGGCGGGCTCGCGGGCTGGGCTTCCCACTCGCCGGGCAGAGACCCAGAAGGAGCGCTCGCGGGTCCATCCCACGCAGGAGCCGAGGCGTCTGCAGCGGGCGGCGGCCAGGTCTCCTCGGCAGCGGCCGCTTCCGCCCCAGGCGTGTGGTCCGGCTTGGGCCACTCTTCGGCCGCGGGCTCGCTGGCGCTCCAGTCTGCCGGCGCCTCGCCAAACGCGTCGTCGCGGGCGGGCGCCGCGGCCGGTGCGGATGCTGCAGCCGCCGGCTCCTCCCAGGCCGCAGGCAACGGCGCTTCGGTCGCCGCTGCCGCGGGCCACGATTCGGCGGCCGGAGCCGCCGCGTGCGCGGCCGGTTCCTCGGGTGCTGGCCAGGGGCTGGGCGCGGCGGGCGCTGGCGCGGCGGCCGCCCACTCGCTCGGCGCCGGCTCGTGCGGCTGCGATTCCGCCTCGGCGGGCTCGTCGGCCCAGTTGGCCGGGACGGCCTCGGGCCGGGGCGCGGTGACCGCGTTGTCCCAATCGGTCGGCTCCTCGTGAGCCGCGGCCGGCCCGGGCGGCGCAGCCTGCCATTGAGGCTGCGCTGGTCGGGCCGCCTCGTCCTGCCAGGGAGCGGCGTGCGCGACTGCGGGCGCAGCGGGCGGCGGCCAGGTCTGCTCCGGCTCGGGCTCTGCCAGAGGCAGCGGCGTCGGGTCGTCGAGCTCGAGGCCCGACGCGCCCGCCTGCAGATAGACGGGCCCCTCGTCGATGGTCGAGGAGGCGATGGACTCGAGCCCCTCGATCTGTTCGCCGCTGTTGTCGGTGGGCGGCAGCGGAGCCACCTCGGCGAGCGCGGCGGCGTCGAAGTCGGTGCCGCGAAACTCGGGCTGCGGATCGATCTCCTCGAGCGGCTGCAGCGGCAGCGGCGCGGGCGGCGGAACGGGCTGCCGCGGAATCTGCTGCGCGAGCGGCTGCGGCGGCGGCACGTACGACGCGGGCCGCACCGGCTGCGAGGCGCTCATCGCCGGCGCCAGCGTCGGCGGCGGCGCCCGCGGCGGGTCGGGCCTTCGCTGCGCTGGCGGCGCGAAAGCGTCGAGCGGATTGAAGTCGCGGAGCGTGGTCCCGGTGTGCGGCGTTTGCAGCGCACCCCGACCCGGCGGAATGGGCGAGACCCGGCCAAACCCGTGCGACGCGGGCGCCACCGGCTGGATCTGCGACCCGCTCGGGGTGGCCGTCGGAGGCGCCGCCGTCGGTCCCTTGGCCGCTCCGGGCGCCGCGGTGACCACGCGCCCGTCGTAGTGCCGATGGATGGCGGCGACGATCTCGGTGGCTCCCGAGAGCACGGCCTTGATCCGCTTGCCGGTGTGGAAGGCGAGCTGATCGACCGCGGCCAGATCGGTCGGATCGCTCATCGCCACCGTCACGATCTCGCTGCGCCCGGCCCCGCTGACGTCGAAGGCGAAGACCTGCAGCTTCTCCGCCAGCTGCTTGGAGACCATCTTCACGGCGCGCGCGTCCACCTTGGCGTCGCCGAGCTTCACCGACGGCATGCCCACGTGCTGGCTGAGCACCCGCACCATCTCCTCCTCGCGGATGAAGCCCTTCTGCACCAGGATGGTCCCGAGCTTGCCGCCCCATTGCTTCTGGTGGCCGAGCGCGCTCTGGAGCTGGTGTTCGTCGACCGCCTTCAGCTCGAGGAGCAGTTGACCGAGTCGCTTCCGCGGCGGCATCCGGCGGTCCCTTTCAGCGCTTCACCCGCGACAGGTACTCGTCGCGGGAAAAGACGCCCTTTTCGATGAGGAGCTCGACCATGGCCTTCAGCGTGGCGACCGAGCGGCGCTGCGTGTCTTCCACGCTGCGCAAGATGTCGGAGATGCTGCCCGAGGCGACCGGCGGCGGAGCGGAGAACGCGGTGCGCTGCTGCTCGAGGCTCCCTTGCAGGGCCGCGGTCGAGGCGAACTGCATGGTGGCGTTGAGGTCCGGCTCGGGCTGCGCGACCGGCGGCGGCGTGCTCTTGCGCGGCGGCGTCGGCGCGGCCCGCTGGTTCTGCGTCAGCACGTTGGTGCCGCTGTTGGAGACGATCTGCAGCCGCGCGTTGGGGTCGGTCGCCTCCTCGCGCAGCTCCTCGCCGCGGTACCAGCGCGAGATGGCGTGGCGCATCGCGCTCGGCCCGGCGAGGCGCGGCACGATGCGGCAGCCGGTCAGGTTCTGCAGGTAGTCGGTGATGTTGACGTTGTTCGGATCGCTCATCGCGACCACCAGCGTGCGCGCCTCGTCCTGCAGGGTGACGGGGACCACGCCGTACTCCTCGGCCACGTCGGGCGCGATCTTGGCGAGCGCCTCGCGGTCGGGCTCGCCGCTCAGATCGGCCCGCGGGATGCCGGTCTGCTTGGAGAGCGCGCGGACCAGGACCTCCTCGGTGACGAACTCCATGCGCACGAGGATGTCGCCGAGCTTGCCGCCCCACTGGCCCTGTTCGGCCAGCGCCGCCTTGAGCTGCAGCTCGGTGATGACGCCTGCCTTGACGAGCAGGTCGCCGATCTTGATCCGCATGGTCGCGCCATCCTAGGGCAACCCCCGGCGGGGCTCAAATTCTTCGGTCACCCACCGGAGCACCGGCCGGCAGCTGGCAGAGGTCCGCCCTATTGCAGCTCGACCACCTTGACGCCCGCGGGGGGCTCGAGGGCGAAGGCGCCGAAGGGCGGGGGCTTGTCGATGCGCTGGTTCTTCACTCGCAGATCGAGCGAAATTTTTTGATCCGGCACGGCCAGCTTGATCGCGGTGGGCAGCGCGCCGTCGTGCTCTTCCAGCGTCAGCGTCCAGAGCAAGGTCTGGCCCGAGGTGCGGGTCACTTTGAGAACGCGCAGGTCGTCCTGGTGGACCAGCACCTCCTGCGAGAGCCCGTCGTCGCCGCTGTAGACGATCTTGTAATAGTCGTTCTCCGGCGCCGCGGAGACTGGCTTTGCGTTCTTCAATTCCGGAATGGCGCCGAGAAAGAGCGAGACCAGCTCGCCGTCCTGCAGCGGCACGGGGAAGAGGCGCGAGAGGTTCTGCGGCGTCGAGGGCCCTCGGTAAAACTCATTTCGCCGCAAGTCAAAAAGCGCGAAGCGGCCCTGGTGAGCCACCAGCACGGCCGCGGGGTCGCCGATCGGAGTCAGCGCCTCGATGCGCAAGGAGGCCGGCCGCTTCACCGAGACGTGCAGCGCGTACTTGCCGCCGTTCTCGGGCGCGTCAACGAAGGCCTTGGAGTCCGCGGTCAGGCTCGACGGATGCTCGTGTGCTGCGGCCACCCTTGCAGCCAGCTCGGCGGCGTCCAGCGGACCAGTGAGCTGCGGCGCTGCGGCGCGGTGCGGACACCCGACAGAAAGCGAGAGCAAGCAGGCGGCGAGCGCGAAGCGTCTCATCCCGCAGAGTCTAACCGTTGCCGAACGGGGGCGGGCCCTTGCTGCCAGCGCCTGTGCCCGCGGTGGGGTCGGTGGTCTTCATCCGCGCCTGGTCGAGCTCGTGCCGGACGTCGGCCAGCGCCTCGTTGGTGTTGCGCAGCCGCTCGCTCAGCACCTGGACGAAGCTCCAGAGCAATTTCACTGCCAGTAGAGAGTCGCGGCGCATCAGCTTGAGCAGGCTGTCGCGGTCGATGGACACCGCGCTCGTCGCCTCTTCTGCCGTGACGGTGGCGCTCCTCGGCGCCTGATCGACGAGGCCCATCTCGCCGAAGTGGCCGCCGCTGGTGAGCCGCGCGATCGGCAGCCCGTTCTTGAGCACCGCCACCGAGCCTCGGAAGAGGACGAACAGCTCGTCGCCCATCTCGCCCTCTTTGATGATGGGCTGGCCCTTCTCGAACTGCCGCCCGCGCGCGATGCCGAGGATGGCGAGCAGCTCCTTGTAGTTCATGTGCTGGAAGAGCGGGATGCGCCGCAGCACCTCGGTCTTGCCCTCGACGTCGGTGGTCTCCTCCTCGTCGTCGGCGGTGACCGAGACGGCGACCGCGGTGATGTTGTCCTTGCCGCCGCGCGCGTTGGCCAGGTCCACCAGCTGGTCCGCGAGCTTCTCGCGCGGCTCCTGGGCCAGCAGCACCGGCAGCTCGTCTTCCGACAGATACCCGTGCAGCCCGTCGGAGCAGAGCATGTAGAGGTCGCCGGGGAGCAGATCGGTAATCAGTGTATCGACGGCCACCGAGGGCTGGATGCCGACCGCGCGGGTGATGACGTTCTTGTTGTCGGCCTCTTTGGCCTGCTCGCGCGTGATCAGCCCGCGCTTGAGCTGCTCGTTGATGATGGTGTGATCTTCGGTGAGCTGGTGCGCGCGGCCCTGGCGGAACAGGTAGACGCGGCTGTCGCCCACGTGGCCGATCACCGCCTTGCGGCCGATCGCCAGCAGCGCCACGCAGGTCGTGCCCATGCCGCGCTTGCCCAGGTCTGAAGTCGCGGTGGCGTAGATCTCGGAGCAGGCCTTGTGGATCGCCTTCTCCATCAAGTGCGCGATCTGCTCGCGCGTCTCGGCGGTGGGCGAGCGCGCGAACTGCTCGATGAGCGGCTTGGCCTCCTCGACCACCGAGCGCACGGCCTGCACCGCCAGGGCGCTCGCGACCTCGCCCGCGGCGTGGCCGCCCATGCCGTCGGCCACCACGAACAGCCCGAGCGCAGAGTCGGCGAGGAAGGCGTCCTCGTTGAGCTTGCGCTTCTTGCCGACGTCAGTCTTTGCCCAGCTCTGGATGACCGGCATGTCTCCCCGCGACCTCCGGCGCCGACTATAGACGGACTGTCGCGAGGCCGGAAAGAAACCTGCGCCCTCCTTGCCCGACCAGCCCACGCGTGCTACTTGCGCGCCTCTCTCCAGGAGCCCGCCTTGGCTGCCACGACCCTGCGCGCTTACGTCTTTCTCGACTCGCTCCAGCCCCAGCTGGCGGCGCACATCTGCACCACCTGCCGCGGGTACTTTCCCGTGCCGCACGTGGCCAGCCTCTTCATCGAGATCGCGCCCGGCATGGCCATCCACCAGGTCACCGACGTCGCGCTCAAGGGAACCTCGGTCCAGCCCGCGACCCTGGTGGTCGAGCGCGCCTTCGGGATGCTGGAGGTGCACCACGAGGACAAGGGCGAGGTGCGCTCGGCCGGCGACATCATCTTGAAGCACCTGGGCCAGACCGAGGCCGACCGGATCAAGCCGAAGATCATCTCCAACACCATCATCCGCGCCATCGAGCCGATGCACGCGATGATCATCGACAAGATCCGCTTCGGGTCGATGATCGAGCCCGGCAAGAGCCTCTTCATCCTCGAGGTCGAGCCCGCGGCCTACGCGATGATCGCGGCCAACGAGGCAGAGAAAGCGGCCGACGTGCGCCTCGTGGACGTGACCCCTTTCGGCGCCTTTGGCCGGCTCTACCTGGCGGGAGACGAGGCCGAGATCGACAGCGCGGCGCAAGCGGCGGTCGCGGCCATCAACGCCATCGCGGGCAAGTAGCCGATGCGCGCTGCAACGATGTTCGGAGCGGCAGCGTCGATCCTCCTGGCGTCCGCCGCAGCGACGGCGCAGAGCGCAGCGCCGCGGTTTGCGCTGGTCAGCGGCGAGACCGTGGGCAGCGGCGCCGACATGGTGAGCGGCAAGTTCGGCTGGCCCGGCGCCGAGTTCGGCTTCCAGCACGGCTTCTCCGACACGGCCGACGCGGGCGTGGTCTTCGACCTGCTCTATTCAGTGGAGGGCACGACCTACACCGCTTTCGGCATCCAGCTCGGCGTCCCGCTGCGCAAGGTCGTCTTGCGGCGCGACCGGGTCAGCCTGCAGATCTCGATCACGCCCGGCCTCACGGTCTACACGACGACCCCGTCGGCGTTCGCGCTCAACTTCCCGGTGGGCGGAGTGCTCGGAATCCAGGTGCTGCCCGACCTGCGCATCGGCGTCGGCGCCGACGTCGTCATGAAGGTTCGCTTCACGCCGAGCCCCGTCGCCTTCGAGTTCGCGCCCATCTTCGGGCCGTCGATCGAGTACTACGTGGACAAAAACCTGAGCATCAGCCTCGACAGCCGCTTCGGCCCCTTCATCGAGTCGACGCCCGACGCCCAGGCGCAGTTCAGCTTCCGGATGCAGGTCGGGGTCGCTTACCGGCTCTAGGGCGTGTGCGCTGTTCGTTCATCCCCGCTCGGGGTCGCCGGGCAAGCGATAGCGCTGCACCAGGCCCTGCATGCGGTCGCTGTGCGTCTTGATGTCCTGCGACGCGTGCCGCAAGAGGCTGATGCCGCGCGTGGCGTCGCGCGCGTCGCGGTCGATCTCCGAGATGGCCTGGCCGATCTGCTCGACGCCCAGGCTCTGCTTCCTGATCGAGCCTGCGATCTCGGTCGCGGCGCTCGAGGACTGGGCGATGGCCTCGGCCAATTGGCGGATCGCCTTGCCGGCCGCGTGGGCAAGCTCGACGCCGCTCTCCGCCCGGCGCCGCCCTTCCTGGACCACGCGGGTGGTGTCGTTTGCCGCCTTGGCGATCTCGTCCAAGATGGTGCGCACCTGGTCGGTCGAGCGGCGCGACAGATCGGAGAGCGACCGCACTTCCTTGGCCACCAGCGCAAAGCCCTTGCCCGCCTCGCCCGCGCGCACGGCCTCGATGTTGGCGTTGAGCGCCACCATGTTCGACTGCTGCGCCAGATCCGTGACGACGGCGATGATGGAGCCGATCTGGTGCGTCTGCTGGACCAGGTTCTCCAGCGTCTCGCTCACCTGCTCGACCTGCTCGCGCAAGGCGCGCATGGCGCCGGCCGACTGCTGCACCGCAAAGTCGCCGCTCGAGCTCGAGGCCTCGCTGAGCCGCGCGAGGTCGACCACCGCCTCGGCCTTGGACGTCGCTTGCTGGGACATCTGGCGCAGGCCCATCACCGCGCCGCCGGTCTGCCCCACGGTGCCCGCCTGCCGGTTGGCGCGGTGCAGCTGCTGCTCGGCGGCGTCGAGCACCTCGGTGGACGAGCTGGCGAGCGAGTCGGCGGCCTCGTGCATCTGGGCGACCATCTCGAGCGTGGAGGCGCGGAGGTCGCGCAGCGCGGTGGCGAGGCGGCCAAGCTCGTCGTTGGAGCGGTCCTCGAGCCGGGCCGCGAGATCGCCCATCGCCAGCTGCTCGGCGAAGCGCACCATCCGCAGCACGCGCCGCTGCAAGACGAGGAAGAAGGCAAAGAAGGTCAACACCAGCGTCGCCGCCGTGACCACCACCGGCAGGCTCTGCAGCGCCACGGCGCGGCTGGCGCGGTCGGCGCGGATCCCCATCACCAGCGTGCCGAGGAGCCGCTGGGCCTTTGGCGGCGCCTCGCCCGGCAGGAGGAGACCGCCCGGTGCGGCGGGGCCCGAGGAAGAAAGGAGCACAGGCTGGGTGAACCGGCGCATGACGCCGTCCGATTCGGCGCGCGCGTCCTCGCGGGCGGCGAGGCCATGGTGTGGAAGCTCGGCCAGCACCGTGCCCACCGCATCGCCGCGCCGGGCCGCCGAGGCCAGGAGCTGCCCATCGGGCTCGAGCGCCGCCAGATAGGCGAGGTCGTCGTTGCCCGCGAGCGTGCTCTGGAGCAGCTGCTCGGCGGCCTTGCCGTCCCTTGCCGCGAGCGCCGCGTGCAGCTCCTGGTGCCGCTCGAGCGTCTCGAGCAGCGACCCTCCGCGCTTGTCGAGCTCGCGCAAGAATCCCGCGACCAGGCGATGCGACACGTAGCGGCCGACCGTGGCCGACATCAAGACCAGCACCAGCCCGAGCAGGCCGATGGCCTTGGCCATCAGCGAGGTGAGAAAGCGTGGGCGGGCCGCGAACGGCGCGAACGAGCGCGGCGCCGGCGGCTCATCGTTCGGCGCGCGCTCAGGAAGAGCCACGGCTCGGGGGTACCACCGGGGAAACCTGAGGGTCAATGAAACGCCGGACGGCAGCCCGCTGGCGCAGCGCGAAGCCCCATGGTAGCTACGCCGCCTTACAGCCGAGGGACAACCGCATGGCAGACGCTTTGGGCTTGATCGAGTGCAAGGGCTTCGTCGGGATGGTCGAGGCCGCCGACGCCATGCTGAAGGCCGCCAAGGTCGAGCTGGTCGGGTACGAGAAGATCGGCGGCGGGTACGTGACCGCCATCGTCCGCGGCGACGTCGCTGCGGTAAAGGCCGCCACTGAAGCCGGCGCGCGCGGCGCCGAGCGCGTGGGCCAGCTGGTCTCGGTGCACGTCATCCCGAGGCCGCACGCCAACATCGACCTCGCCCTGCCGCTTGGCCGCATGGAAGAGGCGCGCCACGAGCTCGGCATGGGCTCCTCCGGCGCGGGCAACGGCGACAAGTCCGGCGGCGGTAAGAAGTAGCCATGAAGGGCCCCACCACCATCGGGCTCGTCCTGCTCGCCGCGGGCGTCGCGCTCTATTTCTTCACGCCCCAGAACGTGACCTGGGGAAATCATCACTACGTGAAGCATTGGCTCGCCTATGGGCTGATGGGTGTGGGCGCGCTCTTCACGTTGGCCGGCGCGCGGGGCCGCTGATGCTGATCGGCAAGGTGGTCGGCACGGTGGTCGCCTCGCGCAAGGAAGAGGAGCTGAGCGGCCTCAAGCTCTTGCTCGTGCGCGCAGCCGACGTCGCGGGCGAGGGCACCGGCGGCTACGTCGTGGCCATCGACGCGGTGGGCGCGGGCGTCGGCGAGGTGGTGCTCTACGTCTCGGGCTCCTCGGCGCGGCAGACGAAAGTGACCAAGGACAGGCCGGTGGACGCGACGGTGATGGCGATCGTCGACGCCATCGAGCACGACGGCAAGCAGACCTATTTGAAATGAGATGAGCTGATATGTCGCTCTCGCCTGATCAAATCGAGAAGCTCGTCGATAAGGTCGTCGAGCGCATGCGCGGCGAGCTTCCCCAAGCGGGGGCGGGCGCCGACGGCGCGGGGCGTGGCTTTGCGGTGGCGACAGCGAAAGCACCGGCCTATCTGCGCGGCTCCGCGCCGGGGATTCACGGCGATATCGATGAGGCCGTGGCCGCGGCCAGCAAGGCGTTCCAGATCTGGCGCGAGGTGACGGTCGAGACCCGCGCGCGCTGCCTCGCCGCCATTCGCAAGACCTGCCTGGACCGGGTCACCGAGATCGCAACTGAAGCCGTGCGCGAGACGGGCCTCGGTAGAGTTGCCGACAAGATACTCAAGAATACCGTCGCCATTCAAAAGACGCCCGGCTTGGAGATCCTGCGCACCGTCGCCTTCACCGGCGACGACGGGCTGACCTTGCACGAGCGGGCGCCCTTCGGCGTCCTGCTCTCGGTCACGCCGAGCACCAACCCGACCGAGACCATCATCAACAACACCATCTCGATGATCGCCGGCGGCAACGCGGTGGTCTTCAATGTCCACCCGGGCGCCAAAGGGATTTCGTGCAAGGTCATCGGCTGGATCAACGAGGCCATCATCGCCAATGGCGGGCCGGTTGACCTGGTCGTCGGCATCGCCGAGCCGACCATTGAGTCCGCGCAGGCCTTGATGAAGCACGCGGGCATCCGCGTCGTGGTCGTCACCGGCGGCGGCGCGGTGGTCAAGCAGGCGATGTCGAGCGGCAAGCGCGCCATCTGTGCCGGCCCGGGCAATCCGCCCGTGGTGGTCGACGAGACCGCCGATCTGAATCAAGCGGGCAGGGACGTGGTCCTGGGCGCGTCGATGGACAACAACATCATCTGCATCGTGGAAAAAGAATTGTTCGTCGTCCGCTCGGTCGCCGATCAACTCAAGCAAGTCATGCTGCGCCACGGCGCGGTCGAGATCAGCGGCGCCGATCTGTCGCGCTTGGAAAAGACCGTGGTGGACAAGGACGGCCACGTCAATCGCGAGTTCATCGGCAAGAACGCAAGAGTCATCGCCGATGCCGCCGGCATTCGCGTCGAGGGCGACCCGCGGCTGCTCCTGGCCGAGGTCGACGCGGGCCACCCGTTCGTCCAATTGGAACTCTTGATGCCGGTGTTCCCGATGGTGCGCGTGCAGGACGTGCACGTCGCCATCAAAGAGTCGGTCAAGGCCGAGCACGGCTTCTTCCACACGGCGGTCATGCACTCGCGCAACATCGACCACCTGCACGAGATGGCGAGGGCGGTGAATACCTCGCTCTTCGTCAAGAATGCGCCGAGCTATGCGGGCCTCGGCGTGGGCGGCGAGGGATACACCGCCTGGACCATCGCCGGCTCGAGTGGAGATGGGCTGACCACGGCGCTGACCTATACGCGCGAGCGGCGGTGCACGTTGAAGGACAAGCTGCGGATCGTATAGTGAGCACCTTGAGTCCGCTTGAGTCTGCTCGGGCTGCGGCGCTGCGCGCCTGCGCTGGACAAGGGGTCGCCTCGTGAGTGAGGCGCTCGCCTTGCTGGAGATCGCGTCGCTCGCGCGCGGGATTGTCTGCGCGGACGCGGCCGTCAAGCGGGCGCAGGTCGAGTTGCTGCTCTGCGAGGCTGTCTCGCCCGGGAAATACCTGCTCTTGTTTGGTGGCGGCGTTGCGGAGGTGGGCGAGTCGCTCGAGGCCGCCGAGCGCGTCGCCGCCGAACACAAGGTAGACAGGCTTTGGTTGCCGCAGGCCCATGCACAGTTGCTGCCGGCGCTTCGGGCAGGTGCCAATGGGTTGGCAGAGAAGGCGGCGGCGCACGAGGGCGATTCGGTTGGGATAGTAGAGTTGATGACGGTCGCCGCCGCGTTGCGGGCCTCTGACGCCGCGTGCAAGGCGGCCAACATCGAGTTGCAGCTGTTGCACCTTGCGCGCGGAATCGGCGGAAAGGCCTGGTTCGTCTTGCGCGGGCAATTGCCGGATGTGGAAGCGGCGGTCCAGGCGGCCCAGGCGGAGGCGGGCAGCGGCCTCGTCGCCGGAGCGGAGATCATCGCGCGCCCGCATGCCGATCTGCGCGGGCGCGCGCTTTAGTCTGATTGCTCTTTCGGGACGTTCTTCCAATTGAACGGGATCTGCAGATCCTGGTCGAGCTCGCTTCCTTGCTCGGTCCCGATGGTCGCGAGGCACTCGAGGCGAGTCTTCTCCACGGCGGCCTCGGCCTGGACGTGCTCCGCGTTGGCCTTGATGGTGGTCTCGTTGAAGGCCATCCACTGCGCCATCACCGCCTTGATCTCGCGCTCGGCAGTCTTCTGCCGCTCGGCCTCGGGAGCGGCGCGGGCGCGCAGGAAGGCGACCCAGAGATCCTTCATCGCGCGCTTCTTGCCGTGCGGCGCGGTGATGAGGAAGCCGCCGATGTCCACCCAGCGCTGGCCCATCGCGGCCGACCAGATGGAGTAATGGCGCGCGCCACAATGCTCGCCGCGGATGGTGCCTTTCACGTCCTTGAGCAGCTTCCCTCACCCCGCGCGCATTCAAGGATAAGCTGGCGCCATGTTCCGTCAGTTCGTCCTTCGCTCGATGCTGCTCGCGGGCATCGCCACCAACATCGCCTTCCTGCTCATCAACCTGGCGCCGGAGCGGCCCCACCTGCGCGCGCGGCAGAGGGTGAAGCTGCTCTTGCGGGCCACGCCGCAGACCGCGCGCTGGGTGCGCCAGAACGAGCTCGGCGAGTTCGGCTTCGCGCACGACCTCGACATCGAGGTGGTCGCCCTGCCCTCGTTCGAGGACGTCGTCGCGCGGCTGCGCAAGGAAGTGACCGAGCCGAGCGGCGTCATCCTCGCCGCGCTCGACGACGAGCACGCCGACGAGGTGCGCGAGGAAAGGCTCGTGCGCGCGGTCGAGGACCTGGTGCCGCCCGAGGAGCTGGAGGGCCTCGCCAAGGGCATCATCCCCGAGGCGGCCGCGCGCGCCAAAGGGCCCGATCGCAAGCTCTGGTTCCTCCCCAAGCGCGCCTCCATCGACGTCACCGCCTTCCTGCGGCCCGCCGTCGAGGACGCGTACCTGCACTGGCAGCTGGACCGGCCGGCCATCGAGGCGGCGCTGCGCGAGGCCAACGGGCGCGGCCTGCCCAAGGGCTACGAGTTCGAGAAGAGCCCCGCGCAGTGGGACGACTACGACGTCTTCGTCGCCGGCTGGTATTGGGCGCACCACCCGGCTCCCTGGGCGAAGACGCGGCTCAACGGCGACGAGCTGGCCGGCATCCATCCGCGGCTCGCGCTCCGCACCGGCGGCTCCGACGAGGCGGTGCTCGATCTGGTCAACGGCTTCTACCGGCATGGCCTGCGCGACCGCGACCTCGGCCAGGTGGACCATCCGGCCGTGCTCGACACGCTGCAGTGGGCCGCGCTCTTCCACAAGCATGGGCTCATCGCCCACGAGTGCGAATCGGCGGCCGGCTGCGACGCTGACTCCGTCTCGGGGCTGGTCCGCTCGCGGCGCATCGCCTACGCGCCCATCTCGCAGGAGGACGCGCTCTGGGTGCACGGCGGCGCGCGCAAGGACGACGCCTGGGGCATGGACGCGCCCTCGGAGCTGGGGTTCGTCATCCGGCCCGCCGGTGCCTCGCTCGAGCTCAAGCCCGACGGCACGGTGCTGCGGCAGCGCGCGACCCACTCGTTCCTCGCGACGTACCTGTGGGCCATCCCGGCCAAGGGGCAACAGCCGAAGCTCGGCGTGCAGCTGGCGCGCTTCCTCACCCAGCGCGGGCTGCAGCAGCGAGAGGCCGAGGCGCTCGGCATGCTGCCCATCCGCCAGGACCTGCGCGAGCAGTACCCGATCTACTTCCGCCTCGACTGGATGCAACATCTGCTCGACGCGAGCTATCGGCAGATCTATCGCGGCGCGAGCGCGGTGCCCTCGGACCTGGTGGACAAGGACTGGGACCAGCTCTACACGCAGCTGCACGACGCGGTGGCCAGGCGGCCCGCCGCGGAGACGCCGGTGACCCTGACGGCCGTGCGCGAGGCGGCGAAGAAGGCCGCGGCCAACTTCCACCCGGAGCTGACCCGTGCCAACTGAGGGGCAGAGCGAAGAGACGCGCCTGCTGCGCGAGGAGGTCGCGCAGCAGAAGGCCGACGCCCTCGTGCGCGGCGAGCGCGAAGAGGCATCCGAGCAGCTCAAGAACCGCGTCTCGGTGGCGGCCATCGTGCTCACGACCGCGCTCTCGTTCATCGGCCAGGTGAAGAGCGACCGCGCCGATGCCTCGAGCACCGCCAAGTCCGACGCGGCCACCGCGCGGCTCGAGGGCGCCGAGCTCTGGGCCTCTACCAGACCAAGCAATCGGAGCGCACCTCGCTGGAGTTGGCCCGCGACCGCATCCGGCTCGACCTGCACAAGCGCGGTCTCTCGCGGCACGACGACGAGGTGCGGCTCGAGGTGCTCAAGCTCACTGGCTACGAGGAGCGCATCGACGACTTCGACCTCGAGTCCAAGCGCGTCTTCTTCCGCGTCCAGGAGCTGGAGGCGCGCGAGGACGTCAAGAAGCGCGAGGCGCTCGAGCCGCACCTCTCGGTGCAGCGCTATGAGCTGGGCGGCAAGCTGATCACGCTCGCGCTCATCTTGCTCTCGGTGACCATCTTGTCGAACCGCGCGCTGCTCTTCTGGGGCGGCGTGGCGCTGGGCGGGCTTGGCCTCTTGGTCGCATTCGACGGCTACTTCCTCTTCTTCTGAGGCCCGTCGCAAAGTGCACTCGTGTGCGTCGTGTCACGCCGCCGCAGCCTGGGTCGGGTCTATGCTGCAGCGATGTCGGGGGCCACTTCACAAACGCGCGCCAGCAGCGCCCTCTTGCGCTATCGCTTCGACGACGTGCGGCAGCTGCGCGAGCACCTGCACGTGGTGGACGGCCGCGGCCTGCTCTTCTTTCGCGACGCCAAGACCGCGCTCGGCTCGGGCCACCAGGTGCTGCTCGAGGTGACGCTCGGCGGCGCCGATCAGCAGAGCATCCTGCGCGGCCAGGTGCTGGGCCGGGACGAAGGTCGCTCCGAGGGCGTCTGGCTCGAGTTCCCGGATGCGCGGCTGGCGCGGCGCGCGGCCGAGGGTCCCTTGGCTTCCCGGCGCCAGCGGCGGCTGCCGATCGATCTCATGATCGAGATGCGGGCCGACACCTCGACGCAGCTCTGTCGCCTGCTCGACCTGAGCCTCGCGGGCGCGCGCGTCACCGGTCTCTCCAACGCCGTCGACGCCGGCGCCAAGGTCGAACTCAAGCTGGTGGCGCCGCAGCAGGGCCTGCCCGCCGGCTCGTGCCGCGCCGAGGTGGTGCGCAAGACCTCGAACGAGGCCGCGCTGCGCTTCTTGCGCGATGACGCCGAGACGCGGATGTTCGTGTCGCGGCTGCAGCTCGCCGTGCAGCAGCTCTGGCTCAAGGCGCGCGAGATCACGCACCCGCCCATCTGCTGCAACGGCGGCGCCGTGCTCGAGCCGCCGCTGCCACACCTGTCGCGCCGCTTGCTATAGCGTCTTCAAATATTCGAGCAGCGCCATGCGATCCGCCTCGGGCATCCGGGTGCCGAACTCGTGGCCGGTGTTGTGGTTGCCGGCCAGCGAGGTGTCGAGCGTGAAGTGGAGCGGGTCGGACGTGCTGGTGACGAAGCCCACTTTCACCGGATCGAACTGGTAGCTGCCGAGGAGGAACCTCTTCGGCCGCTGCGCCGCCGGCAAGAGCAGGTCGTGCAGCGTCGGCACCGAGCCGTTGTGCAGGTAGGGTCCGGTGGCCCACACGCCCCGCAGCGAGAGGATCTTGTACTTGCCCGTCATCCGATAGTTGGCCGGGTTTGGCCGCCCCTTGCGCATCGCCGCGGCCTCGGCTGCCGGGATGCCTTGCGTGTGCACGGACTGGTTGAGCACGTCCTCGATGGCGTGGCCCAGCACGAACAGCGCCGACTCGCGCTTGCCGCCCGCGGTGGTGATCATCTGCTGGCCCGAGATGATGCGCGCCGGGTCGGTGCCGACGACCTTCGGATCGACCAACTCGAAGACCTTGGCGGTGTGGCAGCTGGCGCAGTTCTGCTGGTAGAGGTGCTCGCCGCGCGCCTTCTTGGCGGGGTCGATGGCGCCGAGGATCGCCTCGGGCCAGAGGGGCGGCGTCAGCTTCCAGGCGATCGACTCGGCCTCGTGCACGTTGCGCGGCAAGAGCGTGGAGACGAAGTTCTTCGGGTCATAGACGGCCCCGATGCCCATCGCCTGGCCGACATTGCGCTCGATAATCGAATCGGTATTGCCGTCATAATGATACCAGGGCGTGCGCGAAGCCTCCCAGATCTGCGGAAACGAGACGGGCGCGAAGGCCGGCGGAGCGCCCTGTTTGGCGAAGAGCCGGTGATAGACGTTGCCGAAAGCGTCGGCGCGGCCGGAGCCCGCCACCACCTTGACCTTGCCGCTCGCCTCCGAGACCAGCACCTTGGCGCGCTCCTCCAGCAACTTGGCCACCTCGGCGGCCGAGGCGAGCACCGGCTCGATCTCGGCGGCGCGCTTCTGCGGCTCGAGCTTCGCGAGTGCGGCCTCGACCCTGACCTTGCCGCTGGCCAACTCGGCCGACAGCCTGGCCTTCATCTGCGCGGTACGGGTGCCGGTGAGGAGCCTCCCGAGGTGCTCGCGCGCCGCGGCGCCGAGCGTGCCCTTCTGGTCGTGCGCGACGATGGCCGGCAGCTGCGCGCGCAGGGCCTTTTGGGTCGCGGGAGGCAGCGCCGCGGCCACGGCGTGCTTGTCGGCGTGCTCCAGCTCGAGCAGGCGGTGCATGAACTTCATCAGCTTGTCGGGGCTGCGCGCGGTCTCGAGGAAGGCGCGCTTGAGCTCGTCGCCGAAGGCGCCGCCGTCGAAGAAGCTTGGCCCGCCGATCACCGTCATCGACTTGCCGGCGTAGTGGATGGCGCCCACGTGGCAGGCCGCGCACGACATGCCGGTCATGCGCGCGCCGGAGAATTGCAAATCCTTGGGCACCGAGGTGGCAAAGCCGATGGGCAGCCCTTCGCCGTTGCTCGGGTCAGGGAGCAGACCGAAGCGCTCGGGGTGCTCGAAGAACGGCTTGTGCGTCGCCGGGCTCTCGAGCGCGCGCATCCACAGATAAGGGAAGGCCTCGCTGCCTTCGGCGAGGTGGAAGAACCGCTGCTGCTCGGCGCTGGTCAGGCCCTGCGCAGTTTCGGCCAACGCTGGTCCGGCAATGGCCATGCACGCGAGCGCGAGGAGGCGATTCATGGGTGATTCCCCCGGTGAAATGATTCTGGTACCGAGCGTACTACAGGCCCCCGCCGCGTCCTATCGGTCGACGCGCGCGCCGGCCTTGAGCTTCTCCTCGCAGACCTTCAGGCCGGTCTCTGGATAGGAGTCATATTTCTCCCGATCGACAAAGAGCGAGGCGTCGGGGGGCGGCGCCCGGCAGGCGATCGCCGAGCGATACCACTGCTGCGCGAAGGCATAGTCGCCGAGCTCGCCATAGCAATCGGCGATCAAGCAATGCATCTCGGCATAGCGCGGGTCGATGCGCAGCGCGCGATAGCCGGCGTGGATGGCCTCCATCCACTCGGTCTTGTTGAAGTGGCAGCAAGCGATGTAATAGGCGGTCATATAGCGCTCGCAGTGGAAATTGCCGCCCAAGGCGAGGTATTGCGTATAGCGAAGGATCGCCTCGTCGGTGCGCCCCTCCAGCCGCAGGGCATTGCCGAGATAGAAGAGCGCCCGCATGTTCGAGGGGTCGTCCTTCACCTCGGCCTCGCACATGCGCAGATTGCGCTCGCCGCTCGACTCCTTTCCCGTCTTGTCGGGCAGGTGCTCGACCACCACTTCGCGATCGGTGCCGAGGCTTCCCTTGACCGCCGGATATTCGTGGATGCGCCCGAGGAAGCGATTGTGCGGCTCGTTCTTGAAGAGCCGCGTCTGCAGCCACGAGTCCCGCCCCCAGCGGATCGTCACCTGGTAGCCCGCGTGCTTCGCCTTGTGCGCGTGCTTGCGCAGCCGCTCGGCGCCGCCGGGCTGGAGCACGTCGTCGGCGTCCATCCACAGGATCCAGTCGCCAGTGGCCAGGTCGATGGCGGCGTTGCGGGCGATGGAGAAGTCGCGGATCTTCCCATCCGGCCCGTTGCACGCGCTCAACTGCCGCAGCTTCGCGCCGTGCTGCTCGGCGATCGCTGGCGTCTTGTCCTTGGACCCCGTGTCGACGATGCAGAGCTCGTCGAAGGCTGGCGCGAAGCTCTTGAGGCAGCGCGCGAGCAACTTCTCCTCGTCTTTCACCATCATGCAGGCCGAGATGCGCATCGGCACCATTAGGCGGCGCTTCCGGAGTCACCGCAAGTAGGGTACTCACGGACGGCCGCCCCCCGCGCTCGGAGGACGCTTGACCCTGCTGATCGTCGTCATCGCGCTCGTCGGCCTGGCCATCGTCTTCGACTTCTCCAACGGCTTCCACGACGCGGCCAACTCCATCGCCACCGTCGTCTCGACCCGCGTGCTGCGGCCGGGCTACGCGGTGGCCTGGGCGGCCTTCTTCAACTTCATCGCCGCCTTCGCCGGAGAGCTGAAGGTGGCGAACACGATGGGCAAGGGCGTCATCGAGTTTGAGATGCTCAAGGGCCTGGGCACGCCTTCGGTGCTGGCGGTCATCTTCGCGGCCCTGGTCGGCGCCATCTCCTGGAACATCCTGACGTGGTGGTGGGGCCTGCCCTCGTCGTCCTCGCACGCGCTCACGGGCGGCCTGGTCGGCGCCGCGCTGGTGGCGATGGGCCCGCGCGGCCTCGTCATCGACGGGGTGGTGAAGATCTGCGTCTTCATCGTGCTCTCGCCGCTGATCGGCATGGTGCTCGGCATCGTCATGATGATCGCCTCGAGCTGGGCGGTGCGGCGGCAGACGCCGACGACCGTGGACACCTGGTTCCGCCGCCTGCAGCTGATTTCGTCCGGCTTCTACTCGTTCAGCCACGGGTCGAACGACGCGCAGAAAGTGATGGGCATCATCGCCGTCATCCTCTACGGCACCATCTGGCGCGACCGGGCCTTCCACATCCCCTTCTGGGTGGTGCTGCTCTGCCACGCGGCCATCGGCCTCGGCACGCTCTTCGGCGGCTGGCGGATCGTGCGGACCATGGGCCACAGCCTGACCAAGCTGCAGCCCATCGGCGGCTTCTGCGCAGAGACCGGCGGCGGCGTCACGCTGCTGTTCCTGGCGCGGCTCGGCATCCCCGTCTCGACCACGCACACCATCACCGGCGCCATCGTCGGCGTCGGCGCCACCAAGGGCACGCGCGCGGTCGCCTGGGGCGTGGCCGGCCGCATCGTCTGGGCCTGGATCTTCACCATTCCCGCGGCCGGTTTCATCGCGGCGCTGGTGTTCGTCTTCGCCCAGCGCTTTCTCATCTAGGAGGTCGTGGCGTTCGCCGACGCGAACTGTCCTGATCCCGAGCGCACCGTCGCGCGGATTCAGGGCTAGCGCGGGCGTTCCTCTAGTGACGGAAGGACAGCACCTTGCCGGACCTCTCCGAGCGAGGTTAAGCTTCTCGGCATCAGGGCGGAGCCAAGTGCTTGGAATTACCCATGAGGCCACACTGACCGGATGATTTTTTTACAGCAACACCAAACATCCGGCGGGCACGCTTTCCCGCTTTCCACCGCGCAGCAGGGGCTCTGGGCAGCCGAGCTATTGAGCCCTGAGAGCAACGCCAACGTCACCGGCCAGTTCTCCGAGATCACGGGGCCGGTGGACCCCGCGGTCTTCAGCCAGGCCTCGCGCCAGGTGATCGACGAGACCGAGGCGCTGCGCCTCTGCTTTGGCGGTCCGATCGACGCCCCCGTGCAATGGGTGCGGCCGCTCGGCGACTGGTCCTGCCCCGTGCTGGATTTTTCCACCCGCGAGAGCCCGCGCGCCGAGGCGCTCGCGTGGATGCACGAGCAGCTCTCCGCGCCCAGGCACCTCGACGGCGGACGGGCGTTCACCTGGGCGCTCTTGCGGCTCGGGCCCGAGCACTTCCTCTGGTGCTTTGAAGTGCACCACCTGCTGATGGACGGCTTCTCGAGGAACCTGGTCTGGCGGCGGCTGGAGGCGGTCTACTCCGCGCTGGCCGCAGGGCGCGTCCCAGCGCCGTCCACCAGCGGCTCGGTGCGGGAGCTGCTTGGTCGGGAAGAGGCCTATCGCGCCTCGGCCCGGTTCGAAGAGGATCGGCGCTACTGGCGCGCGCTGCTCGCAGGCCGTCCGCCCCGCGTCAGCCTGTCGGGCAAGGCCCAAGCGAGCGGCCACGAGCTCCGACGCGTCACCCGGCACCTGCCGAAAACGTCCATCGAGAAGCTGCTGCTGCTCTCGCCCGGCGCGAGCCTGGCGCAAGTCCTGGTCGCCGCTTCCGCCCTCTACCAGCGCGCCAACGCAGGCACGAGCGACGTTCTGCTCGGCTTCGCCGTCAGCGCGCGGCTCGGCGCCGACGCCCGCCTGACCCCGGCGATGTTGTCGAACGTCGTGCCGCTTCGCCTCCGCCTCGGCGCGAAGGAGACCCCTGCCCGGGTCGTGCACGAGGCTGGCCGCACCATCCGCGAGGTGCTGCGCCACCAGCGCTATCCGTCGCAGGATCTGCGGCAGGATCTAACGCTCTCACCGCTCGAGCCGGACCCCTACGCCATCTCCGTCAACGTCATGCCCTTCGACCAGGGCGCGACGTTTTGCGGCTACCCGGCCAGGACGCACAACCTCTCGAACGGTCCGGTGGCAGATCTGGCGCTCGGGGTGTTCGACGGGCCCTCCGAGGCCGACGTGCGCGTCGACTTGAACGGCAACCGCGCGCTCTACGAAGAGCCAGAGCTGGCGGCGCACCTCGACCAGTTCTTTCACCTGCTCGACGAGATGGCCGGCGGCGCGCCAGCGGGCGCCAGCTTTGCCAAGCAAGAAAGAGCGCGGCAGCCCGAGCCGCCCCTGCTCGCGGAGCGATTCGAGGCCATGGCGCGCGCGCAAGGTGACGCGATCGCGCTCGTCGATGGCGTCCGGTGCGTCACCTACCGCGAGCTGCTCTTGCGCGCCGATGCGCTGGCGGCTGTGCTGCAGGCGCGGGGCATCGGGCCTGGCAGTCTGGTCGGCGTCGCGCTGCCGCGTTCGGCGGAGCTGGTGATCGCCGTGGTCGGGGTCTGCCGCGCCGGCGCCGCCTATGTGCCGATCGACCTCGCCCACCCCGCGCAGCGCCGGGCCCTGATCCTCGCAGACTCCACGCCCCGCGCCGTGATCACCGACGGCACAGCACTCGAGGGCCTCCCGCCGGGCGCCGAGATCTTGTCGCTGCCCGCCGAAAGCGCCGCCGAAGCGCAGCCTCGGCCCCGTCCGGCAGCGGAGGACCCGGCGTACGTGATCTACACCTCGGGCTCCACCGGCCAGCCGAACGGCGTGCTGGTCACGCAGCGGAACGTGGCCAGGCTCTTCACGGCCACCGAGCCGCTCTTCGCCTTCGGCCCCGGCGATGTCTGGACGCTGTTTCACTCCATCGCCTTCGATTTCTCGGTCTGGGAGCTCTGGGGTCCGCTCCTCACCGGCGGCCGTCTCGTGATCGTCGAGAGCAGGACCGCGCGCGAGGCCGACGCCTTTCACGCGCTAGTGCTGCGCGAAGGAGTGACGATCCTCAACCAGACGCCGGGCGCGTTTCGCGCCTTCGACGCCGCGGATGCAGCTGCCGAGCGCCCGCGGAGCCGCTTGCGGCAGGTGATCTTCGGCGGCGAGTCGCTCGACCCGCGGACCCTGCGCGGCTGGTTCGACGCGCACGGCGACCAGCAGCCGCGGCTCGTCAACATGTACGGCATCACCGAGACGACGGTGCACGTGACCTTCCGTCCGATGAGCGCCGACGATGCGCGCGGACCGGGCAAGAGCCTGATCGGCGTGCCGCTCGGCGACCTCGGCGTCGAGCTGCTCGACGCGGACGAGCGGCCGGTCGCCGACGGCGAGGTTGGTGAGATCTGGGTGACCGGCCGCGGCGTGGCGGACGGCTACCTGCGCCGGCCCGCGCTGACGGCCAGGCGCTTCCGTCGCGACGCGCAAGGCGAGCCGGAAGCTGCGCGACGGTACCGCTCGGGCGACCTCGGGCGCCGCCTTCCCGACGGCAGCTTGGAGTATCTGGGCCGGGCGGACCTGCAAGTGAAGCTCCGGGGCTTTCGCATCGAGCTCGGCGAGATCGAAGCGGCGCTGCGCGAGGCCGCCGGCGTGCGCGACGTCGTGGTCGCGCTCAGGGAGGTGCCCGCAGTCGGGTCGCAGCTGGTCGCCTACGTCGTCGGCGCGGCGCTCGACCGGACGGCGCTGCGCGAACAGCTGGCGGGCCGCCTGCCCGACTACATGGTGCCGGCGGCGTTCGTGCCGATCGAAGCAATTCCGCGCACCGTCAACGACAAGGTCGACCGGAGCGCGCTGCCGGCGCCCTCCGCGCAGGATCTTCCGACAGCGGGCCAGAGCGATGGGGAGAGCCGGGCCCTTCCGCAAGATCACCTGGAGCGCGCGGTCGCGCAGCTCTACTCGGAGGTCCTCAAGCTCCGCATCGAGCAGCGAGATGCCGACTTCTTCCGCCTCGGCGGACACTCGCTCTTGGCGGCCCGCCTGTCGATCCTCTGCCAGCAGCGCCTCCTCGTCAGCGTGCCGGTGCGCTCGGTCTTCGAGCACCCGACCGTCGCCGCCCTGGCCGCTTTCATCCGCGCGGAGAAGGAGCAGGGTCGCCGCGCTGCGCCCGCCCGGCGCCCCGTCGCCAGGTCGCCGGGCCAGCCGCTCCTCTGTTCCCCCTGGCAGACCTGGCTCTGGCGGCTCCAGCAGCTCGACCCGAGCGACACCACGGCCGTCGTCTTCCGCGCCGTTCGCTCCGACGTCCCGCTCGACCCCAACCGGCTCGAGGAAGCGCTCCGCGCGCTGGCCCGGCGGCACGAGCCACTGCGCTGCCGCTTTACAGGCGACATGGCCGGCGAGCCGCGCCTCGATCTGCGCTCGGCCGACGAGCTCGTGTTGCGCCGCCTCGCTCAAGCGCGCGGCCCGGAGCTGGCCAGGTCCCGCGCGGCCGAGCGGGCGCGGCCCTTCAACCTGAGCGCCGAGCTCCCCCTGCGCGCCACGCTGGCGCCGGACGCGGATCACCCCGGGAGCGCCGAGCTTTGGATCTCCATCCACCACATCGCCTACGACGGTGCCTCGGAGGAGATCTTCTGGCGCGAGCTCGCGGCCACCTACCAGAACCTCGGCGCGGGCAGGCCGCCGCTCGACGGCCTGCTGCCGCTGCAGGCCTCGTTCACCGAGCTGGTGGCGAGGCAGCGCGAGGAGCTCGACGAGGAGCGGCTGCAGGCGCTGGAGCAGCGCTGGCGTGAGCGGCTGGCGGGCGCGCCCGAGCGCCTGCGCCTGTCGTGGCGCGGCGGCGACAACGCCGGAAGCACCCGCGCGCTGCAGCTGCGGCGCGAGCTGCCGGCCGAGGTGACCGCCTCGCTGCGCGAGCTGAGCCGCGAGCGGCACACCAGCGTCGCCATGCTCTCGCTGGCGGCCTTCGAGGCCCTCCTCTTTCGCTGGAGCGGCGAGTGCGACCAGCTGATCGCGGTGGACTACGCCGGACGCGCCCACGCCGACGAACAGCAGCAGATCGGCCTGTTCACTTCGCCGCTCGCCTTGCGGGCCAGCCTCGCCTTTGACCCGACGCTCATCGGGCTGGCGCTGGCCAATCGCGAGCTCCTGGCCGACGCACTGGCCGACGCGCTGGCCGACGGGGGACTGCCCTTCGACCGGCTGGTGGCCGCGCTCGGATCCGGGAGGCGCCGCCTGTCGGGCTTTCGCATCTTCTTCAGCCACCAGCTGCGGGGCGAGGCGCGCGAGCTCGGCGGCGGCGCGCTCCAAGAAGTGGCGCTCGAAGAGCTGTCCGCGCGCACCGATCTTCGCCTGACGATGGAGGAGCGACCGTCGGGCCTGGTGGCCCAGCTCGTCGGCAGCGCCGCGCTCTTCGACCAAGGCGACCTGGCGCGCCTCGCCGACGGATTTTCACGCTGCGTGAGCCAGCTCTGCCGCACCCCCGAGATCAAGCTCTCGGAGCTGGAGTGGCTCTCGGAGCCTGATCGGAGAAGCCTCGCGCTCTGGAACGACACCAGCGCCGGCTTTCCCCGCGACCAGCCGCTCACCGCGCTCCTGCGCGCGCAGGCGCAGCGGTCGCCCGACGCCGTCGCGCTCGAGGCGGGCGACGAGAAGCTCAGCTACGCCGGGCTCTGGCAGCGGGCGGATGCGCTGGCTGCGCGGCTGCGCGGGCTCGGCGTGACTCGCGGAGCGCGCGTCGGCCTCTACCTCGACCGCCACGCGCGGCTGCCCGAGGCGATGCTCGGCGTGCTCGAGGCCGGCGGCACCTATCTGCCGCTCGACCCGGGCTTTCCGCGCGAGCGCCTGGCGTTCATGATCGACGACGCCTCCGCCTCGGTCATCCTGACGCGGCGGGCGCTCCTGGCCGAGCTGCCTCCGCACCGCGCCGAGGTGGTCTGCGTCGACGAGGAGCTGCCCGCGGCGCCCTGCCCTCCGAGCTGGCAGGGACCCGACGCCACCTCGCTCGCCTACCTGCTCTACACCTCGGGCTCCACGGGCACCCCGAAAGGCGTCGAGGTCGAGCACCGCTCGCTGGTGAACTTCCTCGCCAGCATGGCGCGCAGGCCGGGATTGACGGCGGCCGACACGCTGCTGGCGGTGACCTCGCTCTCGTTCGACATCGCCGGCCTCGAGCTCTGGCTGCCGCTCTTGGTGGGCGCGCGCATCTTCCTCGCCGGCCGTGAAGAGGCCGCCGACGGGGGTGTTCTACAGACCGCGCTGGCCAGGAGCGCCGCCACGGTGCTGCAGGCGACGCCGTCCACCTGGCGGGCCCTCTTCGCCTCGGGCTGGAGGGGCGACCCGAAGCTCAAGGCGCTGGTCGGCGGCGAGGCGCTGCCGCCCGATCTGGCCGAGCGCTTGTCGCGCAGCTGCGGCGAGGCGTGGAACCTCTACGGGCCGACCGAGACCACCATCTGGTCGTCGGCCTTCCGCCTGCAAAGGCCCGCCGCGGCCGTCCGCGTCGGCACGCCCATCGACAACACCGAGCTGCACGTGCTCGACGAGCGGCTCCGCCCGCAGCCCATCGGCGTCACCGGCGAGCTCTACATCGGCGGCGAGGGCGTCGCGCGCGGCTACCTCAACCGCCCCGAGCTGACCGCGCAGCGCTTCCTGCCCGACCCCTTTCGCGGCGGCCCGTGGCGCCTCTACCGCACCGGAGATCTGGCCCGCTGGCTGCCCGACGGCACCCTCGATCTGCTCGGCCGCAACGACGATCAGCTCAAGGTGCGCGGCCACCGCATCGAAGCTGGCGAGATCGAGGCTGCCCTGCTGCGGCTGCCCGACGTCGCCCAGGCCGCGGTCGCGCTCTACCGGCCCCAAGGTTCGGACCCGCGCCTCGTCGCCTGGCTGGTGGCACGGCCGGGCGCGGCGCTCTTGCCGAGCAGCGAGCTGCGCGCGCTCCTGCGGCAGTGGCTGGCCGAGTACATGCTGCCGTACCACTTCGTCCAGATCGACGCGCTCTTGCTGACCCCCAACGGCAAGGTCGATCGGCAGCGGCTCTTGTCGCTCTTCCAGCCCTCGACCGCCGAGGAAGGGGCAGAGGCTTCAAACCCTGGCGAGAAGATTCCTCCGCGGGTGGCCGAGCTGACCGCCGAGTTCAAGGACCTGCTCAAGCGGACCGCCTCCGCCGACACCGACTTCTTCGAGGCCGGCGGAGACTCGATCGCCGCGCTGCGGCTCCTGGCGCGGCTGACCGCGCGCTACCCGGGCAGGCTGGGGACAAGCGATCTCTTCCTCCACTCGACGCCGCGGCGCCTCGCGGCCCGCCTCGACGACCTGGTCAAGGGGCAGGCGGCGCCCAGGGGACACCTCGTGCCCCTGCGCGAGGGAGGCCAGAGCCCGCCCCTCTTCCTCGTCCATCCGGTCGGCGGCCAGCTCGAGCCCTACGTCTGCCTGGCGGGCGCGTTCCCGAAAGGCATCCCGCTCTTCGGCCTGCAGGCGCACTCGGACGACGGCCGCAGCTATGACTCGCTCGAGGAGCGGGCCGCCGCCTACGTGCGGGAGATGACCGCGGCGTGGAGCGGGCCCTTCACGCTCGGCGGCTATTCGCTCGGCGGGCTCCTGGCGATGGAGGTCGCCTCGCAGCTGCGCCAGGCCGGCCACGAGGTGCCGCTCGTCTTCATGCTCGACGCCGCCGTCGGGACCTCGCGCAAGGTCGGCCTCGACAAGCTGCGCTTCCGGCTCCAGGAGCTGCGCCGCTTCTCCTGGTTTGACCGCGCGCACTGGGCCCGCTCGCAGCTCGACCGGCTGATCGGCACGCGCCAGCCCGACCTGGGCGAGGGCGCGATGCTCATCGACCCGGACGAGATGAGCCGGCTGCTCGAGCACGCCCAGCGCTGGGAGCCCCCGCACTACGACGGCAGAGTGTTGGTCTTCCGCGCCGGCATGCATGTTCGGGGCTACAGCAACGCGCCCTCGCAGCTCGGCTGGGACGCGCTCTGCAGCGAGCTCGAGGTGCTGACCCTGCACTGCAATCACGCGCAGATGGTGCTCGAGCCCTACGCCTCGAGGGTGGCGGCGGAGATTGCGCGGCGCCTGCACCCCGGTCTGCACCCTGCCGGACACGCCGGGCCGCAGCCGGTCGCGACGCCGGGGCAGCGGTGGTAGCACTGCCGGTCGCAGGCGTGGCTGACCGGAGGAACCCTCATGAGCGCGCGGCGCCTGCTCGGCACCTCCGAGATCGCGGTGCTCTTGTGCGCCAGCGAAGCGAGCGTCAAGCGGTGGGCCGACTCGGGCGCGCTTCCTTGCGAGCGCACTCCGGGCGGACACAGGCGCTTTGATCCGCTGGTGATCAATTCGTTCGCCGAGCGCCTGCGCGCGCCCCTGCCCGCGCCCGCCGCGCCGACCGCCCCGGCGGACCTCGCCACCTGCGCGCTGGCGGCCGACATGAGCTCGGTCGCCGGGGCCTTCGCGGCCTTTGGGACCAGCGCCCGCGAGATCGCCCGGGCCGCCGACGAGCTGATCGCGCCCGCGCTCTCGCTGATCGGAGAGCGCTGGGCCAGGGGCCAGCTCTCGGTGGCCGACGAGCACCTCGCCAGCGACACGCTGCGGGTCGTGGCCACCGCGCGCTTCGCCGCGCCCGCCGTGCCGCCTCGCGGGAAAGACTTGCGCTCGTCGCATGCCTCGGCGACGAGGAGCACGACCTCGGCGCCTTGTTCGTCGCGCTCGCCCTGCGCGCCGAGGGCTTTCGCGTGCGCCGCACCGGAGCACGCACGCCGGTGGCCGACGCCGTGCGCATGGCCCGCGAGCTGCGGTTCGAGCTGGTGGCGCTCTCCTTCAGCCTCGCCAGCGATGCCGGGCTCGCGCAGGCCTCAGTCGCCGCGCTCGGCAAGGCAGCCGGCAAGGAGTCGGCGCTCTTCGTCGGCGGCAGCGGCCTCGCGCGGCTCAAGCTGGCCGCGCCGGCCAGGCCCACCGCCACGGTGGGGCTGCTACTCGACGCCATCGATTGACGGTGCGCGAAATCGTCAGACAGAAATCGTGGTGGCGGCGGGTGGATTCGAACCACCTACCTGCGGATTATGAGACCGCCGCTCTAGCCGATTGAGCTACGCCGCCAAAAGAGCGCGCGAAATAGCAAGGCTCGGGTGCTGCGTCAAGCTGCGCGGACGGCGCCCTGTTCGTCGGCCCCGTCGGAGGCGCCCGAGAACGAGAAGAGGCCGCGCACCGTGATGTGGCTGGTGGCCATGAAGAGCAGGCCCAGGCCGACCTGGATGGCGAACTGGAAGAACCAGATGGTGTTCGAGTAGGCGGCGATCTGATCGTTGAGCGGGCCGCGGTCGAGCGCGCCCGGGTAGAAGAGCGAGATGCCGATGGCGGTGAAGAACTGCATGGTGCCGACCATCCCGGGGCCGGCGGGGACCATCACGCCGACGACCTGCACGGCGAGCAGCGTGGCGGCCATCAGCGCGGTCAGCTGGATTCCGAAGGCAGACGCGAGGATCCAGAGGCCGAAGCCCGTCACGGCCCAGTAGAGGACGGTGAGGGCGAAGAAGGCCGCGGTCTTCCAGCCCGAGCCGAGGTGCACGGCGCCGAGGAACGCGTCCATCATGCTGACGGCGCGCTCGGCCAGCCGGGGCGAGATCGGCGACAGGACGGCCCGCGCCAGGCGCAGCGCGCGCTCGTGCTGGACGATGGTCAGGACCAGCGCGACGCAGAGGCCGCCAAACCCCGCGGCCACCGCGAGCGAGGCGCTGCGGGCGAACGAGGCGTACTTGCCCGACGCCGAGCCGCCGAGCAGGCGCAGCGCGATCACGCCGAGCAGGCCGATGGCGATGCCGTCGACGATGCGCTCGACCACGCAGGAGGCCATCGCGCCGCTCCGGCGGATGCGCACTCCGCCGCCCGCGGGGGGCTGGGCGATGGCGAAGGGCCGGCCGAACTCGCCGAGCCGCAGCGGCAGGAGGATGAGCAGCATGAAGCCGACTGCGCTGGCCGCGTTCAGCCGCTTGAAGCCGACGTGGCCGAGCGGCTCGAGCAGGATCCCCCAGCGCACCGTGCGCACGAGGTGGACGGTCAGCAGCACCAGCGCGTAGGCAAACACGCGCAGCGGGTCGGCCGCGGCGATGTTGTGCGCCACGGCGCGAATGTCCGCGTTGCGCAGGGAGAGCCAGATGAAGAGCGCGCTCACGGCCAGCGAGAGGGCGATGCGGAACACGAGCTTGGCTGCGCCCATCGCCTTGGACTGCATCCTTCCTGCCGGAACGGCCGCCCTGCTGACACTCCCGAACCGCCGTCGGCCACGGCCTTGTGCATCGCGTGGGCGCGGGCGTCAAGCAGATGTGCGCGTGGGACCGGCCGCACCGACCAGCTGGCGGACCTTGTCGAGCAGGTCGTCGAGGTCGAACGGCTTGCCCAGGTGCGCGGCGGCGTCCAGCATTCCGGCGTGCCGCTCGACGCCTTGGTCAGCGCTCAAGACCAGGATGGGCACGCGGTGGCCGAGCCGCTTGAGCTCGGCCGCAAACTGCCAGCCGTCCATCACCGGCATCATCAGATCGAGCAGGATGACCGAGGGCAGCTCGAGCGCGAGGAGGTCGAGCGCGTCGCGCCCGTTGCGCGCCAGCTGCACGCGATAGCCCTCGGCGCGCAGGCAGAGCCCGAGCGTCTGGGCGATGTCGACATCATCGTCCACCACCAGGAGCAGCGGAACCTTGGGCGGCGAGTCCATCGAGGCGTCCTATAGGTTCCGGTGGCGGTCTGGTCAATCTCGGATCTTGAATCGCGGCCGCGGGAGTCTTAGACGATGCAAATGGCCCGCTGCCCGAGTTGCAAGAAAGTCGCCCTGCCCCGCGAGGAGAACGCGGCGTTTCCTTTTTGTTCCCCGCGCTGCCGCGCCCAGGACCTCGGCACCTGGTTCTCCGGGGGGTACGTCGTGCCGGGAAAGGTGACCGAGCGCGAGGGGGGCGAGCCCACCCTCGCCGAGGGGCCGGCCAAGCCCGACCACGACGCCTGAGCGCCTGCTCTCAGCTCGTGGCCCACGAGGCGATGAACCAGGAGAGGCCGCCGCGCCCGTCTCGCACGACGACCCAGAACGTCCCTGCCACGCCCGGGCCGACGTAAGCGTGCAGCCGCACGATGCCAAAGGGCGGCGTGGCGGCCCCCGGCAGCGGCTCGTAGGCGCTGTCCTTGTCCCACTCGCAGCCGAGCATGGTGAACACCGTGTATTGCAGCTGCTCGGTGAGCGTCACCTCGCGGCCGGCGAGGTCTGTCGTCGTGTACGTCTCGGCGCCGTCTGGGCCCAGGCCGACCAGCGGCCGGATGCCCACCTCCTCGCCGGCCGCGAGGTGCAGCGTCTCGCCCGCCTGCAGGCGCTCCTTGGCCCCTCCGGCCCGCGAGATCTCGAGGAAGGAGATGTGCGGCGAGTGGTTCGCCTGCTCCTTGGGCACCGTGCTGAAGAGCAGGACCTTCTCGGCCTGGGCCGCGCCCGCCGGGTCGCCGTCGGTCGCACTGGCAGTGAACTGAACCCGCACACCGCCGAGGCCCTTCAGCTTGTCGTTCTGCAGCGCGCCCACCACCAGGGCCGCCGGCGGCTGCAGCGTAAAGGCGACCTCGCCGGGGGTCAGCCTGCCTTCGGTCGGCAGGTCGAGCTTCTGCCCGTCGCAGATCAGGCTGTCGGTCGGAAAGCAGATGCTGGCCGAGACCGCCACGGGCGCGCGCGGCGCAGGGTCTGCCACCAGCACCGTCACGGTCACCGGGTCCACCGTGCCAGCGTCGAGGTCCGCGAAGGCCTCGGGCGGCTCGGCGGCGACAGCGAGCACGCGCAGATCCTGCACCTGGCTTGGCGACTGGAAGCCGGGCGTGCACGCCAGCAGGCCGAGGGCCAAGGAGAGGAGCGCGCGCGCGGCCATCAGAACTTCCCCTTGACGCCGAGCGTCGGTAAAATCGGTAACCCGGTGATGCCCCCTTGCGCGCGGTATCGATAATCGTAGAGGTGCAGCTCCTCGTTCTTCGCGTTGAGCACGTTCTGCACGTCCAGGTACAGCGAGAGCTGCCAGAGCTTGAAGGTCCAGGTGTACTGCGCGCGCGCGTCGAGCTGGGAAAAGGTCGGCAGCCGCGCGTCGCCAAACGTGCCCAGGTCGGGGACGAAGCCGCCGCTGTCGGAGTCGAGCGTGGCCGTCTTGACGGGCGCCGTCGGGTTGCCGCTCACCAGGCGATACCGCGACGAGAGCTCCCAGCCCACCGAGGGTCGATAACCGACCACCGCGGTCAGGTTGTGCGGTTGGTCGAAGCCGAACGCCGACCAGCCCAGGGTCGGCCGCTGGATGACTTGCGATTTCGATAACGTGTACGCGAGCCACCCGTAGAGCTTGGAGGTGATCTCGCGGCGGACCAGCAGCTCGAGCCCGTAGCTGCGCCCCACGCCCGAGTTGGAGAGGATGGGGTTGTAGACGCTCCCGTCGGCCAGCACCGCGGCCGGGACACGAAAGACGAGGTCGGCGCGCCGGTTGTAATAGACCTCGGCGCTGGCATTCCAGACGTCGCTGAAGCGGTGCTCGACCCCGGCGCCGATCTGCCCGGCGTAGGATTGGCCGAGGTGCGGATTGCCGACGGTCTGGTCAACTTGAAGGGGGCTTGGAGGCTGGTGGTAGAGGCCCGCGTAGGCCTTCAGCGCCGTCTCGGGCGAGAGCTGGTAGCGCGCCCAGAGCCGCGGATCGACCGAGAGCGCGGTGTTGCCGCTCCAGTGCACCTGATCGAAGCGCAGCCCCGGCGTCAGGCTGAGCCTGCCCTGCTTCCACTCGATTTCGATAAACTCGCCGATTTGCGAAAAGGGCTGCACCCGCGAGAACGTCTGCTGTTCGGTGATCGGCCCGCCGAGCGAGCGGATGTCGAGCGACGACTGGATGTCGGCCTGGTACTTGTACCGATCCCAGAGCACGTCCAGGCCGGTGCGCAGCTCGAGGCCCGGGCCCGACCGAAGGCGCGCGTCGGCCCGCAGCCCCGCCGAGAGATCAAACAACGTCCCGGTCTGCGGCAGCGCGAAGGTGCCAGGCCCCGCCCCCGAGGCGCTGAAGTCCTGCGAGGTAAAGCCGAGCACCGGCTGGATCGACAAGCTCAGCGACGGCGAGACCTGCCGCTTCCAGGAGACTTGGAAGCGGTGGAAGCCGGTGTGCGTGTCGACCGAGATGTTGTTGTTGCGCGTGCCGCCCTTCTGCACCAGCGAGAGCTTGTCGTCGCTGCCGAAAGCAAAGACCGTCAGGTCGTCGCCGTTCGATAATTTGTGATCGAGCCGCGCCTGGTAGTCGTAATAGATCGGCGTGATCAGCGTGATGCCGTTCTTCGGATCGTTGGGCAAGAACAGCGGCAGGAAGACGTCGATGTAGCTGCGCCTCGCGGCCACCGCGACCTTGGTGTCTGAATTGACGGGCCCCTCGACGAAGGCGGTGGCTTGCAGCAGGTCAACCGAGGCGCTGCCGTGCAGGCCCGTGGCGTCGCCCTTGTGGCTCTTGACGTCGATGGCCGAGGTCAGGTTGCGCCCGTAGTACGCGCCGAAGCCGCCCGGGTAGAAGTCGATGCGGTCGAGCATCTCCTCGCTGATCACCGAGGGGCCGCCGAGGAAGTGAAACAAGATTGGGATCTTGTTGCCGTCGAAGTAGATGCCGGTGTCCGCGGGCGGCGAGCCGCGCACCAGCAGCGCCCCGCTCAGCGCCGGCGCGCGCGCGAGGCCGGGCAGGTTCTGGATGGCGCGGATCGGGTCGTTGAGCGACCCCGGCACGTTGGCCAGCTCTTCGCGGGTCAGCGTGCGGCGCGTGGGCGCCTCGGCCGCCTTCTCGCCGACCACGGTCGCCGACAGCTCGCCCACCTCGGTGCGGCGCAGGTAGAGCGTCGGCTCGGCGGTGCCCTTGGCGAGGAGCTCGACGCGCGCGCGCCCCTCCGCGAAACCGGCGCCGCTCGCCCGCACCTCGTGCTTGCCGGGCGGGACCTCCTTGAGCTCAAAGCGCCCCTGCCCATCGCAGACGGCCGTGAGCCCGACCGTGGCCAGGACGATCTCGGCCGCGGCGATGGGCCGGCGCGTTCCCGCCTCGAGCACCGTGCCGCGGATGGTGCCCGCGTCCGGGTCAGGCGGCGCAACTTCGGTAATTGTCGTTTTCTTCTTTTCGATAACGAAATGGTAAATGTAGCGGATGCGCACCGGCGCCGGCACGCCGTCGAGCTCGGCCGGAGTGAAGACGAATCCCGCCAGCGCGCTCAGGGCGGCGGCGTCGAACTCGGGGCCCGCGCCCTCGACGATCTCGACGCGCTGGACGCGCCCGTCGGCGCCGATGTCGAGCAGCGTCCCGACATTTGCCTCGACCCCCGCGGCGAGCTTGCCTGGCGGATAGACTGCCTGGCGAGACTCGACCAGCTGGGGAAGCCTGGTGATGGTCGGCTCCTTCTTCGCTTCCTCGGGCGGGCGCTCGCGCACCACGTTCGCCTGCGCCAGGAGGGCGGGCGAGACCGCAATGGCGATCAGCGCGGCGAGCCGGAGAGGCAAAGCGAGTCCAGACCCGCGGCGGTGCAGATCGATCACGCGGCCTGCGCGCAGGCGACGCGGAAGCAGGGAAATCCGGCCTCGGTGAGCGCGCGCTCGGCGGCGTCGCGCGCGGGGTCGCCGAACGAGAGGACCACGGCGCAGTCGCCTCCGCCCGCGCCGCTCGGCTTTCCCGCGGCCCCGCTCGCCTGCGCGCCGGCCGCCGAGGCGATGGCGCACGCGCGCGCCAGCTCGGCTGTCACGATGCGCGCGCCGGCCTCCGCCCCGAGCGCGCCCATCTCCGCCGCCGCGTGGCGCACGGTCTGCAGCGCGGCCTCGCGGGCGGCTCGGCCTTCAGGCTCGCCTGCGCCATGTGCCGCCGCTTGCGAGAGCGCGTCGCGCAAGGTCGCGGCCAGCTCGCTGATCAGCTGCACGTGGTGCCGCCAGCGGCCCGGCGCCCAGCCCGCCCAGGCGCGCACCTCGCGGACCAGCTGCCGCGAGTCGGCCGAGGAGCCGCTGAAGGCGAGCAGGAGGCGCAGATCGGGCGGCACGGCGACCGCGCGGACGTCGCAGGGCGGCTCGAGGATCAGCTGCCGAGGCGGCACGGCCATGAGCGCGGCCACCGAGCGCCACTCGAAGCGCGGTCGCACTTCCAGGAGGCCGCCGAGCGCCGACGCGGCCACGTCCGCGCCGCTCCCCGACCCGCCCGAGGCCGCCCAGTGCGCCGGGAGCGCCAGCGCCAGCGCCTCGCGCGAAGAGAGCGGCCGCCCTTGCGCCGCGCACGCCGCGCGCACCGAGAGGACGCAGGCGGCGGCGCTTCCGCCCAGACCCAGCTTGGGCGAAGCCTGCGCCCCCGAGGCCGGCAGCGCCAGATCGTCGAGGAAGCTGGCGGCAAAGCCGACCGGCGTGAGCCCCTCTTCGCCGCAGAAGCGCAGCGCCAGCTCGACCGCCATGACCGAGAAGCGCAGCTCCTCGGGCATCCCCGTCTCCCAGGCGATCGACCCGCGCGGCGCCACGGCGGCATCTCCTTGCCAGATGCGCCCGAGCAGCGTCGCTCCGCTCGGCCCGTGGTGCAGCTCGATGCGCCCGTCGTTGAGCGGCCGCCAGCGCAAGGTGAGCGCGCGGTCCACGGCCGCCACCAGCGCGGGCCGGCCGCGCTCGAGCACCGCGTACTCGCCGGCCAGGAAGACCTTGCCCGGCGCCGTGATCGTCTGCTCGCTCATCGCGTGTCCACCACCCGCGCGCCCCCGGCCGGCGCGCAGATCATCGTCTCACGCACCCCCGCGATGGCGCCGAGAGCGTCGGCCACTGCGCTCGCCTGCTCCGGCCGGCAGAGCGCAACCACATGCGGCCCCGCGTCGATGGTCGGCCAGGCCGAGACGCCCTGCGCCCGCAGCGCGGCGAGCGTGCGCAAGCAGGCGATGGTGGCCGGCTCCCAGTAAAGGAGCGGCGGCTCCGCGGCCAGCGCGTCGGCGTGCATGCGGAGCGCGTTCCGCTCGGCCAGCGCGCCGAGCCCCTCGAGGTCCCTGGCCGCGAGCAGCTCGAGCGCGCGAGGCAGATCGCGCCTGCACTGCTGTATCCACGCGGAGTGAAACGGCGAGCTCTCGCGCGAGGAGCGCATGCCGTCGCGCGAGCCCACGTCCTTCTGCCCCGCGGCGCAGACGGCGACGACCAGCGAGAGCGGCCAGTGCTCGGGCGGGTGGACTTGCTCGGCCGCCTCGTCCTGCCAGACCGCCCAGCCGCCGGGGACGCTGCGCGTGGCCGAGCCGCTGCCGAGCCGCGCCAGCGCCGACAGCTCCTGCACGCTGCGCTGCTGGCCCGCAGCGGCGCAGGCGGCCACTGCCAGCGCCGCGAAGCCGCTCGCGCTCGAGGCCAGCCCGGCGGCGGTGGGAAAGTCGTTGCGCGACTCGATGCGCGCCTTGCCGCCGATGCCCGCCGCGTCGAGCAGCGCGCGGGCCTTGGCCAGCTCCGTGGCCCTGGCGGGCTTGCCATCGAGGAGCAGCTCGTCGCGCGCGACGCCGAGCTCCACGGTCGTGGTCGTGAGCAGCTTGTCGAGCGCGACGCTGAGCGAGCCCGCCTCGGGCAAGAGGAGCCGCTCGTCGCGCTTGCCCCAATATTTGACCAGCGCGATGTTCGCGTGCGCGGTGGCGGTCGCGCGGCCGTTGGTCATGGCAGCGCCTCGACCACGGTGGTGAAGGACTCGACGCCGTGTCCGCGCAGCGCCGCGGCGATGGCCTCGGCGTCGCCCAGATCGCGCGCGAGGCCGATGGCCGCGCCTCCGCCGCCGGCGCCCGTCAGCTTGGCCCCGAGCGCGCCGCGCTTGCGCAGGGCCACCACCAGATCATCGAGCTCCGCGCAGGAGACGCCGAGCGCCGCCAGCACCCCGTGGGCCGCGTCGAAGCGCACTCCCAGGTCGAACAGATCGCCCTTCTCCAGCACCGCTTTCCCGCCGCGCGCCAGCTCGCCGAGCAGCGCCAGCATCGGGTCGTAGAGCGCCGGCCGCTCCGCCCGCCGGGCCGAGAGCGGCAGCACGGTGGACCGCGTCCCGCGCAGGATTCCCGTCAGCGCGATCACGAGCGCCACCGGCTGCGCGGGCCGCACCTCTTCGACGATCTGCGCCTGCCCGCCGTGCGCGCGGATGAAGAGCAGGGCCCCGCCGCGCGCGCAGGTCTCGGGATCGACGCCCGAGGGAGCGCCGTGAAACACCGTCTCCAGATGGAGCGCGAGCCGCGCCGCCTCGCCCGGCGTGAGCGTCAGGCCAGCAGCAGCCGCCGCCGCGCGCGCCAGCGCCACGCCCAGCGCCGCAGAGCTGCCGAGGCCGCCTCCCAGCGGCAGCTCGCTCTGCACCTTGGCGACGAAGCGAGGCGGCAGCCCAAGCTCGGCCAGCATCGCCCCGGCCGCGCGCACCGCCTCGGGAGGCGCCGTCAGGCCCGAGGGCAGCTCGAGCCGCAGCGGGCCCTCGTGCTCGACCAGCTCGACCTGCACGCGCTGCCGCACCGCCGCCGCCAGCGCGGGCTGCCCGTACACGACGGCATGTTCTCCGAGCAGGATGATCTTGCCAGGCGCGCTCCCCTGGCCGGTCCTCATCGGCCCGCGCCTTCCGGCAGCGCGGAGGCAAGCAGGCCATCGACATACCCGCGCAGCGGCTCGAGCACCACGGGCCGCGATCCCCGGAGCGCCGCGAGGTCCTTGGCGCCGACCAAAAGGCACGCCGCCCGCAGCGCAGCGACCACGGCCTGCAGCGCCGTGCGCGCCGCATCGAGGCCGCCGGTCTCGAAGGCCTTGAACATCGGCAGCGCGAAGCCGCCGGCCGTGGCGCCGAGCGCGATGGCCCGCGCCACGTCGAGCCCAGAGCGCACCCCGCCCGCGGCGATGAGCGCGAGGCCCTCGAGCCTGAGCTGCGCCGTCGCGCCGATGCAGGCCGCGGTCGGCAAGCCCCAGTCGCGCAGCTCGGCGCCCACTGCGCGCGCGATCGGATCCTGCGCCCGCAGCTCTTCCACCCGCGTCCAGCTCGTGCCGCCGGTGCCGCTGACGTCGAGCGTGCGCACGCCCCGCTCCCAGAGCGCGCGCGCCACGGCCGGACCGATGCCGCAGCCGGTCTCCTTGACGATGAGCCGCGGCCCAAGCTCCGCCGCCAGCCCAGCGATGGCGTCCAGGCAGCCGACGAAGTCGCGGTCGCCCTCGGGCTGCACCAGCTCCTGCCCCGGGTTGAGGTGGATGCAGATGCCATCGGCGCCGAGCAAGTCGATGAGGCGGCTGGCCGCCGATCTCTCCGCCACCAGCTGCTGCGCGCCCAGGTTTGCGAGCAGCAAGGGCGGACGGTGCGGGCGCACGTCGAAGGTGGAGAGGCGCTCGGGCTCGGACAGGAGAATCCGCATCGAGCCGACCCCAAACGCGATGCCCTCTTCCTCGGCCAGCTGCGCGAGCGCGCGGTTGACGCGGCCAGCCCGCTCGGTGCCGCCGGTCATGCCGGTGATCATCAGAGGCGCGCGCAGCTTGACGCCGCAGAGCGCGGTCGAGAGATCGATGTCGCCGAGCCGCAGCTCGGGCAGCGCGCGGTGGATCAGCCGCACGCAGCCGAAGAGCGCGTCCGCGCCCGCCGGCTCGACCTGCTCGCGCAGCGCGAGGTCCAAGTGCTGCGACTTGCGCTTTTCCAAGTCGTCGTGCATTGGCCCGGTCTAGCACGCAGCCGCGGGCGCCGCGCTACCATCAACCGGCGGCACGGCCTGTGCACAAGCAGGCGGGAAAGGAGGCCAGATGTCGATCTTCAAGGACCTGACCGGTCGGCGGGCGCGCGCCGTGCGCTTGCTCGTCGCCCTCGGCGCCGCCGCCGCCGTGGGCCTGTCGGGCGCGTTTCTCGTCTCGATCCTGCCGGCGTCGGGCGTGCTGGAAAAGAAGGACGACGCTCCGCTCCACGGCGCGCCCGCTGCCCCCTCGGCGCGCGAGCTCAAGGCGCGCGAGAAGGCCTACAAGCGCGAGGCGACCGACCTGAAGAAGCTGGTGGAGAGCGCCCAGCGGGTGCAGCACAAGCGGCCGCCCGGCTCGAACCTGGCGCCCGTGCTGGCGGCGTTCGTCGTCAACTGGGACCCAGCCAGCCTGCGCTCGCTGGCGGCGCACGCGGGGCAGCTGACCCACGTCATGCCCGAGTGGGTGCGCCTGACCAAGGGCGGCCAGCTCGCGGTCGAGGAGGACGCGCGCGTGGCCCCGCTGGCCGCCCACCTCGAGCTGACGCCGACCGTGCAGAACTTTGCCGACGGCAGCTTCCAGCGCTCGCTGGCGCTGCCGATCATCCACACGCCAGCCGCGCGCGCCGAGGCCGCGGCGCGGCTGCTCAAGCTCTGCCAGGACCGGGGCTACGCCGGGCTCAACCTCGATCTCGAAGCGCTCGAGCCGCGCGATGCGCCGGACTTCGCCGCCTTCGTCGAGGCGCTCTGGGCCGCGCTGCACCCGCAGGGCTTTCTCTTGTCAGTCGACGTGCCGGCCGAGCCCTCCGCGCTCCCGGCCAGGCGCCTCGCGGCAGCCAGCGATTTTCTCGTCCTGATGGCCTACGACCTGCACGCCGCCAGCGACGAGCCGGGTCCCATTTCGACACCGGGATGGGTTTCAAAATGGGCCGCCACCTGGCTCAGAATGGTACCCGCCGAGAAGCTGGTGGTGGCTCTCGGCGCCTACGGCTACGACTGGAAACTCGACGCCGAGGGCGACTCCGCAGGCGCGGCGGAAGAGCTCTCGTTCGACGCCGCGCTGGTGCTAGCGCGCGAGAACGAGGTGCCGATCGAGTGGGACGCCCACGCGATGCAGCCCTTCTTCGAGTACGACGACGACGCCGCCCACGAAAAGCACAAGGTGTGGTTCCTCGACGCGCCCTCCGCGGCGGCCACGCTCGGCGAGCTCTCCCAGCTCAAGCTGCGCGGCACCGCCGTGTGGCGGCTCGGCGCCGAGGACGGCAAGCTCTTTGACCTCTTCGCGCGGCCGCCCGCGCCCCGCCTGTTCGACGCTTCCGCCGCCCGCGCGGCGCTGGACGGCACCATCCCGCACGACCCGGCCGACGTGGGCATCATCGGCGTCGGCGAGCTTCTGCGCGTGAAGGCAGAGCCCCGGCCGGGCCGCCGCGTGGTCAGCTGGGACGCCGCGGGGCAGCTCGCCGGCGCCGACTATAAGGAGACGCCGTCGGGCTACATCCTCGAGCGGCGGGGCGGCAAGCTGCCGGGCAAGGTGGCCCTCACCTTCGACGACGGTCCCGACCCGGTCTGGACGCCGCGCATCCTCGACCTGCTCAAGCAGCGCGGCCTCCACGCGACGTTCTTCCTCATCGGCGAAAACGCGCAGGCCCACCCGGAGCTGGTCAAGCGGCTCCTCGCCGAGGGGCACATGATCGGCAACCACACCTATACGCATCCGGACCTGACCCAGGTGTCGCCGCTGCGTGAACAGCTCGAGCTCAACGCCACCGCGCGGCTGCTCGAATGGATCACCGGCGCCCATCCGCTGCTGTTCCGCCCGCCGTTCCACTCCGACGAAGCGCTCGACGAGGCGCCGGTGGCGCAGTCCATCGCTCGGGCGGCGGCGCTCGGCTATCTGACGCTCGGGCACGACATCGACCCCGAGGATTTCGATCAGCGCGACCCGAAGGTCATCGTCGATCGCGTCCTCGCCAAGGCGAGGCTCGGCTCGGTGGTGCTGCTCCACGATGGCGGCGGCAATCGCTCCGCGACCCTCGCAGCCCTGCCCGCCATCCTCGACGGATTCGCGGCGCAAGGCATCAGCGTGGTGGCCGCCGAAGAGCTGCTCGGCCTCTCGCGAGAGGCGCTCCTGCCGCCCGCCGGAAAGGCCAACCTCTCCGGCACCGACGGCTTCGTCTTCTCGCTGCTCTGGGGCCTGCGCGCCTTTGGCGTCTTTGCCTTTGGAATCGCGCTCGGGCTCCTGGCCTTCCGCTCGGTGCTGCTGGGAATCTTCGCGCCCATCCAGGCCCGCCGCGCGCGCCGCGCGGGCCCGCAGCAGCCGCCGCCGGGCCTCACCGTTTCGGTGGTGGTGCCGGGCTACAACGAAGAGACGGTCATCGTCCGCACGGTGCGCTCGCTCTTGGAGCAGGAGCCGCCCATCCTTGAAGTGGTCTGTGTCGATGACGGGTCTACCGACCGCACGCTCGCCGTGCTGCACGAGGCGTTCGATGGGAACGAGCGCGTGCGCATCTTTGGCAAAGTGAACGGCGGCAAGTCGTCGGCGCTGAACCTCGGCTTTGGCGAGGCCCGCGGAGAGGTGGTCGTTGCCCTCGACAGCGACACCATCTTTACGCCCGACACGGTGGCCCGGCTCTGCGCGCCCTTCGCCGACCCTCGGGTGGCCGCGGTGGCCGGCAACGCCAAGGTCGGCAACCGGGTGAACCGGCTCACGCGCTGGCAGGCGCTCGAGTACGTCACTGCACAAAATCTAGAGCGGCGCGCCTGGGACCTGCTCGGCGCGGTGCCGGTGGTGCCGGGCGCAGTCGGCGTCTGGCGGCGCGCGGCCGTGCTGGAGGCGGGCGGCTTCCACGAGGACACGCTGGCCGAGGACACCGACCTGACGCTGCGGCTGATCTCCGCCGGCCACCGGATCGTCTACGCCGAGCACGCCCTCGCCTATACCGAGGCGCCCGAGACCGCGCGCGCCCTGCTCAAGCAGCGCTTCCGCTGGACGTTTGGAGTCTTGCAAGCCTGCTGGAAGCACAAGGGCAAACTCTTCCGCCCGAGCGGCGGCGTCCTCGGCTGGCTGATCCTTCCCGCGTTCGTCGTCTACCAGTTCTTCGTGCCGCTGCTGGCGCCGCTGGTGGACTTCCTGCTCGTGGTGTCGCTCCTGCGCGGCCGCCCGGGCGAGACGCTCGGCTACTACCTGCTCTTCTTCGCCGTGGACCTCGCGATGTGCTGCGTGGCCGTGGCGCTGGAGGGCGAAGACTTCGGCCTCTTGCTCGGGCTCTTCGTCCAGCGCGTCGCCTATCGGCAGCTGCTCTGGGTGGCGCTCGTGAAGTCGCTCTGGTCGGCGCTCATCGGCTTCGCGGTCGGCTGGGGAAAGCTAGCGCGCACGGGCACCATGCAGCCGGTTTCAATCAAGGTGCAGCGTCCTCCGGAGGCGCCTGGATGACCTCGCGCTGGACTGGCCATCGGGTCGCCATCGCCGGCGCGGGGCAAGGCATCGGCGCCGCTTGCGCCAAGGCGCTGGCTCGCGAAGGGGCGCGCGTTCTCCTCTGCGCGCGCACCGGGGCGGACGTGCGGGCGCTGGCGGCGCTCTTGCGCAAAGAGGGCGCGGAGGCCCACGCGGTCGCGGCCGACGTCTCGACGGACGCGGGCGCGCAGGCGTTCGCGCTGGCGGCCTTCGAGGCGCTCGGCGATGTCGATCTCGGCCTGATCTGCGTCGGAGCGGCGCACCCCCTGCAGCCGTTGCGCGACGTCACGCGCGAGCTCTGGCTTGCCCAACTCGAGGGAAACGCGCTGGCGCCGGCGCTCGCGGCGGGGGCGCTGCTGCGCGGCTTCAGCTCGCGGCCTGTTCAGGGCACCGACCGGCAGCTGCTCTTTCTCAGCTCGCTCGTCACGCGCCGCCCGCCGCTCGCGGGCGCCGGGCCCTACACGGCGGGCAAGGCGGCGCTGGAGGCCGTCGTGCGCGCGTTTGCCGAGGAAGCGTGGCCGCGGGTGCGCGTCAACGCGCTCTGCCTGGGGGCGGTCGCCACGCGGATGCACGAGCGAGCTGGCACTTCGCGCGACCAGATCGCCGGGATGCCGCTGGCGGATGACATCGCGCCGCTCGTCCTGCTGGCTTGCAGCGGCCTCGCGAGCGGGCTCACCGGGCGCACCATCGACGCGGAGGCGCTCGCTCGCGATCCCGAGGCCGCTCTTGCCGGCGATGATCGGCTCGCGGGCGTCAACGAGCTGCAGCCGGCAGCAGCCGGCCAAGAGCATCCACCCGAGGGCGAGCCCGGCCGCAGGCCCTCTCCGCGCGTGCGCCGGGCGCTGCGCGAAACGGCCGGCCACCTTCATCTCTATCCGGACGATGGAGGGCAGCTCGCGGCTCGCCTCGCATCGCTGCACGGCTTGCCGCCGGGCTCGGTCGCGCTCTCGGGCGGCGGGGCCTCCGAGCTGCTGGAGCGCTGCCTGCGCGCCTTCTGCCAGGCGGGCGACGAGGTCGTCAGCCCTTTTCCCACCTTCGAGCTGCTCTCGGCGCTCTGCTGGCGCCAGGGCCTGCGCCATCGGCCCGTGCTCTCGCCGCGCACCTCGGACGGCCTGTTCGGCGCGCATGCGCTTGCGCCCCTGCTCGCGGCGGTCGGATCGCGGACCCGCGTGCTCTACATCGCCTCGCCCGAGAATCCGACCGGCGCCCTCCTCTCGCCGCTTGTGGAGCGCGAGCTGCGATCGCGGCTCCCCGGCGCCGTTGCGCTCGTGATCGACGAAGCCTGGGCCGGTCCTGCCAGCGCCACTGATGCAACGGTGTTGCATCAAGACGAAAAGATGGTCCGGCTGCGCTCGTTCAGCAAGCTGCACGGCCTCGCGGCGCTGCGCGTGGGATATGCAGTCGGAACGCTCGGCGCAGTCTCCCTCCTGCGCAGGCTTCAGGTGCCCTATCCGCTCGGAGCGCCGCAGCTGGCGGCGGCCGGCGCCGCGCTCGAGGAGCCCGAGCGTGCGCGGCGCGCCGCCCTGCTGGTGGCCCGCGAGCGCGCGCGGCTGGCCGCTGGACTGCGAGGGCTCGGGCTCGCGGTGTCCTCTGGTGACGCCCCTGTGCTCCTGGTGCGCGACCCTTCCGCGGCAAGCGCGGGAAGGCTGCTGTTTGCGCTCCAAGCGGCCGGGGCCACCGTACAGGAAGCGCACTGGGACCCAGCCGCGTTCGTCCTTTCACTCGGCAGCCGAGCGAGCAACCGTCGCGCGCTGGCGGCCTGCGCGAGGGCTCTTGGCCGCGCAGGTCCCAAGTGATCGTGGCCGCTCGGCAGGCGACGAGGTCTGCCCTCTTGCACCCAGGCCCTTGCGGCCTGATTTGATCGAGCGCACCGTCAGCTGCTTGCTGTGGCGTCCGCGGGGCGGCTTGCCAGGCAGGAGGACGACAGGAGTATCGTCGAGCGCGCGCAGCCGAGGGTGCCAAGGATCGCTGCGCTTTGCAGGTCGTCAACCGTTGGTGCAGAGCAGAGTGGAGACGAAGATGACGCGACTTTGCCAGACCTCGTTCCTCGGAGTGGCGGCGGCGCTCGCGGTGTCGGCCAGCGGGTGTCTTGTCGAGCACGGCGGCCTCATCCGCGACGAGCCCGCGCCGCTGGCCCCGGCGCCGCAATACTCGGCGTCGCGCGATCTCGGCGACGAGTACGGGGTCGAGGACGCGCCCGCCGCGGCACCGGCCAGGCCTGGCGTCGACGTGGGCGGCGATGACTATTTCGACGATCGCCTCGCGCCGTATGGCCGGTGGCAGACGACTGTGGACGGCCGCGTCTGGGTCCCAAACGACGTCGGCGCCGACTTCCGACCCTATGACGACGGCCACTGGGCCTACACCGACTACGGCTGGACCTACGCCAGCCCGCTTCCCTGGGCCTGGGCCTGCTACCACTATGGGAGCTGGGGATTCGGCGTCGGAATTGGTTGGTACTGGCTGCCTGGCCGCGTCTGGGGACCCGCCTGGGTCAACTGGCGCTGGGGCGGCGGCTACGTCGCCTGGTCGCCGCTCGGCCCGGGCGGACGGTACTGGGCGTCCACTTCACCCGCCTGGACGGTCGTCGGCGAGCGCCACTTCACGCAGCCCATTCGCGCCGTGGCGCTCAACTCGAGAGCGGCGGCCGGGATCGTCGCGCGCACCTCCCCGCAAGCGACGGGTCGCGCCGGCGGCAGCTTCGGCCCGCCGGTCGGGCGGATCTCAGCGGCCGTGGGCCACCCGATCAGCGCGGTGCCCGTCGGCAGGGTCGTCCCCGGAGCAAACCCGCGCGCGTTGAGCCGTGCTGGGGCCGCTCCGTATCAGCGCGGGGCCGCCTCTCCGCGCGCCGACAGCTGGGGTCGGGCCAGTCGCCAGCAACCCGGCTCTCGCTGGAGCTCGCCCGGCCGGGCTGGAGCGAACCGCTTCCAAGGCGGTCAGCGCGGCTACCCCGCAGCTCGACCCGGCGCGGCTGGCCGGTACGGCGGTGCGCGCGGCGGCTCGCGACCTGGCGGCGCTGCACGCGGCGGCGCTGCACGTGGTGGCGGTTCCTCGGCGGGCCACTCCTCCGGCGGATCCTCCGGCCACTCCGGCGGCGGCCACTCCAGCGGCGGAAAACACTAGGGCGTGTCCGGCTGGCGGATCGCGCGCGCCCGCGGTACACGAGGCGCCATGGCTGAGCGCCCGGCCCAAGCGCAGAAGACCCTCGCGAAGGCGGCCAAGGGCCGGGTGCTGCGCGCGCAGTTCGGCTGCAATCCGAACTCGAGCTCGCTCGGCGTGGACGTGACGTTCCTGCTCTTTGGCGCCACGCTGGCGAGCGGCCTCGCGCTGGTGCTCGGGTCGCTCCTCCGCCGCTCCGGCCCGCCGCGACCTCCGCCGACGTCCCCTGCGCCGTGAAGCTCCCGGTGGTTCGCGCCCGCGCCGAGCACTTCGGCGGCATCGTCCAGATCGAGCGCCCGCGCGCCCTGCTCCACGTCGATCGCGCGATGATGCGCAGGCTCGGCCAGCCCGAGTCGCCGCTCTGGGAGGGTCCCGACGACGGGCCCGGCGCGCAGCCCGAGGCGAGGCCGCTCTCCGCCCCGACCGAGGTGCACGTCGTCCTCTCCCGCCGCTGCGCCGCCGGCTGCACTGGCTGCTACGTGGACGCCACCCCGCAGGGCGCGGCGCTCTCGCTGGAAGAGGCGTGCAAGATCCTCGACCAGCTGGCCGGGATGGGCGTGTTCCACGTGGCGCTCGGCGGCGGCGAGGCGCTGGAGCTCGACTACCTCTTCAAGGTGGCCGAGCACGCGCACAAGGTCGGCATCGTGCCAAACCTCACCACCAGCGGCCTCGGGCTCAGCCGCGAGCTTGCAGCACGGTGCGCCGTCTTCGGCCAGATCAACGTCAGCGTGGACGGCGTCGGCGCGGCCTACCAGCGCGCGCGCGGGTTCGACGGGTTCCGCCACGCCGAGCGTGCATTGGAATGGCTCAGGGCCGTCAAAGCCCAGGTGGGCATCAACTGCGTCGTCTCGCGCAGCTCCTTCGACGGCCTGCGCGAGGTGGCGCGGCTGGCAAAGCGGCTCGACCTCAACGAGCTCGAGCTGCTCCGCTTCAAGCCGGTGGGCCGCGGCCTCGCGCACCTCGGCGAGGAGCTGTCGCCGGAGCAGGCAAAGAAGATCTACCCGCTCGCGCTCAGGCTTGCCGCGCGCTTCCGGCTGCGGGTCAAGCTCGACTGCTCGTTCGCGCCCATGGTCTTCTGGCACAAGCCGAGCGCCGCCGCGGCAGCGTTCTTCAACGTCCAAGGCTGCGTCGCCGGAGACGTCCTGGCCGCCGTCACTCCCGAAGGACAGCTCACGGGTTGCTCATTCTGCGGCCAGCCTGAAGCTGACGCCCGAGTGCCCGGTGCGATGCAAGCCGCCTGGGGCGCGGGCTTCCGCGAGTTCCGCGAGCACGCCAAAGGCGCGGCCGAGCCCTGCGCCTCGTGCAACTACCTGTCTCTTTGCCGCGGCGGTTGCCGCGCGGTGGCCCTCGCCCACGGGGGGATGCACGCGCCAGACCCGGGCTGCCCGGCGGTCCACGAGCACTCGCTCGCCAACCGCGCGCGCACCTCGCTGCCCGTGGTGCAGGCGTGATCGCTGCCGTCCTCCTCGAGCGGCATGCCCGCGCGCTCCTGCTTGTGCATGCGGTGCTCGGCTTCGCGGCGGTCTTTTCGGCCACCCACCTCGCCGCCTACGCGCTGCTCGCTTTGCGCGGCAAGGGCGCCTCGGGCCTGCGCCGCTTCTCCTGGATCGCGCCGCTCTTGGTCGCGCCGCAGTTTGCGCTCGGCCTCGCGCTGTACCCGGCGTACCGGGTGCACGTGCGGGCGGCCGATTTCGATCGCAATGCGCCCTTCGTTGCCCAGCTCTTCGACTTCAAGGAGCACCTCGCGTTCCTCGGGCTCATCTTGGTGCTGGGGGCTGCGCTCCTCTCGAGATTCACTCTCCGTGAACCCAACGACACCGGGCTGCGGCCGGCGCTGGCGGCCCTCTCGTGCTCGGGAGCGGTGCTGCTCTGGGCCGTGGCGCTGCTCGGACTGTACGTCACCGCGCGCCATCCGCTGGGGTCGCCATGAGCCCGGCGCGGCCGCTGCGGGCCATCTTCGGCGGGCTGGCCGGCTTCGCCGCTGGCTACCTGCTTGCCGGGGGGCTGAAGCTGCCCGTGGTCGCGTACGACCCGCTCGCCCGCCGCGTCTTCTGGTCCGCCCAGGTCACCGGCACGCAGATGCGCTACTACGGCGACCTGCTCACTGCGCTCCTGGCCGCGCTCGCCTGCGCGCTCTTCGCCTGGCTGTGGCCGCGGCGCGCGCGGCTCGACGCGACCTTGGCCGCCGGCGCCGCGCTGGCGCTGGTCGCCCTCGACGTCGCGTACTTCCTCTCTCGCCTGCTCGCGTCTTCATGAGAACCGATCCGAGGCCGACATGAACCGCTGGTTGCTCCTGCCGCTGGCCGCCTCTGCCACGCTGCTCTGCCTGCGCTGCGACAACGTGACCTGCAAGACGGTGACGGCTGGCGTCGGCACCCTCTGCCTGCCCGACAAGGTCGCGGTAGACAGCGAGGTGCGCATCGAGATCCGCGAGCTCTGCGGCCTGAACTGCGCGCGCACGCCGATCTGCAGCGCGACGCTGGTGTCGGGCGTCATCGTCCTCGATGTGCACGAGGAGCAGTGCAACGACATCACCGCCGGGTTCTGCGGCCCCAATCCCTGCCTCCAGCGCATCGTGCCGTGCAAGCTGCCGCCGCTGCCGCAGGGCGACTACACCCTGCGCGGCTCGGGCCTCGCCGATGAGCTCGTCCAGGTGCGGCCCGGCGGGCTCAATGGGTGCACGATTCCGGTGTTTCGCAGCGACGGAGGGACGCCCGATGGCGGCACGGATGGGGGGAGCGACGGAGGGATTTGAGGACCTTGAAGAAACAGCCCGTTTGTAGAGCGCCCACCATGCCACCACTCGTGATAGACACCGAACCGTGTCCGTCTACTTGAGCGTCGCCCCCCCGGACGGGTTCGTCCGCTGGGGGGATGCAGAGTGGGACCGCTGGCTGCGGGAGCACCCGTGGGAGGCGGCCGAGCGCGTCTGCTCGCGGGCCGACTGGGCCATCTTGCTCTATCAGCTGCGCGCCCACGCGCCCAAGGGCGCCCGCCAGGTCGAGCCGTTCGTCGAGCAGCTCGTCAACGAGCGGCCCGTCTCGTCGGCCGATGCGCTCCAGCTTCGCGACGGACTCGCCCTGGCCCGCTCCGAGCTCGAGAAGATCCCCGCGGCGGCCTTGCGCGGCTCGAACCGCGCCCAGTTCGTGGGCGCCGAGGACCTCGAGGCGATGATCGCGGCCGCCGCCGAGCGCACCGGGCGCGACCCCACCGTCGCCGATGTCTGGGCCGAGGTGCTCGATCTGGTCGACAAGGTCCTCGGCGACGCCTCCGTGCAGCGGCGCGGCGTCTACTTCGGCCACGTCTGATGGCGCTCTCAGTGGTGGACGTCCAGCGAGTGGCGGTCATCGGCGCCGGCACCATGGGCGGAGGCATCGCCCAGGTGGCCGCCCGGGCCGGCTACAAGACGACGCTGTTCGACGTCGCCGAGGGCGCTGCCCAGCGCTCGGTCGACAAGGCCGCCGAGTCGCTCCAGCGCGCGGTCGACAAGGGCAAGTGCACGCCCGAGGAGCGCCTGGCGGCCATCGGCCTGCTCTCGGCCTCGAGCGACCTGGAGGCCGCGGCCGCCGAAGCCGACCTGATTGTCGAAGCCGCCCCCGAGAGCCTGCCCCTCAAGCTCGAGCTCTTTGCAAAATTATCGAAAGCGGCCCGCCCCGAGGCCATCCTCGCCTCCAACACCAGCTCCCTGCCCATCACCGCCATCGCCCAGGCGGCGCGCCACCCCGAGCGCGTGGTCGGCATGCACTTCTTCAATCCCGTGCCGGTGATGAAGCTGCTCGAGGTGGTCCAGGGCGAGCGCACCCACGCCCTGGTCGTCGCGGCGGCTCGCGCGGTCGGCGCGCGCATGGGCAAGGAAGTGGTCGTCGTCCGCGACGCGCCCGGCTTCGCCACCAGCCGCCTCGGCGTCGCGCTGGCGCTGGAGGCGATGCGCATGCTCGAAGAGGGCGTCGCCTCGGTGGAAGAGATCGATCGCGCCATCGAGCTTGGCTACGGCCACCCGATGGGCCCGCTCAAGCTCACCGACGTGGTCGGCCTCGATGTGCGGCTCGCGATCGCCGAGCACCTCTGCAGCGAGCTCGGCGAACGCTTCCGGCCGCCGCAAGTGCTCCGCCGGATGGTGCGCGCCGGCAAGCTCGGCAAGAAGAGCGGCGAAGGCTTCTACAAATACTAGGACTATCGATTATCGATTCGCCAGCAGCTCGGGCAGGCGGCGCGAGAACTCGCCCTTCGAGTAGATCTCGTCGCAGCCAGCCGCCTTGGCCGCCGCGATCACCGACTCCTCGGTGTGCCCGACGTAGCCGAGCACGTGCACGCCCTTGGTCTCGGCGTCGGCCTTGATGGCGGCGATGGCCTCGGCGGGCTTGAGCGCGGCGTTGCCGAGGTCGATGACCAGCACCTCGGGCTTGTGCTCCTTGACCTTCTCGGCGACCGAGGACCCGCGCGGCAGCCAGGTGAGCTCGTGCCCCTTGGCGACCGAGTGGATCTTGGAGGTGAACATCAGGTCGTGCACGGCGACGAGGATGCGCATGGTGTCAGCCCATTTCGATAAGATTCGATAAGATTCGATCAGTCGTCAGACGCAGACGCCCGCTCCCGGGGTGGACCCGTAAGGCAGGCCGAGCACGGTGGCCGATCGTCCGTCCTCGAGCAACACCGTCGAGCCGGGCACGATCAGCTCCTTGTGCACGTAGCCGAGGAGCACCGACCTCTCGCCGCCGGGCAGGGCGACGGCGCTGGTCACCCGGCCTCGCTTGCCGGCGCGCGCCGGGTCGATGAGCGAGCCCCGCGCAGGCGGAGCGCCGGGAACGATCAGCCGCACCAGGTTCCAGAGCACGCGACCGCGGAAGGTGGCCATGGCCACGACTTCCTGGCCGACGTAGCAGCCCTTCTCGAAGGAGATGGCGCGGTCCAGGCCCCCTTCGAGCGGGACGGTCTCCTCGTCGAGATCCTGGCCCCAGGCAGGCAGGCCGATGGCGACGCGGTACTGCTCGAGCTGCGCCAGATCCGTCGAGCGCGGCAGCTCGGCGAGCAGCTTCTGCGCCTCGGCCTCGGGCAAGAGCAGCTCGAAGCCAAGCGGCTCCCAGCTGCCGCGGAGCTGCCCGGCGCTGCTGGAGGCGACCGCAGCGTCGCCCGGCGAGTAGCGCAGCCGGTGCAGCCCCTCGGCAGGAGAGAGCTCGGCGTCCTCCATGATGAGCAGCTTGTCCAGGTGCGCGGCGAGGGGCCCCACGCGGCCCTCGGGCACCGTGACGACCAGCTCGTCCGCCGAGCGCCAGAGCAGCCCGTCGCTCACCAGCCGCCCCTTGCCGCCGAGGAACGCGGCGTACACGGCGCCTCCGAGCGGGGCCGCGCGGACGTCGGCTGTCTGCATCCCTTGCAACCAGCTCTCGCGATCGGGACCGAGGACGCGCAAGGCGTGCGCCGGGCCCAGATCGACCAAGCCCGCAGGCAGGGCGGGAAGAGGCTCGGCCGCCTGCCCGTGGCTCGGCGCATAGGAAGCTGGCCTGGCGCCGCCCAGCGTGGGCGCGACGGCGGCGGCCACCTCGGCTTGCGGCGTGTCAGCTGTGCTCTTGCGTGTGATCTGCGTGCTCATGGCATTAGACTCCGGCCGCGACGGGAAGGAGTGCCTCATGGATGAAGATGCCCAGAAGGCCGATCCGCTCCGCAATCCCGAGAAGACAGCGCAGGTGGCCGCCGCCATCGACGACCCGTGCGACGAGGGCGGCTTCGACCAGTTCTGCCGCGACCGCAATGGCCGCCAGTGCCAGTTCTACGCACAATTCTGCAAAGCGCCCGACTATCCTTGCCTCGATCTGTTGCGGCACCACCTGGCGGTCGAGTTTCTCGAGCAGATCGCCGGACGGCGGGAAGCGGCCGCGAGCCTCCGCGCGGGCGCGCCCGCAAACGACACCTAGCCACGGCCGGACTCCCGGCCGGGCCGGGCCGTGCGCGTCCTGGATGGGGAACGAACTTCAGGGCAGAGGTACCAGGGCGTGTCCACCGAGCGCGCGCGCCAGGACGTCCTCGCGGAAGAGGGGCGCCACGCCGCCGCCGCCGACGATGTTGACCACGCTCTTGGGTGAGGCGCGGCAGACGCTGCCTCCGTGCGGCACCCCGGGGATGAGCGAGGCGTAGGTGCTGATGTCCATGTGCATCGACACCTGTTTTGCACCGCCGTCGTGGCAAAGCCAGCGCTCCACGGACGGGGAGTCGACCAGCTCCTGCACCACCCACGACGCGGGCGGATCGCGCCGGGCCCCGGCCAGCGCGGTCCTGAACGATTCGGCGCCGACCTCGTTGCCCACCACCACGCTCTTGCCGCCGTAGTCGTTCGACTTCTTCAAGACCAGCCGCGGCGCGCGCGGGATCAGCTCGGCGTCGGTGACGTCGTCGAGCAGCCTGGTCCACGGGACGCAGGCGTGCAGCACTTGCAGCTCGTCCTCGTCGAAGAGCTGCGGCCGCTCCTCGGCGTAGAGCGACAGCTCGGCGAAGAGGCCCTTCACCTCCAGCCAGCCGTCGACTCGGTTCCAGATGCCGTGGCGCGCCGGATCGAGCAAAGCCGCGCCCAGCGCGGACGCGGGCTCGACGTAGCGGGCGAAGAGGTGGCGATAGATCATCCGCCGCGGGTCGCCGTCGAGCACCACGTCATCGGGCGTGCAGGTCCGCGCCCGGGCTCCGCGCGCCTCGAGCAGCTCCACCAACGAGCGCAGCTCGCTGATCTGCGGGTCGCCGGGCCGGTGCAGGAGCTGCACTTCCAGATCGCGCGGGAAATTCGACTCCCCGCCCCGTCCCGCTTGCCGGGCCGCCGAGAGGATCGCCGACACCAGCCAGGACGCGTTGCTGCCATTGGCGGCGAAGAGCGCGTCTTCGAGCGCCGGCGCCAGGGTCGCGAGCCAGCCGCGCGCCGCCGCGTCGGAGTAGACGGGCATCGCCGGGATGGTCGCGTTCACCTCCAGCGCGCGGAGCCTTCGATCCCGATCGACGAACCAGTCGACGCGGGCCAGGAGCAGCTCGTCAGCCTCGCGGGCGCGCGTGGCCAGCGCCTGCAACTCGAGCGGCGAGAGGTGCGAAAAGAGCAGCGCCGCCCGCGCGGGCTCCTTGGCCAGCACCTCGTGCGCGGCCTTGAGCAGCGCGGTGACGACGCGGCGCGCGGCCGCTCCGAGCGCGTCATGCTGGTCCGCGGGGAGTCCCACCGGCGAGAGCAGGAGCGGGATGTCGCGCGGCCCCTCTTGCCGCACGAAGCGCAGGCCGCGGGCCGAGGCGTTGGCCTGCGCAGAGGCCGCGAGCCGATCGCGCTGCCCAGCCGGAAGCGCTGCCAGCCGCTCCTCGGCGGCAGCGGTGGCTGCGCTCCCCTGGTGCAGGTCGATGAGCGGCGGAAACGAGGTGGCGGTGTGCACGGCGCGACCATAACTTGGGCAGCGGCCGGCCGCTCGCCAGGAAAGGCCCGCGCAGGTGGCATCGGCGCTCCGTCCGTTGACACTGGCCGTGTTCGCATGGCGCACTGCGCGCGTGAACGGGGAAGAGAAGCAGCCGCTCTTGCGGCCCGTCGATCTGCTCGTCGTGGTCTTCATGGCCGCGCTGCTCCTCTTGGCGGGGCTCGCCTGGTCGCGCGGGCTGCCGCACGCGCGCGAGGCGGTGGGCAACCTCGGCCTCGGCCTCGCGCTGCTCTTCGCGCTCCGGGGCGCGGCCGCGCTGGTCAAGGGCCCCTTGACCACATTCCTCGCCGCCAACGCGCCCATCGCCATGGTGCCGATCGACTGGTCGCTCGACCCCATCGTCGACCTCGTCCACCCCGCGCTCGCCGACCCGAAGCTGCTGGCCACCGATCGCTTCCTCTTTGGCGAGACTCCGAGCGTGCTGCTCGAGCCGCTCCTCTCGCGGCCGCTGACCGAGGCGCTGCTCACCGGCTACCTCAGCTACTTCTGCATCATCGGGCTGCCGCTGGTGCTGCTCTGGTGGCGCGACCGCGAGGGCCACGCCGAGTACGCGCGCGCGCTGACGCTGCTCTTCATCCTCAATCTGTCGTTCTACGTGCTGGTGCCCGCGGTGGGGCCGCGCTTCCAGGTGGCGTCCGAATACGCGGGGCCGTTGCGCGGGCTGTACTTCGGCGACCGCATCCGCGACATGTTCCTCAGCGTGCCCTTTTTCCGCGACTGCTTCCCCTCGGGCCACACCTCGGGGACTCTGCTCGCGCTGCTGCTGACGCGCCGGCGCTTGCCGGTTTTTTTCTGGGCTGCGCTGCCGTTCGGCGCGCTCTGCATCGCGGCCACGGTGCTCTGCCGCTTCCACTACGCAGTCGATCTGCTCTGCGCTCTGCCGCTGCTCTGGTGCGCCATCCAGGGCTCGCGCGCGCTCGCGCCGCAGGCGGTCTCTGCGAGGCTGCGCGCCGCCTTCGACTAAGTCTTCATCACGTCAACGAGTGTCGCAGCGCCGGGGCGTCCGCTTCCGCCGCGACCAGCGTGATCTCGGTGACCTCGGGCCGCGCGCCCAGGCGGATGAGCGGCATGACCGAGCCGGCGCCGCGATTGACGTACAGGTAGCTCTGCCCCGCGCGGTACAGGCCGGCGACGAAAGGCGTGATGAAGCGCGCCAGCGAGAGGCTTCGGTGCAGCCAGAGCAGCGCGAGCTGGCCGCCGTGCGTGTGTCCTGACAGCTGCAGCTGCACCCCGGCGCGCTGCGCGAGCGGCCAGGTGTTGGGCTGGTGGCTGAGCAGCACCACCGCGGCGCCCTCGGGCCGGCCGCGCAAGGCCGCCTCGAGATCGAAGCGCGACGACCACACGTCGTCTACGCCGCAGAGCCAGAGAGAGTCGCCGCCGCGCACCAGGAGCCGGCCCTGGTTGCGCAGCACCGGGACGCTGGCGCGCTCGAGCTCGAGGGCCACCTGGTCGGCGCCCGCGTAGAAGTCGTGGTTGCCAAGGCAGGCGAAGGCGCCGAGCCGCGTCGGCACCGAGGCGATCGCCTCCGCGGCCAGCCGCGCGAAGGCAGGCGAGTTGTGGACGATGTCGCCGGTGACGACCAGCACGTCGGGCGAGAGGCGCGCCGCGCGTCGGGCGATGGCGAAGAGCCGCTCGCGCGTCATGTGCCGTCCGGCGTGCAGATCGCTGAGCTGCACGATGCGCGCGCCGTCCCACCCCCTGGGCAGGCCCGCGACCGGGATGGTGACCTTCTCGCGCCGCAGCACGCGCGACGCAAAGGCCGCGCCGTAGAGCGCCAGCGCGAAGGGGGCCACCGCGACCCAGGCGGGCAGGTCGATCCGCGACTGGGGCGCGATCAGGTGCACCGCCAGTGAAACGACGCCGAAGAGCGCGAGCACCACCACATAGAGGACGCTGCCGAGCCAGAAGGCCGTCCACGGGACTTGCAGCGCGGCCGCGAGCACGCGTGGGAACGCGCTCTTCTTCTGGCGCCGCGCGAGCTCGACGCCGAGCGGCACGTTGGCGAGCAGCACCAGCGGCGCCACCCAGACGCCAAGGCCGCGCCAGATCGCGCCGGGCTGCGCCTGGAGCCATCCCGCGAGGTGCGAGGCCGCCACCAGCTGGGGCAGGAGCGTCAACCCGAGCAGGAAGATGAAGAAGCGGAAGCGCCGCATCGGGTGAACCTAGCGCGCCGCGGTGGAGAGCGCGAGCAACAGCAGCGGCCGGGCGAGCAGCCGCTGTAGGTGTGGCGGCGCCGGAGGGAGGTGTCCGGAAATTGACCGCTCCTCGACAACCGGCCTAACCTTCGAGCAGGCGAGAGGTCGCGCGCCCGGGGAGGCCGCTTGGAAGAAATCAGCATCGACATGCCGGTGATGCCCGGCGCGGACCTCCTCCAGCGGGTGCCGCTCTTCAAGACGCTCGGCTTCTCGGAGACGCTGGCGCTCTCGGAGATCACCCACCTCGACAAGCGGGCCGAGGGCGCGCGGATCCTCGAGCAGGACTCGCTCGGGTCGGCGCTCTTCATCATCAAGGAGGGCAAGGCGGCAGTGCGGAGGCGCGATCCGGCGACCGGCGAGCTGCGCGAGCTGGCCGTGCTGGCCGAGGGCGAGCTCTTCGGCGAGATGAGCCTGATCGAGGACCAGCTCGTCTCGGCGGACATCGTCGCCCTCTCGCAGATCGAGCTGCTCGTGCTGCCGCGGCGCGAGTTCGAGAACCTGCTCGCCAGGCAGCCCGCGCTGGCCGCCAAGATCTGGCGCACCTTCTGCCGCGCGCTCTCCGAGAAGCTGCGCAAGGCCAACCAGCGGCTGGCCGAGGCCACGGGCAAGCCGTCCGACCAGGCCAAGGCGCACGGCTTTCCGCGGGGCAGGGGCTAAGCGATGGAGCAGCGCACCTTCAACCAGCTCCTCGCGGCCGCAGTGAAGAACGGCGCCTCCGACGTCCACCTCAAGGCCGGCGCCCCGCCCGCGCTCCGCATCAACGGCGCGCTCCTGCCCGTCAAGGTGCCGGCGCTGATGCCCGACGACACCCAGGCGATCGTCAAGTTCATCCTCGACATCAACCACTTCAAGGGCGACCTCAAAGACGTCCGCGACATCGACACCAGCTACTTCATCGAGGACGTGGGCCGCTTCCGGACCAACATCTTCCGGCAGAAGGGCCACTTCGCGCTGGTGCTGCGCGCGATCCCGATGAACGTGCCGACGCTCGAGCAGCTGGGGCTGCCGCCGGTGCTCAAGACCATCTGCGAATACGAACGCGGGCTGGTGCTGGTGACGGGCGTGACCGGGTCGGGCAAGTCGTCGACGCTGGCGGCGATGATCCGCTTGATTAACGAAACGACGCGCGCGCACATCTTGACTATCGAAGACCCTATCGAATTCCTCCACGAGGACAAGATGTCGCGCATCAACCAGCGCGAGATCGGTCCGGACACGCCGAACTTTGCCATCGCGCTGCGGGCCGCGCTGCGCCAGGACCCGGACATCATCCTGGTCGGCGAGATGCGAGATCTGGAGACCGTCGAGATCGCGCTCAAGGCCGCCGAGACCGGACACCTCGTCCTCTCGACCGTGCACACGACCGACTGCGCCAAGACCATCGGCCGCCTGATCGACGTCTTCCCTCACGAGGCGGAGGACGCGGTGCGCGCGCGCCTGGCCGAAAACTTGAAAAGCATCATCAGCCAGCGCTTGCTCCCCAAGGCGGCAGGCAAGGGCCGGGTGGTCGCCGCCGAGATCATGGTGACCACCGAGTCCATCCGCGAGTTCATTACCAACTCCGAGCGCACCCACGAGATCGGCGACTACCTCGCCAAGAACCGCGACGTGTACGGGACACAGAGCTTCGACCAGTGCCTGAGCGAGCTGTACAAGGCGGGCACCATCACCCTCGACGTCGCCAAGAGCGCGGCGTCGAACCCGAGCGACTTCGAGCGGGCCCTTTCCTTCGAGTGATTGTCATGCGAGCACCGATTCCACCCCTCTTCCGGACCGGCCTCCTGGCGCTCGCCCTGGCGACTGCGTCCGCGAGCGCCAGGGCCGACGACGTAAAGAAGCCGCAAGCGACGATGGAGGTTCTCGACGACGAGCCCATCGTCAAGCCAGCGCCAAAGCCCGCCGGCAAGCCCGCGCCGCCCCCCGCAGCCGCTGTCGTCAGGCCGCCCCCCGCAGCCGCTGTCGTCAAGCCGCCGCCCGCCACCGCGCCGCGAGCGCCCGCTCCGGCCGAGACTGCGGAGAAGTCGCCGACGCCGGAGGCTCACGCCGACGCCAAGGCCGCCGGACCGTCGGGCGCGGGCGGCGATGTGGCCGCAAAGCCCGCCGCCGGCATGGTCGTCGAGGACGGCCCTGGCCCGAATGAAGAGAAGCCGCCGGTGCCCGTGGGCGAAGAGAAGCAAGCCATCGCCGAGTACATCCGCGACCAGACCCCGGACATCCACCGCTGCTACCAGCGCCGCCTCGACGAGCGGCCGACGCTGCAGGGCAAGCTCTACGTCATCCTCTACATCGGCCCCGACGGGCGCGTGATGGGGACGACGACGTCGGGCATGCAGGACGCCGAGATGGTGCGCTGCATCCTGCCCCTCGTCCGCAAGTGGGAGTTCAACAAGCCGCAGTCGGGCGGCAAGCTGATGGTGAAGTACCCGTTCGTCTTCCGGCCCCAGGCGGCGCGGCAGTAGCAAAGTCAAAATTCGCGGCCGGCGGATCTGACAGCCGCGGCCCGGCGGACCTACCTTCGCCGCCTATGGCCTGGTCACCGTGGCTCTCGGCGGTTCCGTCGGCGCAGCAGCGCGCCACCACCTTTCGCGTCTGGGCGCCTCGGGCCCGCTCGCTTCAGCTGCACGTGCTCGGCGGCCGCGGCACACGCGAGACCACCGCGGACCTCACGGCAGACGGCGAGGGCTACTACACCGCGGAGCTGCAAGGCGTGGGTGCGGGCGCGCGCTATCTCTATCGCTTCCCCGACGGGAGCGAGCGGCCGGACCCTGCGAGCCTCCTGCAGCCAGAGGGCGTCCACGGGCCGAGCGAGGTGGTGGATCTGCACGCGCTCGCCCCGCGGCCGCTGGCCAAAGGAGTGCCACTCGAGCGCCTGGTGATCTGCGAGATCCACCTCGGCACCTTCACGCCCGAAGGCACCGCCGAGGCGGCCGCGCGGCACCTCGACGAGCTGACCGAGGCCCGTTACTCGGCGGTCGAGGTGATGCCGGTCGCGAGCTTCCCCGGCGCGCGCAACTGGGGCTACGACGGCGTCCAGCCCTTCGCCGCGCTGGCCGGCTACGGCGGTCCCGCGGGCCTCGCCCGCTTCGTCGAAGCTGCCCACGAGCGCGGCCTCGCGGCGCTGCTGGACGTCGTCTACAACCACCTCGGCCCCGAGGGGAACTACCTCGGCCTCTACGGTCCTTACTTCACCGATCGCCACAAGACGCCGTGGGGCGACGCGCTCAACTTCGACGGCCCAGACGCAGGGCCGGTGCGCCGCTTCTTCATCGAGAACGCGCTCCGCTGGGTAGCCTCGGCGGGCGGCGGCTTCGACGGGCTGCGGCTCGACGCCGTGCACGGCATCGTCGACGACTCTCCCGCCCAGGGCCGGCCGCACATCCTCCGCGAGATCAACGATGCGGTGCAGCGCGAGGCGCGCGCGACGGGCCGGACGATCCACGTCATCGCCGAGAGCGACCTGAACGACCCCAAGCTGGTCGAGCCTCCCGACGGCGGCCATGGCCTCGCCGCGGCCTGGGCCGACGACTTCCACCACGCGCTGCACGCCGCGCTCACCGGCGAGAAGTCCGGCTACTACGCCGACTATGCCCCGCCGCACCACGAGCCCGCCGAAGCGCTCGCGACCGCGCTGCGCGAGGGCTGGCTCTTCTCCGGACAGCACAGCCCCCAGCGCGGCCGCCCCCATGGCGCGCCGGCGAAGCACCTGCCTGGCCGCGCCTTCGTGGTGGCCGCGCAGAACCACGACCAGGTGGGCAATCGCGCCCGGGGCGAGCGGCTCGTAGAGCTGACCTCGCCGGGCGGCCTGCGCGTGGCGACCGCGCTGGTGGCGCTCCAGCCGTCCTTGCCGCTCTTTTTCCAGGGCGAGGAGTGGTCCGCGCCCGAGCCTTTTCTCTACTTCGTCAGCCACGGCGACCCGGCGCTGGTCGAGGCGGTGCGGCGCGGGCGCCGCGAGGAGTTCGCCTCGTTCGCGTCCTTCGGCGGCGAGGTGCCCGACCCGCAAGAGGCGGCGACCTTCGAGCGGAGCAAGCTCGAGCGCGCCCACCGCGGCTCGGCGGAGGGACAGAGGAGCCTGCGCTGGCACCAGGCGCTGCTCGACCTGCGCGCGCAGCACCCGGCGCTGCAGGATGACCGGCGCGAGGCCCTCGAGGTGCGGCCGCTCAAGGCCTCTGGCGTGCGCGGCCTCCTGCTGGTGCGGCGCGCCCAGGGCCGGCAGCTGGCGCTGGTCTGCGCCTTCGACGAGGGACCGGTGACCTTCGAGGACGCGCTGCCTTCAGACGGCTTCAGGCTGCTCTTCGACTCGAGCGCGCCGCAGTTCGCCGCCGGCGCCGACGCGCGCCCCGCGGAGGTGCGCGGACGCACGCTGCGCCTCTGCGGCCGCCAGGCCGTCGTGCTGGAAGGGTAGAGTGCGCGCATGAACTTGCGCGTGCTGCCCCTTGGCACTTCGGCGGGCAGGCCCACGCTCGCGCGCGGCGCCTCTGCCCTTGCCGTCCAAGCCGAGCGCGGCTGGGTGCTCTGCGACTGCGGCGAGGGGGCCCAGCTCTCGGCGCAGCGGGCCGGCTTGTCGCTCTCGCGGCTCGACGCCATCCTCGTCACCCACCTGCACGGCGACCACTTCAACGGGCTGCCCGGCCTGATCGGCACGCTTGGCCTGGAAGGTCGCGAGCGGCCGCTTCTGGTGGCCGGCCCCCGCGGCCTCCGCGCGCTCCTGGAAGCGCTGGCGCGACACGGCTCGCTCGGCATCGCCTTCCCCGTGGCGCTGGTGGAGCTGGAGGGCGCCGGCGGCACCTTGCCCTGGCCCGAGGGAATCGACGGCTCGCTCGAGCTCTCCTATGCACCTCTTTCGCACCGCGTACCCACCTTTGGTTTTCGCCTGGCACAGCCCGACCGGCCGGGGCACCTCGACGTCAAGGCCGCGCTGGACGCGGGCGTCCCGTCGGGCCCGCTGCTGAAGGAGCTCAAAGAAGGCCGCTCGGTCACGCTCGCCGACGGCAGCTCGATCTCGCCGCAGGGGCTGGTCGGCCCCATCCAGCGCGGAGCCTCGGTCGCGTACACGCTCGACACGGTGCCCTGCGCCGGCGCGGTCGAGCTTGGCCGCGGCGTCGATCTGCTCGTGCACGAGGCGACCTACGAGCACGGCCGGGCGGCGCTGGCCCGCGAGCGCGGCCACTCCAGCGGCGTCGAGGCCGCCGAAGTCGCCACCAAGGCCGGCGCGCGCAAGCTGCTCCTGACCCACTTCTCGCCGTCGGTCGATGCCGAGGCGGTGGCCGACGAGGCGCGCGCGCTGCACCCGAGCGTGGTGGCCGCGCGCGACGGCGCAGTGCTGGAGGTCTCGGCGACGCAGCCTAGTGAAACTCGACCCGCATCCGCAGATAGCCCGCGAGCTTGAACTCGTCGCCGTTCTGCAGCTCGCGCTCGGTGAGCGGCTCTTCGTTGAAGAGCGTGCCCTTCTCGCTCTTCAAGTCCTTCAGCAACCAGCGGCCGTCTTCTTCGATGATTTGCAGATGGCGGGTCTCGATCTGCGGCGAGTTCACCCAGATGGCGCACATGCGGCCGCTGCCGATGAGCGTGGGGCTCTGCAGCACCTCGATGGGCAGGCCCCGCCCGTCGAGCCCGCGGCCGTCGAGCAGCACGAAGAGCCGCCGCGGCAAGAGCCCCGGCCGAGGCCCTTCGGCGGGGGAGCCCTTGCTGGCCTCCTTGGGCTGCACGTGCGCGACCGCCTCGACGTGGCTCTTGCCGAGCCCGTGCCGCTCGGCCAGCTCGCGCAGCGCGCGCAGCTCCACCTCGGCCTCGCCTTCAGAGAGCTTCTCCGCGAGCGACGACAGGAGCAGCTCGCGCTCCCCGGGCTTTTTGGCGGCCGCGACCTTCTTGGCGGGCTTCTTGGCGACAGTCATCTAGCCTCCCTTTTCGACGAGCGCAGCGTGGAGTCGCCGGACGCACTCGGCGGCGGTCTGGCGAGGCACTAGAAACGAAAGCCGCAGCGGCGTCACCAGCAATCCGAGCGGCGGCGCGGGCAGAGCGGCCAGCGCGCGGTCGAGCGGCTCGCGCGAGGCGCCAACCCCCGCGCCGACCACCGAGACCTCAGCGAGCCCCTCCTCCACCGAGACGCCGGGCAGCGCCGAGAGCGCCTCGAGCAGCGCGGTGGGACCGTGGACATTCTCGAGCGAGACCAGCGCGCGGGTGCAATCACCCTCGCTCCACAGCTCGCGCGGCCAGGCCCCGTGGCGCGCGAGCACCTCCAGCACGGGGGCGGCCAGGGCGGCGCGCACCACCAGGAGCTCCGCCTCTTGCGCGATGCCGGAGATGCGCAGCTCGCGCCCCTTGGCCAAGGTCGCCTGCGACACGCGCGTGCCGGCGCCGGGCAGGAAGGTGCCAAGCGCGTGGATGGTGATATTTTTATCACGCGCGAACTCAACGGCCTGCGCGTTGAGCACTTTGGCCCCCGCCTGCGCCAGCTCCTGCATCTCTTCGTGCGACAGCTCCGCGAGGCGCCGGGCGGCCGGCACCACCCGCGGGTCGGCGGTGTAGACACCGTCTACATCGCTGCAGATCTCGCAGGCCTCGGCCTCCAGCGCCGCCGCCAGCGCGACCGCGGTGGTGTCGCTTCCTCCGCGGCCAAGGGTGGTGACTTCCTTCTCGCGCGAGACGCCTTGGTAGCCGGCGACGATGACGACCTTGCCGAGGGCCAGCGCTTCCAGGATGCGCGTCGGCCGGATCTCGACGATGCGCGCGCTGGTGTGCGCCCCGTCGGTGATGATGCCGCTCTGCGAGCCGGTGAAGCTGACCGCCTCGATCCCGCGGGCCTGCAGGGCGATGCCGAGCAGCGCCATGCTGATGCGCTCGCCCGCGGTCAGGAGCATGTCGAGCTCGCGCCGGTGCGGGTCCTGGCTCACCTGCCGCGCCAGCTTGAGCAGGTCGTCGGTGGTGTCGCCCATGGCGCTGACGACGACCACCACGCGCTTGCCTGAGGCGGCGGTCTTGCTGACCCGCTCCGCCACCCGCTGGATGCGCGCAACGTCGGCCACCGACGAGCCGCCGTACTTCTGGACGATGATGGGCTGCACGCTGGCTCAAGTGCCACGGACCCCGCCCCGCCGCAAGACGCCGGCCTCTTGACAACTTGCAGAGTTGCTTTAAGTGAGGCGCGCGATTTTGCGGCGAGGTCACCCAACGATGATCGAAGTCTCCCACCTCTCGAAGACCTATCGCGACCTGAAAGCCGTCGATGACTTGAGCTTCACGGTGGCGCCCGGCGAGATCCTCGGCTTCCTCGGGCCGAACGGTGCCGGCAAGAGCACGACCATGCGCATCCTCACCGGCGTGCTCCCGCCCACGAGCGGAACGGCCAAGGTCGCCGGGCACGACGTCTTCGAGGAGCCGCTCGAGGTGAAGCGCCGCCTCGGCTACCTGCCCGAGATCCCGCCGCTCTATCCGGAGATGACCGTGCGCGACTATCTCGCGTTCGTCGCCAGCTTGAAGGGCGTGCGCGGCAAGGCGCGCAAGGCCGAGGTGGAGCGCTGCGCCGAGCGCACGTTCTGCTCCCAGTTCATCGAGCGCGTGATCGGCAACTTGTCGAAGGGCCAGAAGCAGCGCGTGGGCCTCGCGCAAGCGCTGATCGGCGACCCGCCCGTGCTGGTGCTCGACGAGCCCACGGTTGGCCTCGACCCCGCGCAGATCATCGAGGTGCGGGGGCTCATCAAGTCCCTGGCCGGCAAGCACACCATCATCCTCTCGACCCATATCCTGAGCGAGGTGACGGCCACCTGCCAGAAGGTGCTCATCATCGCCGCCGGCAGAGTCGTCGCTTATGACGACCTTGAGTCGCTGCGGCAGAAGCACGTCGGCCAGCTCACCGCCGACGGGCAGCCCGGCCCCTCGCTGTCCCTCGAAGAGATCTATCTCAAGCTGACCGCGGCCTGAGTCAAGGAACTCAATCCTCATGCGCAACTCAATCGCCATCGCCAGGAAAGAGCTGAACATCTACTTCGCGACTCCCATCGCCTACGTGATGTTCACCCTCTTCGTCGTCATCGGCTCCTATTACTTCATCCAATTGGTCTCTCAATATGAGCTGATCAGCAAGCAGCTGATGATGCAGCAGAACCAGGAGATGATGAGCCGGCTCAACTTCCAGGACGTGATCTTCCGCAATCTCTTCAGCTTCCTTGGGATCATCCTCGTCTTCATCGTGCCCTTCCTGACCATGCGGCTGATCGCCGAAGAGAAGCGCGCCCGCACCATGGAGCTGCTCTTCACGACGCCGGTGACGCCGATGGAGATCGTCTTCGGCAAATACCTGGCCGCGCTGGCCATCCTGCTCTGCGCGCTAGGGTTGACCCTCCTCTATCCTTTATTGGTCGAGAAGTTCGCCGGCCAGAGCGGCGTCGAGTGGCGCTCGGTCTTTCTCGGCTACCTGGGGCTGTTCCTGCTGGGCGGCGCCTTCATGTCGCTCGGCCTCTTCATCAGCGCGCTCACCGACAGCCAGGTGGTCGCCGCGCTCCTCACCTTCGTCCTGCTGCTGATGATCTGGATCATCGGCTGGGCCGCCCAGACCGCCGATGGGGTCGCCAAGGACCTGCTCCAATACATCGGCGCTCCGAGCCACCTCGATAGCTTCTCGCGTGGCGTCGTGGATTTGAAAGACCTGGTCTATTTCCTCAGCCTGATTGTCCTCGGCCTCTTCGCCACCCACCGCGCGGTCGAAGCGCACCGCTGGAGCTGAACTCATGGCCACTCAATCGAGCAAGCACCGCGGGCAGGCGGCGGGCCTCCTCGGCCTGGTCGCGATCTTCAGCGCCCTCTTCGCGCTCCTGCTCACGCGCTCGCCCACCGATCCTTATGTCGTCATCCAGGGCCTGATCGGCCTCGCCGGTATCGCCTTCTATTTCGCCACCAACGCGGGCGATATGGGCAATCAATTCACCGGGCGCGGCAGCTTCTATGGCTTGATCAGCGTGGTCTTCGGGATCGTCCTGGTCGCGGCGCTGGCCGGCGTCAACTATATCGTCATCAAGAAACCAAAGCAGTGGGACCTGACCAAGGACAAGGTCTACTCACTGTCCGATCAAACCAGGTCAACTCTACAAGGACTCAAGACCGAGGTGAAGATCCGCGCCTTCTTCGGCCCGCTCGAGCCCGAGACCAAGGAGCTGGAAGACAAGATCCGCCAATATAAAGAATTCAGCGGCGACAAGCTCTCGCTCGAGTTCATCGACCCGTCCACGCACCGCAAGGAAGTGGTCGACAGCAAGATCTCCAACGCCGGCCCGCGCATCCTGGTCAAGACCGGGCTCAAGGAAGTGCGCGCCAAGGACCCGGGCGAGGAGTCTCTGACCAACGCCATCGCCGAGGTCACGCGCGGCGACAGCAAGAAGGTCTATTTCACCAAGGGCCACGGCGAGCACGGGCCTGCCGATTCCAGCGAGCGCGGGCTCAAGTCCTTTGTCGACGGCTTGAAGGGCGAGGGCTTCCAGACCGACGAGCTGCAGCTCTCCGCGCACAAGGAGGTCCCGGCCGACGCGCAGGTGATCGTCGTCGCCGGGCCGGCCGCTGCCTTCCTCGACGGCGAGGCGAAGCTGCTCCAGGCGTGGGTCGAGAAGGGCGGCAAGCTGGTGGCGCTGGTGGACCCGTCGGTGCAGTCGGGGCTCGAGCCGATGTTCGCGGCGTTTGGCGTGCAGCTCGCGGCCGACGAGGTCATCGACCCGCAGAGCCAGCAGCCCGAGTACGCAATCGCCGAGAGCTACGCGGACCACCCGATCACCAAACCACGCACCTCGGCCTTCGCGGTGCCCATCATCCTGCCGCTGGCGCGCTCGGTCTCGAAGGCCAAGACGCTGCCCGCCGGCTGGACGCTGACCGAGATCGCGCACACCAACGCCGCCGCCTGGGGCGAGACCGAGCTGCGCCGCGACGCGCCGGTGAAGTACGACGCCGGCAAGGACACGCCGGGCCCCGTCTCGCTGGCGGTCGCGGCCACGCACGGCTCGGGCGAGACGGAAGCGCGCGTGCTGGTGGTGGGAAACTCCAACTTCGTCGCCAATGGCTTTTATCGGCTGCTCGGCAACCGCGACTTCGCCATCAACGCGCTCTCGTGGGCGGCCAAGGAGGAGGCGAAGATCTCCATCCGGCCGCAGCGGCGCTCGGGAAATCTCTTGTTCCTCTCGGCGGACCAGAAGAAGGGGATGTTCCTCTTCGCTCTCAACGTGCTCCCGTTCGCGCTGCTGGCCGCGGGCCTCTTGGTCTGGCAGACGCGGAAGAGTCGATAACCTTGCCCGGGCGCGACTTGGAGAATCACCGATGAAGCAGACGCAGAGGTCCTTGCTCTCGCTCGGCGTGCTCGTGCTCCTGGCGGGCGCCATCGGCGGCGCCGCCTGGTGGGCCAACAAGGACGAGGCCAAAAAAGTCGAGGAGAAGGAGAAGGTGGAGAAGCTCTTCACCTTCGACAAGTCGAAGGCGCGCGGGCTCCGCGTCGAGAAGAACGGCAAGCTCGTCGCCGAGCTCTCGCGCGAAGGAGGCGACAAGCCCTGGGCGCTCGCGCAGCCAGTCAAGGACGCCGCCGATCAAGCGGCAGTCTCGAGCGTGATCGACAAGCTGGCCGAGCTGAAGCAGAAGCGCGACCTGGGCGCGGAGACCGACCCGAAGCAGCCAGGGCTCGACGCGCCGCAGCTCAAGATCACGGTCACGCTCGAGGACAAATCGCAACAGGGGCTCGAGGTCGGCGCCGACAACACTTTCGACAATTCCCTCTATGTGCGGAAGACCGGCGAGCCGACCGTGCGGATGGTGGACGGCGCGGTGAAGCCGGCGCTCGACAAGAGCGCCTTCGACCTGCGCGACAAGCGGGTGGCCCGGCTCGACGACGGCGCCGAGGTGAAGAGCGCCAGCGTCATCGACGAAGATCCGTACACGCTCACCAGAGAGGGCGGCGCCTGGAAGCTGACCGGCCCCGGGCATGAGGTGTTCGAGGCCGCCGACGCCAACGCCGCCGACCGCGTGGTGTCCACCGTGCGCGGCCTGCGCGCGACGGGCATCGCCGCCGAGACCGCGTCGGGCGCAGCGCTGAAGGCGTACGGCCTCGAGGAGCCGGCGCTGGCCATCGAGCTCAACGGCGGCTCGCAGGGCGGCAAGGACGCGGGCGCGCGCAGCATCGCCGTCGGGCGGCCCGAGAAGGCGGCCAAGGCCTACGCGCGGCGTGACGGCGCGGGGCCCATCTATGAAGTCGATGCGCAGATCTTCAAGGACTTGAAGAAGAGCTGGTTCGAGCTGCAGGACAAGAACGTCGTCAAGTTTGACCGCGAGCAGGTGCGCGGGCTGCAGATCGAGGCGCCGGGCGCGGCGAAGATCGCCGTCTCGCGCAAGAAAGAGTCCAAGGACGGCGGCACCGCCGAGGAGCAGTTTGCCGTCGAGGCGCCGGCCTCGGGCGCGGCCAAGACCTGGAAGATCGCCTCCGCGCTCTCGACGCTGGCGGGGCTCAGGGCGGTGGCGTTCCTCGACGAGCGGCCCTCCGCGAAGGTGAAGCTCGGGCTCGACAAGCCGCGCGTCTACACGGTGACGGGCGAAGGCGGAAAGGTCCTGGCGCGGCTGCAGATCGGCGGCAAGGTCGCCGGCGACGGCAAGCGGCTCTACGCGCGGGCCGACGGCAGCGACCGGCTCGCCGAGCTGGAAGCGACCAATGTCGATGCGCTGCCCAAGACGCTGGACGAGATCCTCGACGTGCCGCCCGCCCTGCCGGCGACGGACGGTGGCACGCCGCCCGCCCAGGCGAGCGTTCCCAAGCACTAATTCGATGGACGGCGGGGGCGATCCCGACTAGAAACGCCGGTTCCGTTCCGGAGGTCTCTGCATGGCCCGCGTCACCGTCGAAGATTGCCTGCCGCTCGTCGAGAACCGCTTCGCCCTCGTCGTCCTGGGCGTCAAGCGCGCGCGGCAGCTGATGGCGGGCGCGCGGCCGCTGATCGACGCCAAGGACAAGCCGCCCGTGCTGGCCCTGCGTGAGATCGCGACCGGCAAGGTGCGCTTCGATCGCGGCGTCAAGGACGCCATCCAGGGCAAGTTCGACCACGAGAAGCTGCCGCTGCCGGGCGCCGCCAAGAGCGGCAGCCGCCGCTAGGAGGCCGTCGGCGTATTCGCCGACGCGAACTGTCCTGATCCCGCGCGCACCGTCGCGCGGATTCAGGGCTAGCCCACCGCCTCAGGACGCGAGCGCGATCTGGCCCTGCGCCAGCGCGCTCAGCTTCTCTCCGCCGCCCAGCCGGTAGAGCTTGCGCACCTCGCGCAGCAGCCCTTCGAGGCGACCAGCGAGCACGAACTTCGCTTCCAGGACGCGGGCGCACGCAGCGCCGAGCGCGCTGGCCAACTTGTAGCGATCGCGCTCGTGAGCGCTCAGCCCGGCCCGCAGCGAGATTGACTCGAAGAGCCGGCGCCGCAGCTGGGTGGACGCCGCGCGCCGCCCGACCGCCCAGAGCTGCAGGACGACGCAGAGGTACTTGTCGAGCTCGGCCTGCGCTTCCAGCTCGAGCTGCGAGACCGGCCGATCGGCGCGCGCCCGGTGCGACAGATAGACGAAGTGGCTGACGCCCTCGGCCGCCGCGCAAAACGCCGAGAGGCGCTCGTGGGTCCAGGCGGCGTCAACGGGGCGCGCGAGGTGGGCCAGCACTCCCTCGTCGAGAAAGAGGCCGATGCGCAGGCCTTCGCCATTCTCGGCGACCAGGAGCGCCTCGTTGGGGCTGCTGGTCGGGGCGAGCCGCGCGCGCTCGGCGGCACTGACGAGGAATCCAGCGACCGGAGCGCCCGCCTCGATGCCATGGATGGATTCGAGCAGGGCTTGGAGCTGCGAGAGGGCCCGCAGCGCCTCGCTCACTGGACGAACCGTCCGGCGATGGGCGAGAGGGGCAACAGGCCGCGGCCCTTGAGCAGGTTCGCGAGCCGCTCGCTGCCCGTGCGCAGGTAGCGGTCGTACAGCTTCACCATGCCGGCGTTGGACGAGACCAGCGTGCGCTCGCTGACCTCGGCGAGCAGCTCCATCAAGACGCCGAACTTCTCGGAGAGGTCGGCATAGATCGACCGGTCGCGCGCCTTCTTCGCCACTTGCTGGCCCAGGGCGTCGTAGGCCCGCTCGCCCATCGACCTGTAATAGTCCACCCCGACCAAGGACCTATTCAGCGACTCGCTGAAGAAGCCGGAGACGAAGAGGCTGGTGTCGCCGAGCTTGCGCAGCATCGCGGCCCGGGCGGCGCCCTGCTCTTCGAGCGCTTCCTTGAGAAGGAAGGCGAGGGGCTTCTGCTGGACCGAGCCGTCGTCCTCGCGCACGTACAGTGACTCGGCTCCAAGGAAGCTGCCGAGCAGGTTGACAAGGTAGACCTCGGTCTCCTCGGGAACGGCGGGCCGGGCGCGCTGGTTGTCGATGGCGTCCTGCAGCAAGGAGCGGAAGAACTCCTGCAAGGACTCTCGTGACATCAGGGCGAACTCTGCGTCGCTCAAAGTGCCACCTCGCGTCAGACTGCCATCCAACCAGTCGGATCTTGTGTCTTCCCCTTGAGGCGCGGCAAGGGGGAGAGCGCCCGCAAGGGTGCGGGAATGGACTCTTGTGGGTTCCAGTTCCCCACCCGTCACGAAATGCGCCGGCGCCCTTGACACCCCGGGCGACAAGGTTATGTTGCCGCCCGCTCTGGCACTCCCACCCCGCGAGTGCCAACCCGCAACGCACGTCTCTACCCCAGGAGAATCACCATGAAGATTCGGCCTCTGCAGGACCGCGTGATCGTCAAGCGCGTGCAGGAAGAAGAGAAGACCAAGGGTGGCATCATCATTCCGGACACCGCCAAGGAGAAGCCCATCGAAGGCGAAGTCATCGCCGTCGGCAATGGCAAGATCCTCGAGGACGGCAAGGTCCGCGCGCTCGACATCAAGGCGGGCGACCGGGTCCTGTTCTCCAAGTACGCGGGCACCGAGATCAAGATCGAAGGCGAGGAGCACCTCATGATGCGCGAGGAAGACATCCTCGGCGTCATCGAGAAGTAAGCCCCCTTTCGATCACTTTCGATAACCAATTTCAGGAGCCAACATGTCCAAAGAAATTCTGTTCGACGTCCGCGCGCGTGAAGCCATCTTGAAGGGCGTCAACACGCTCGCCGATGCAGTGAAAGTGACCCTTGGACCGCGGGGCCGCAACGTCGTCATCGAGAAGTCGTTCGGCTCGCCCACGATCACCAAGGACGGCGTCACCGTCGCCAAGGAGATCGAGCTCGAGAACAAGTTCGAGAACATGGGCGCGCAGATGGTGAAGGAGGTCGCCTCCAAGACCTCCGACGTCGCCGGTGACGGGACGACCACTGCCACCGTGCTCGCGCAGGCCATCTTCCGCGAAGGCGCCAAGCTCGTCGCCGCGGGCAACAACCCGATGGAGATCAAGCGCGGCATCGACAAGGCCGTCTCGGCGGTCGTGGAAGAGCTGAAGAAGCTCTCCAAGCCGACCAAGGACCACAAGGAGATCGCCCAGGTCGGCATCATCTCGGCCAACGGCGACACCACCATCGGCAACATCATCGCCGAGGCCATGGAGAAGGTCGGCAAGGAAGGCGTGATCACGGTTGAGGAGGCCAAGGGCCTCGAGACCACGCTCGACGTCGTCGAGGGCATGCAGTTCGACCGCGGGTATCTGTCGCCCTACTTCGTCACCGACCCGGAGCGCATGGAAGTGGTCCTCCAGGACCCGTACATCCTCATCCACGAGAAGAAGATCTCGTCGATGAAGGACCTGCTCCCGCTGCTCGAGCAGGTTGCCCGCTCGGGCAAGCCGTTGCTCATCATCGCCGAAGAGGTCGAGGGTGAGGCGCTCGCCACGCTGGTCGTCAACAAGCTGCGCGGGACGCTGAACGCCGCCGCCGTCAAGGCGCCGGGCTTTGGCGATCGCAGGAAGGCCATGCTCGAGGACATCGCCACCCTGACGGGCGGCAAGCTGATCGCCGAGGACCTCGGCATCAAGCTCGAGACCGTGACCCTCAAGGAGCTCGGCCGCGCCAAGACCGTCACCATCGACAAGGACAACACCACCCTCGTTGACGGCTCGGGCAAGAAGACCGACATCGAAGCGCGCGTGAAGCAGATCCGTGGCCAGATCGAGGAGACCACCTCCGACTACGACCGCGAGAAGCTCCAGGAGCGCCTCGCCAAGCTGGTCGGCGGAGTCGCCGTCATCAACGTCGGCGCGGCCACCGAGACGGAGATGAAGGAGAAGAAGGCCCGCGTCGAAGACGCTCTGCACGCGACCCGCGCCGCAGTTGAAGAGGGCGTGGTTCCCGGCGGCGGCGTGGCCTACATCCGCAGCCTCAACGCGCTCGAGAAGCTGACCGTCTCGGCGGGCGAGAAGTTCGGCGTCGACATCGTGCGCCGCTCGCTCGAAGAGCCCCTCCGCTGGATCGTCCAGAACGGCGGCTGGGAGGGCAGCATCGTCGTCAACAAGGTGCGCGAGGGCACGGGCTCGTACGGCTTCAACGCCGCCACGGGCAACTACGAGGACCTCCTCGCGGCCGGCGTCATCGACCCGACCAAGGTGAGCCGCACGGCGCTGCAGAACGCGGCCAGCGTGGCCTCGCTGATGTTGACCACCGAGGCGATGATCGCCGACAAGCCCAAGGACAAGGAAGAGTCCCAGGGCGGCGGCGGCGGCGGCCACGGGATGGGCATGTAATTTTGCAGTAGCCCTCAGATCCATTCAGTACCGGAGGCCCGCGGGAGCGATTCCGCGGGCCTTCGCGCTTTCTGTGGCATCAATACGCGCACATGGCCGACTCGATCGCTGCGCTCCGCATCCCCACCGTCCGCCGGTTTGCCGCCGGGCGGCTGCTCTCAACGCTGGCGGCGCAGATGCTCTCGGTCGCCGTGGGCTGGCAGCTCTACGAGCGCACCGGCTCGGCCTTCGCGCTGGGACTCGTCGGCCTCGTTCAGAGCGTCCCGGTGGTCCTGCTCGCGCTGCCCGCGGGACAGCTCGCCGACCGCGTCCCGCGCCGCAACCTGGCCATGGGCGCGCACGCGCTGCTCGGGCTCTGCGCCACGGGTCTCGCGATCGTGGCGGCGCTCGGCGGGCCGACCTGGGTCATCTATGCGCTCCTCTTTGGCACCGGCGTCGCGGGCGCATTTCGCTCGCCGTCGGTCGGCGCCATGCTGCCGCAGCTTGTGCCACCGGAGCTCTTCGCCAACGCCAACGCCTGGATGTCGAGCGGCTTCGAACTCTCCTCGATTGCCGGGCCGGCGCTGGGCGGCTTTCTCATCGCGATGACCGGCGGCGAGACCTGGACGTACGCGCTCGCGGCCGCGGCCCACCTCTTCTTCGTCGGCGTCCTCTTCACGCTGCCGGCCATCGCTGCCAAACCGAGCGGCAAGGCGGCCTCGGTGCACGAGGCGCTCGCCGGCCTGCGCTTCATCTTTCGCACCAAGGCGTTCCTCGGCGCGATGACGCTCGACCTCTTCGCCGTGCTGCTCGGCGGCGCCACGGCGCTCTTGCCAATCTTTGCAAAAGACTTCTTGCACGTCGGCCCCACGGGCCTCGGCTGGCTGCGCGCCGCGCCCTCGATCGGCGCCTTCAGCATGGCGCTCGTGCAGACGCGGCTGCCGCACTGGAAGCGGCCCGGGCGCGTCTTGCTCTACACGGTGGCGGGCTTTGGCGCGGCCACGGTGGTGTTCGGGCTCTCGCACAGCTTCTGGCTCTCGATGGTGGCGCTGGCCTTCAGCGGCGCCTTCGACAACATCAGCGTCGTCATCCGCCTCACGCTCGAGCAGGCGCTGACCCCCGACTCGATGCGCGGCCGCGTCTCGGCCATCCACTACGTCTTCATCGGCTTCTCCAACGAGCTGGGGTCCTTCGAATCGGGCGCCACCGCGGCGCTCTTTGGCGCCTTTGCCTCGGTGGTGGGCGGCGGCCTCGGCACGCTATTGGTCGTCGCCATCGTCGCGCTGGCCTGGCCGCAAGTGGCCGGGCTCGCGCCGCTCGGCGAGCTCAAGCCTCTCGATGTTCCGCCCGACGAGCTCGCGCCAACCAACGCTGCACCGCTCGGAGGTTGAAGCCAATGGACCTGGGCTTGCGCGGCAAAGCGGCGCTGCTCATCGGCGCCACCCGGGGAATCGGCGGCGCAGCGGCGCTGGCGCTGGCGAGGGAGGGCTGTTCGGTGGCCGTGATCGGCCGCGGGCGGCTTGGGGTCGAAGAGCGGATGCGGCTTTGCGAGGAGGCCGGCGCGCCGCGAGCCGTGGGCATCACCGCCGACGCCACCGATGGCCCGCAGCTTAAGACTGCGGTGAGCACCGCGGCCGCCACGCTCGGGCGGCTCGACATCCTGATCACGCTCGTCGGCGGCAGCGCCCCGGGCAGCTTCGAGGAGCTCAGCTACGCCGGCTGGCAGAACGCGTTCCAACGCAACTTGTGGAGCGCGGTGCGGGCCAGCAAATATGCATTACCGAAATTGTTGCAAAAGCCGCCCTCGGGTCCCCGCGACGCCAAGGTCATCCTGCACGTCGCCAGCATCTGGGGCCGCGAGTCGGGCGGCACCATCAGCTACAACACCGCCAAGGCCGCGGTGGTCAGCCTCGCGCACGAGCAGAACCGCGAGCTGGCCGCGAAGGGGATCCGCGCGCTGAGCGTGGCGCCGGGCAGCGTCCTGCACCCGGGCGGCTCGTGGGAGAAGCGGGTGCAAAAGGATCCAGAGGCCATGCGCGAGTTCGTCAAGCGCGAGATCCCCTTCGGCCGCTTCGGCACCGCGGAAGAGCTGGGCGACGTCATCGCCTTCCTCGTCAGCCCCCGGGCCAGCTGGGTCGCCGGCGCGTGCGTGGTGGTGGACGGCGGGCAGTCGCGCTCGTTCTGAGTGCACTACCTGATCGGGAACAGCGCGCGCGCAGCCGCGTTGGTCGCGTGCACCACCTCGCGGGGAACGATCAGGACCGGCGCCACCGCGAGGAAGATGGCCGCGAGCATCACCGCCATCCGCGTCTTCTGTTTGCCGATGGCGTCGAGCACGGCGAGCGGCACGACCGAGGCGCTGCCCGCCACCGCGAAGGCCACCGGCAGCGGAACGCCGCCAAGGAAGAGCGCGCCGGCCAGCGAGAACGCGGCGCCCGCGTGGAAGACGTCGCGCCCATTTCCGGCGTACCAGCGGCCGCGGTGGCGATCGGCGAGCTGTCGCGAGAGCTCGAACAAGAGCGTGGCAAAGAGGATCGCCAGGGCTCCGAGGGCGACGCCGGCGGAGCGCCCGACCCAAGGCTCGTATCCGCCCAGCGGCTCAGCGACCCACATTGCGGCGTCTGTAGCACAGGGCCGCAGCCAGCGCTTGACCCTCGCGAACGCCCATGCTCGCATGCGCGCCGCTTGGACACCTCGCGCCCTGCCCGCCTCGTCCCCATCGCCGCCCTTGCGGCGCTCTTTGCCGCGCTCTCGCAGAGCTGCATCGAGCGGCCGCCGCGCGACGCTCAGACCACCTCGCTGTCGCGCACGCAGGTCGATCGCGCGGCGCTGCGCGACGTGCTGGTCTCGCAGCCGCCGCCAGACCTTGTCCCGGTCGGCGCCCTCTTCGGCAACGCCATCGAGCTGGTCGGCTATCGCTCCGAGCCGGCGCAGCTGGTGCCCGGCCGCCTCGCCCGCGTGACGCTCTACTGGCGCTGCCGCGCCGAGGTGGGCGAGAGCTGGCACGTCTTCATCCACCTCGACGACGCGAGCGGCTCGGGCGCGCGCATCAACCGCGACCACGACCCGGCGGGGGGACGCTTCCCGACTGACGCGTGGCGGCCAGGCGACCTGATCGCCGACCCTATCGTCTTCCCTGTCGACCGCTTCTCGCTGCTCCTCTTCCTCGGCTTCTACAGCCAGGGAGAGGTCCGCATGTCGCTCGGCAGCGCGGGCCGCGGCCGCGACGACGGCGGCAACCGCTTGCTCGCGGGCGTCCTCCCTCTGGCCAAATAGCGGGCATCCGGGCGAGCGCGCCGCACGTACCTTTCTCATGTTCGCCTTGCTGCTGGCAGCCTCGCTCCTCCACTGGTCCCCCTGGTCTCCCGCGGTGCTGCAGAAGGCGTCCTCCGAGCACCGCCTGGTGCTCATCGACGTCGAGGCCGTGTGGTGCCACTGGTGCCACGTGATGGACGAGACGACCTACCGCGACCCGAAGGTCGTCAAGCTCCTGCGCGAGCACTTCGTGGCCGTCAAAGTGGACCAGGACGCCTCGCCCGGGCTGGCGGCGCGCTACGAGCGCTGGGGGTGGCCCGCGACCGTGGTCCTGGCCGCCGATGGCAGAGAGCTCGTCAAGCTGCGCGGGTACCTCGAGCCCGGGCCGATGGCAAAGCTGCTCGCCGCGCTGGTCAAGGACCCGACGCCAAGGCCGGACCTCCAGGTCGAGTCGAAGGTGGCGCCGGCGGAGGCTCCGCTCCTCTCGGCCGGGCAGCGCGGAGAGCTGCGCGCGCGCCACCAGGCGGCCTTCGACGAAGAGCTCGCGGGGTGGGGACGGAAGCACAAGCTGATCTGGGCCGAGCCGCTCGAGCTCGACCTGCTCGCGGCCCGGGCCGGCGACCAGAAGGCCGCGAGCCGCGCCCGGCGCACGCTGGATGCCGCGCTCTCCCTGCTCGATCCAATCTGGGGCGGCTTCTATCAATACTCGGTCGGCGATTGGAATCACGCTCATTACGAGAAGATCATGGCCGTGCAGGCCGACGCCATCCGCATCTATAGTCTTGCCTATGAAGTCTTGAGTGCGCCTGAGTATCTGCGCGCCGCCCGTGCCACCGCGGGCTATCTGGATCAATTCCTCTCCGATCAATCGGGGGGCTTCCACGGCACGCAGGACGCCGATGTCTCCGCGAGCGTCGCCGGCCACGCCTTCTATCCGCTCGATGACGCGGGCCGCAGGAAGCTGGGGATGCCGCGCGTCGACCCGCACCTCTACGCGCGCGACGCCGGCCTCGCGGCCGAGGCGCTGGTCGCGCTGTACGGGGCCTCGGGAGAAGAGGCGTCTCTCGAGCGCGCCAAGGCCGCTGTGCGCTTTGCCGTGCGCGAGCGCGCGGCCCCGGGAGGCGCCTTCCGGCACGGCGCTGCCGCCAGCGCGCAGCTTGCCCTCTCGGACACCTTGGCCGTCGGGCGGGCCGCGCTCGCCCTGCACACCGCCACCGGCGACCCCGAGTGGCTGCCGCTCGCGGAGTCGGCCGCCGGCGCGATCGCGGCCCATTTCTGTTCCGGCGATCACGCTGGCTGCGCCGCCGCCGAGCTCGAGCAGGGCGCCGCCGGAGTGTTCGCCGAGCCGACGGTGAACGCCTTCGAGAACGCCGTGGTCGCGCGCTTTGCAAATCTCTTGTCTCGGGTCACAGGCGTTGCTCAACACCGTGCGCTCGCCGAGCGCGCCGCCCGCTTCCTCCTGGCCCCTGCGGTGCTCGCCCGAGACGAGACCATGCCCGAGACGCTGCTCGCCGACGCCGAGCTCGCCGGCGAGCCCGTGCATGTGACCATCGTCGGCCCGCTCTTGGACGCGGGCGGCCGCGCCCTGCACGCGGCCGCCTTGCGCTTCCCGAGCAGCTACCGCCGCGTCGATCTGTGGGATGGCAAGGGTCCGCTGCCGGCGAACACGAAGGTGCGTTATCCAGCGAGCGACCGGCCCACCGCTTTCGCCTGCGGCGCCCGCAGCTGCTCGGCGCCGGTGACCGACCCAAGAGAGCTCGCGGCGGCAATTGAGCTGGTATTGAAATCGTCGGCGCGCGCAGAGGGACCATAAATCAGGAAGCAAGCAAGTTCCTCGGAACCCCTGCGCAACAGGTGGGCGCGCGACGCAGGCCAGGGCACTCACCCCTCGTAAAACCCCCTTTCCCAAATCGAGAATCCTGGTTAGCTTGGCAGCTCCCTGGAGGCCTCCGTTGTCCTTTCGCTCCTCGAGCGGGCGCACTTCGTTCGTGCTCCTCTCGGCGCTCGCCCTGCTCGCCTCCTGCAGCCGAGGTGCGCCGTTGGCGGCGCCCGCGCTGCACCTCTCGCCGTCGGCCATCACGCTCGGCCCGGGCGCGACCGCGCAGTTCAGCGCCGACGCGACCGCAGCGCCGGCTGGCGCGCTCCACTTTTCGGTCGTCGAGCCAACCGGCGGCACCATCGACGCCAGTGGCCTCTACACTGCGCCGTCGATCGGCGGCGTCTTCCACGTCAGCGTCGCGCTCTCTTCCGGAGCAGCCTCCGATCGCGCGACCGTCACCATTCTGCCTCCCCCGGCCATCGCGACCTTCACCGCGGCGCCCGCCAGCGTCGCGCCGGGGCAGAGCGCCACGCTCGCCTGGTCGGCCGCCGGTGCGACCGCGGTCAGCATCGACCAAGGCGTCGGAGCCGTCGGCGCGGCGGGCACCATCGCGGTCTCTCCCTCCTCGACCACGACCTACACGCTGACGGCGACCAACGCCTCCGGGAGCGTCACCTCCAAGACCACGGTGACGGTCTCGCCCATCGACCCGCCTGTCATCTCCTCGTTCTCGGCCGCCCCCACCGCCATCGCCCGCGGACAAGCGAGCACGCTGGCGTGGGAGGTCACCGGCGCGACCTCGGTCGCCATCAATCAAGGCGTGGGCCAGGTCGCGGCTTCCGGCTCGGCCGGCGTCTCTCCGCTCGCGACCACGATCTACACGCTCACCGCCGTCAACTCATCGGGCACTGTCACCGCAACCGCGTCCGTCAGCGTGCTGCAGAAGCCCACCATCTTCGCGTTCGCTGCCTCGCCGCTCACCATCAACCCGGGCGGCAGCAGCATGCTCAGCTGGCAGGAGGAAGGCGCCGCCACTCTATCCGTCGATCACGGCGCTATCGTCGCCAGCGGGGCAAGCAGCACGACCGTCAGCCCCGCCACGACGACCGTCTACACGCTCACCGCGACCAATGCTGCCGGCAGCACCGCTGCCATGGCAACCGTGACTGTGGTGGCGCCCGGCTTGCCGATCATCTCCGCATTCACCGCGACCCCCACTTCAATCAACTCGGGTCAATCCAGCACTCTCGCCTGGACCGTCGCCGGCGCCACGACCTTGACTCTAGACAACTCAATCGGCGTCGTCAGCGCGCTGACGAGCAAGACCGTCTCGCCGACGGCCAGCACGACCTATCGTCTCACCGCGACCAACGCCGTGGGCAGCACCAGCGCGACCGTGAGCGTCGGCGTCAAGCCGGTCATCAACAACTTCTCCGCAGCGCCCGGAGCGATTGCCGTCGTCGACCCGCTGGCTGCGAGCGCGCTCTCGTGGAACGTCGGCGGCGCCACCAGCCTCTCGATCGACGGCGGTGTCGGCACGGTGACGGGAGCCACCGGAACCAAGAGCATCGCGCCGACGGCGACCACGACTTATACGCTCACCGCCACCAATGCCTCGGGAAGCAGCATTGCGACAGCGACGGTCACTCTAGTCTCCATCACCAGCTTCACGGCGACGCCGGCTCCGGCCGCGGCCGGCGCGGCGGTCACGCTGTCCTGGGCTGCAAGCGGCGCAACTGCCTACTCCATCGACAATGGCGTCGGCGCGGTCACCGGAACGAGCGCCATCGTCCATCCCAGCTCGAGCGCGACCTATCGCCTGACCGCCTCCAACGGCGCCGCTGCAGCCGTCTCGGCCGTGACGGTCACCGTCAATCCCGCGGCGCCCCATCCACTCGTCTCCAGCTTTTCGTCCGATCTCGCCTACGTGCTACAGGGCTCCGGCACGACGCTGCGCTGGGTAACGAATGGAGCGAGCGTCTCCATCGACAATGGCATCGGGTCGATCTCCGGCGCCACCGGCAGCGTCGCGATCGCTCCCGCCACGACCACGACCTATACCCTGACTTCAATCAATGGCTCGGGCAGCAACACCGCGGCAGTCACCGTGTCGGTCGGCCCGGCGGCCGCTTCCTATCTGGCTCCGGGAGATCCGGGAGGCGCGCCGGCCGTCACCTTGACTCTCGACGCGCGGCAGGCCGTGCACCCGATCTCGCGGTTCGTCTATGGATACAATGCCTCGCTCCCGTCCCAAGCGCCGCCAGCGACGACCTATCTGCGCCAGGGCGGCAATCGCTGGACGGCTTATAACTGGGAGACCAACGCTTCCAATGCAGGCTCCGATTTTTTCTACGAGAGCGACTCCTTCCTGAGCTCGAGCAGCACGCCTGCCGCCGCGCTCTCGCCGACCGTCGCTGCCGACCAGGCGGCCTCGGTCGGCTCTCTCCTCACCCTTCCCCTGCAGGGCTGGGTCTCGGCGGACGAGAGCGGCCCGGTCTCCACCACCGCGGCGCCGGCGCTCCGCTTCTTCCAGACCTTGCCGCGCAAGGGGGCGCCGCTCTCTTCCTCGCCGAGCACGGCCGATTCCTTTGTCTATCAGGATGAGTACGCCAATACCTTGCTGACTCAATATCCCGGGGCGTTCACTGACGCTCTGAAGCCAATCCATTTCGAGCTCGACAACGAGCCCGACCTCTGGAGCTCGACCCACGCCGAGATCCAGCGCGCCTCCCTGACCTATGGGTCCCTGCTGCGGTCGAGCACCGACCTCTCGTCAGCCATCAAGGACTTGATTCCCCAGGCGCTGGTCTTCGGTCCGGTGAGCTATGGCTTCAATGGCTATATCAACCTGCAGGGCGCCAGCGACGCCGATGCCACTGCTTGGAATCCGCCGGCGACGGCGACCTGGTTCCTCGACTCCTATCTGCAGAAGATGCGGACGGCCAGCGAAGCGCAGGGCCGCCGCTTGCTCGACGTGCTCGATCTGCACTGGTACAGCGAGGGGCAGGGCCAGGATCAGAGCGGCGCTTGGATCCGCGTCAACAACTCCTGCGCCACTTGCAATGACCCGGGGATGCAAGCGGCGCGCATCCAATCGCCGCGCTCGCTCTGGGATCCCACCTATACCTGCGCGACCGCGGGGACCGCGCCGGCAAGCTGCGAGCACAGCTGGATCGCGAACTACTTCGACAACTGGGCCAGTGGCGCAAATGCTTATGGCCCGATTCAGTTGATCGCCTGGCTCCGCACCAAGATCGGCACTGATTGGCCAGGGACGCGCATCGCCTTCACTGAATACAATCACGGCGGCGCCGATGATATCAGCGGCGGACTGGCCCAGGCCGACACGCTCGGCATCTTCGGCCGCGAGAGCGTCTATGCGGCCACGTTCTGGCCGCTGATCTCGGACAATCGCTTCGTCTTTGGCGCTTATCGCTCATTCCGCGATTACGACGGCGCGGGCGGCGCCTTTGGCGACCAATCATTCTCGGCGCTCTCCACGGATGATTCAAGAGCCTCGGTCTATGCCAGCTTTGACTCCGCGTCGCCAAATGCCCGCGTGGTGGTCGTCGCCATCAACAAGACCACTGCTGCCTTGCAAACCCAACTCAAGCTGACCTATCCGCGATCATTCACCAAGGCGCACGCGTGGCAATTGACCGCGACGTCGGCCTACACGTCGCCGTCGGTGATTCCGACCGCGCTGGCGGATATCACGCTGACCTCAACCAACGCGTTCAACGTCACGCTGCCGGCTTACAGCGTGACAACGTTCGTACTCATCCCTTAGAGCTGAGCAAGGACCCAACCGCGCGGCGGAATCCGCAGACCGTGAAACACCGACGGCCATGCACAGCGCCGCTACCGGAATGAGGGCCTTCTCCGCGTCGATGAAGCTGAAACTCACGCTTGGTGCTTCGCGAAGAAGGCCGCGGCTATCACTCCTATTGGCGCCGCTCTTGCCTGGCCCTCTCAAGTTCCGCCCGCGCTTCGCCTGCCTCCACGGCACTCTGGATTTCCTCGCCAGTCGCTCTACGCGGTGGCGGCCGCCCTGTGACTATTGGGTCCACGGTCGCGCGGTGAAAGTCGCGGTCATCCATCTCGCCCTGCACCACGTGGTACTCCGGAGCATCGCGGGCACTGGCATCCCTTTGCCGACCGGGCGCCCTCTCCATCCGAGCAATGTCGTCGATGGACGGCGTCGATGTCTGGGCCGCTTGGGGCGGAGGCGAAGTCGGCGTCCGGCCCGTACGGGTGGAAGCCGGGGACGACCGCCGGGTCGAGGTGCGCGAGGTGCGCGAGGTCGTCGGAGTGCGCGAGGTGGCCGGATGGCCCGAGGCAGCGTGCGAGGTGCGGTGCGGCGCCGCGGACGAGGTCGGCCTGCTCGCAGTCGGGTGCGAGGCGGCCCTGCGCGACGGCGCGGCGCGCGTGGGCCTGGCGTGCGTGGTCGACTGAGGGGAGCCACTGCGCCTGGCGGTGCTGCTACGCGAGGTGGTGCCGCTCCGCGACGGGCTGCTCCTCGACGTGCTCGAGTGCGACTGCCTGCGCTGGGTGGTGCTTTGCGCTTCTGCCATGGCGGGCAGCAAGAGGGCGGCGCAGAAGACGCTTCTGATCCAAACGGACGGGTGCATCGGCATGTCCTCCCTTCGCGGACGATCGGCGATGGGGTGATAGACACGGCTCGCAAGGAAAGTGACCGCGCCCGCGACCGCGCGCAAGCACGAGCGCGGAATGTCTGGTCATTTGCGGCAGCACCCCGCCGCGGCTGCCCACCAGCCACGGTGCTAGGATGGAAACTGGATGGAGGCCAAGGAAGCAGATCGCGGTCCGGAGACAGCTATCGGCGCTCGTCTCGAGGCGGGCGACTATCAGGCCGCCGCGGTGGAGACGCTCCGCTGCTATGGCTCCGAGATCCTCGGATATCTGTACGCCACCTTGCGGGACGAGACGGCGGCCGACGAAGTCTTCTCGCAGTTCAGCGAGGATCTCTGGAAGGGGCTGGCGCAATTTCGCCGCCAGTGCTCGATGCGAACCTGGGCCTACAAGCTCGCCTGGGAAGCCGTGAAGCGATTCCGGCGCGACCCATACCGACGCCGCGCGCAGCCGATCGCGACGGACGAGTGGTCGCGGGTCGCCGCCGAGGTGCGCGAGAGCACCGCGCCCTATCTGCGCAGCACGGTGCGCGGGCGGCTGGAGCGGCTGCGCGAGCGGCTGACCCCCGCGGAGCAGACGCTGCTCATCCTCCGCATCGACCGCGGGCTCTCCTTCGCCGAGGTGGCCGAGGTGATCGGCAGCCGCGCGCGCCCGGTCGGCGTCGTCACCTTGCGCAAGCGCTACGACCGGCTGAAGAAGAAGCTGCGCGAGCTGGCGCGCGCCGAGGGGCTGCTCTCTCCCGGAGAGTGAAGATCGGCGGCCGCGAGCGTATGCTGGCGCGGCGTGTCCGAGGACAGCCTCTACCCGATCCTGAAGGATCTCGCCTTTGCCCCGCGGCCCGATCGCACCGGCCTCCTCGCAACCGGCGAGCGCATCGGGAAGTTCGAGATCCTGCGCGAGATCGGCCGCGGCAGCTTCGGGCTGGTGTACGAAGCGCGCGACACCGAGCTGGGACGCCACGTTGCCCTCAAGGTCTTGCGCTTCGCGCTCGCCAAGGAGAGCGACGAACAGGCGATCCTCGCCCGACTCCGGCTGGAGGCGGAAGCCTTGGCGCGCCTCTCCCATCCGAACGTCGTCACCTTGTACGACTTCGGCACGCATGGGCGCTTGCCCTTCCTCGTCTTCGAGTTCCTCTCCGGCGAGACCCTCCGCGGCCGCCTGCGCCGCGGGCCGCTTCCGCAGGGGGACGCCCTCGACGTCGCCGTACAGATCGCTCGCGGGCTCGCCCACGCTCACGCAGCTGCGATCGTCCACCGCGATCTGAGCCCGAACAACGTCTTCCTCCTGCCCGACGGTCGGGTCAAGATCCTCGACTTCGGCCTGGCGCGGTTGCGCGAGGCCCACTCGGCCGCCTCCAAGAGCCCGCCCGCGCCGGCCGTGCGCAGCGAGACCGCGAGCGCCGGGACTCCCGGCTACATGGCGCCCGAGCAGTGGGAGGGGCAACCGGCGAGCCAGCGCAGCGACGTCTTCAGCATCGGGGTCCTCGTCCACGAGATGCTCTCGGGACGGCCGCCGTTCGAGGGCCCGAAGGGGCCCAAGGCCGCGATGGCGGCAGACGAGGCGCAAGCGCTCGGCGGCGTCCGGCGAGAAGTCGCCGCGGTCGTCGCCCGCGCCCTGCGCCTGCGGCCCGAGGAGCGCTTCGACAACGCGGCTGCCATGCTCGTCGCCCTCCTCGATGCGCAGCGGGCCGCGGACGGGCAATTCGCCCCGGGCAACCCCTATCGCTATCTCGATGCCTTCACTGAGGCCGACCAGGGCTGCTTCTTCGCTCGCGAGCGGGAGTCGGCGCGCCTCCGGGGGATGCTCTCGACCCACGCGCTGGTCGGGCTGATCGGCCCCTCCGGCGCCGGTAAGAGCTCCTTGGTCCAGGCCGGCCTCGTTCCCCGCCTGCGACGGGAAGGCTGGACGATCCTGATCGTCCGCCCGGGGGCCGATCCGCTCCGGATCCTCGCTGAGCAGGTGCGCAGGCATTGCGAAGGCGCGCAGGGGCTCGAGCACCTCGCCGAGCTGGAGACGCGGCCGGCGGCCCTGGGCGCGGTGCTGCGCGACCACGCGCGGAAGAGGGGCGCGGGCGTGCTCCTCTTCATCGACCAGTTCGAAGAGCTGTACGCGCACGAAGTCCGGCCCGCGGCGCGCGATGCGTTCGCCGCCTCGCTCCTGCTCGCCGCCGACGATGCGGATGGGCCAGTCCGGACCATCCTGGCGCTGCGCGAAGACCAGCTCTCCCGGCTCTCGCTGACGGCGGCGCTGCGCGACGAGGCCTCCAAGAGCCTGCTCCTCCTCGGCCCGCCCGATGCCCAGGGGCTGGTAGAGGCGCTGCGCGGGCCGGCGCGGCGCTTGGGCTTCGAGTTCGAGGAGGGCCTCGCCGAAGAGATCGTTGGAGCGCTGACGCGCGACGTGCCCGAGGGCGAGCTGGCGACCGCGCCGTTGCCGGTCTTGCAGCTCACCGCCAGCCGCCTGTGGGAGAGGCGTGAGACCGACAAGCGCGTCTTGTCGCGCGTGACGCTGGGCGGGCTCCGCGGCGTGCAGGGGATCATTGCCACTCACGCGGAGGAGGTCTTCCAGGCGCTGGCGACAGTGGAGGAGCGGCAGACTGCGCGGGAGATCCTCCTCGCGCTGGTGACCTCGGAGCGGGCGGCGCGCACCGAGGAGCGATCGCAACTGCTCGCGCGTTTTGCCAGGCCCGAGGCGGCGGCGCGCGTCCTCGAGTACCTCGTGCGCGGGCGCCTCCTGGTCGCGCTCCCGGCGCGCGAGACGGGCGAGGAGCGCGTGGGGATCGCCCACGAGGCTCTCGTCCGCGGCTGGGGCCGGCTCGCGGAGTGGCTAGACGAGATCAAGGACGAGCGGCGGCTCCGCGATCGGCTCTCGGGCGCCGCCGCCCGGTGGAACGCCGAGGGCCGGCCAGGTGAAGCGCTCTGGTCCGGGCGGCGACTGCGCGAGGAGCTCTCGCGAGCTGCGAACTACGCGAGCCCGTTGACCCCGGCGGAGCGCGAGTTCCTCGAGGAGTCGCGCTCCCGCCAGCGGCGGATGCAACTGCAGCGGGCGCTCGCCGTGCTGGCTACGGCAGCGCTGGCGGCCGCGATCGCGGCAGTCGCGTTCCTCCTCTACCGCACCGGCGAGCACCGGATCGCGGAGGCCTCATCCAGCGCACACGTGAGCGCCATCGTCGCCGCCGCCGCGGGCGCCGAGGACCCGCTGCTCGGAGCGCTCCTCCTCTCGGAGCTCGAGGGCTTGCCCGAGCCGCCCGGCGGAATGAGGGCGGCGCGCCGCATCGCGGAGAAGGCGATCCCCGTCCACCTCTTGCGCGGGCACCAGGGGCCGGTGCTGGCAGTGGCCTTCGACAAGTCCGGCGCGCATCTGGTGAGCGGCTCCTTTGACGGGACTGTCCGCGTCTGGGGCACCGACGGCACGGTCGCTCCCCAGGTGTTGCGCGGCACGACGGCGGTGACCGGCCTCGCGCTGCATCCCGACGGACAGCTGATCGCCGCGGGATTCGAGGACGCGAGCGTGCGCATGTGGCGATGGGCGGACGAGCGCGCTCCATTGACCCTGGGCGGGCACCGCATGGCGATCACGCAGCTTGCCTTCAGCCGCGACGGCACCCGGCTCCTCAGCGCATCGAAGGACGGAACCGTGCGCGTCTGGTCGTTGGGCAGCGCGGCCCCATCCGTGGTCCTCGACGCCCGCCCGGGGCCGATCCGCGCCGCCGCCTTCGACCCGCAGGGCGCCCGCGTCGTCGCTGTCTCCGCGAACGGCACGGCGCGAGTGTGGCGCGTGGATTCTGCGCGTGCGCCGTCGGTATTGCCCGCGGACGGCGATGCCATCACCACCGCTGCCTTCAGCCCCGACGGCGAGCAGTTGGTCGCCGGTTTTCGCGACGGCACCGTCCGCATCTGGCCGGCGCGGGCCGCTGGCGCACCGCTCGTCCTTCGCGGCCACCGCGGCGCGATCACCTCCCTCGTGTTCGATCCCACCGGGACCGCCCTGGTCACCACTTCCGAGGACGGCACCGCACGGATGTGGCGCAACGGCGTCGAGGCGGCGATCCTCACCGGCCACTCGCGAGCCGTGCGCACCGCACAGTTCAGCCCCGATGGCGGCCGCGTGCTCCTCGCCTCCGATGACGGCACGGCGCGCATCTTTTCGCTCGGCGGCTCCGAAGGCCCGCTCGTCCTCCTGGGGCACGGGGGGCCCGTGACGGGGGCATCCTTCAGCCCCGACGGCGCGCTGGTCGCCACCTCTTCGCACGACGGCACCATCCGGCTGTGGCCTTCCGCCGGCGCGCGCCAGCCCGAGGTCCTTCGCCTGCCCCCGATGCAACTGGTGAGCGACGGCTCTCCCGCCAAGATCGTCGACGCCCACTTCGCCAGAAAATACCTGCTGACCCAGAACACAGACGGCTCGGTGGCAATCTGGCGGTCCGGCGAGGCACCTCGCATCCTGGGCAAGTCGAGCGGCGTCCTCTTTGACGTGTTCGGGAGCCCCGACGACAGCCGCATCCTCGGCGTGGCGGGAGACGGCGAAGCCCTCCTCTGGCGAGCGGACGGCCCCACCGAACCTCTGCGGCTCATCTGTGGCACGGGGGATGTGCTCCACGGCTCGTTCAGCCACGACGGGACCCGCATGGTCACCGCGTCGCGCGGCGGGACGGCTTGCATCTTCTCCAGCGATGGGGTCGGACCGCCGATCGTCCTGCGGGGCCACCAGGCCGCGGTCGCCGCTGCGGTCTTCACCCCGGATGATCAGCTGGTCATCTCCGCCTCCAAGGACAAGACGGTCCGGATCTGGCGCGCGGACGGCAAAGGCGAGTCGCGGATCCTCCGCGGGCACGAGCACACCGTCATGAGCATCGCCTTCAGCCCCGACGGCTCGCGGTTCGTCACCGCCTCTCTCGATGGAACGGCGCGTATCTGGCCCCTCAGAGGATCGGCGCCGCCTTTGGTCCTGCGCGGGCACGGCGATCACATTCGCACCGCTTTGTTCAGCCCCGACGGCTCCCTCATCGTCACCGCCTCGGCCGACCGGACGGCGCGAGTCTGGCGCTCGGACGGGTCGGGAGAGCCCGTCGTCCTCACCGGGCACGACGGCGCGGTGCTGACCGCGAGGTTCAGCCCCGATGGGACGCGCGTCATCACCAACTCCCTCGACCGCACCATCCGGCTGTGGCGCGTCGACGGGGTGGGAGAGCCAGAAGTCTTCCAGGGCCTCGACACCGACTTCAGCAGCGATGGCTCGCTCATCGTCACCCCGCTGGCGTCAGGCGAGGCGCACGTCTGGGTCGTCGGCTGGCAGACCCTCCTTCGTAGGCTGCGATCCTGGACGACGGCGTGCCTGGCGGCGGAGGAGCGCGCTCGCTTCCTCTCCGAGTCGCAAGAGCAAGCGCGAGCGCGCCACCAGGAGTGCGAACGCCGCTACCACCGTGCGGCGATCTCAGAGCCGCTCGCGGTGCGTCCGCCCAAGGACCCGGCTGCCTCGGTCCTGGAGCCTGACACCGACATCTGGACGGCGAATTACCGCGAGTTCGACATGGCGGCGCCCGCCGCGGAGACGTGCCGGCAGGCCTGCATTGCGGACCCGCGCTGCAAGGCCTTCTCGGTCTCCCCGCCCGGAGCGATGGGACCGAAGGCGCGCTGCTATCTCAAGGACGGGCCCATCGACCGCCGCTTCAAGCAGGGGAACGTCTCGGGCGTCGTGCGTTGACCTTCAGGGCGCAAGGCGGAGCCGGCCGGCACCCTATGACAGGAACAAATGGTCAGAGCCGCCCTGTAAGCCGGGTCCTGTCTCCTCGGAGCCTCTCGACCCCGAGGGAGGCGGACATTCCTCTAGGCCCCGCATTGCTGCGGGGCTCGAGCGAGCTACCCGGGAGCGCGGCGGGCCGCCGCTGCCGCTCGAGGCGGCGCTCCCCTATTCGCCCTTGCACCGGGTGGGGCTTGCCGTGCCACCAGTGTCACCACTGGCGCGGTGCGCTCTTACCGCACCGTTTCACCCTTACCGACACGTTCGTCGGCGGTCTCTTCTCTGTGGCGCTGTCCCGCGAGTCGCCTCGGCTGGACGTTATCCAGCACCCTGCCCTGTGGTGCCCGGACTTTCCTCCCGCGCGCCGACCTTGCACGCGCCGGCGTCCGCCCGGACGGCTCCGACCGGGGCGGACTCTACTCCATCTTCTCGTCGATGGCGCGATTGCTCATCTCGTCGGCGAGCAGATTCTTCTCGCGCGGCACGTGGCCGAGCGACACCTTGTCGAACTGGCGCAGAAGGCCCTTGGCCTCCTCGTGCAGGGGCTTCAAGCCCTCGTTCTTCACCTTGTAGGCGCCCCTCAGCTGCTGGATCATCAAGAGGCTGTCGGCGCGCACGTCCACCTCGCGGGCGCCGAGCTCGAGCGCGCGGCGCAGGCCGACCAGGACGCCTTGGTACTCGGCGACGTTGTTGGTCTGGTGGCCGAGGAACTTGCCGACGCGCGCCAGGACGTGGCCCTCGGTGTCGAGCACCACCGCGCCGGCTCCGGCCGGGCCAGGGTTGCCGCGCGCCGCGCCGTCGCTGAACACCACCACGCGCTTGAGCGAGCCGGGCGGCAGCGTGCGCAGATCGATCTGGTCGGCCACTGGCGCTGGTTTGCGAGCGATTGGGGCCGCCGCGGAGGGCGCGCTCTTCGCGTCACCAGCCTGCGCCAGCGACACCGCGGAGCCGCGGAGCAGCCGCTGCGCCTGCTCGAGCGTAAACCCGGGCAGGGCGGAAAGCGTTGCGTCGAGCGACTCGTGCTTGGCGATGGCGAGCAGGAGCTGCGCGGGAGTGACGATCAGGCGTTGGCCTCGTCGGGCTGCTCGTCGGCCTCGGCCGCGTAGATGAAGCGGTTGCAGCTCGGGCAGGTCTGCACCTCGGCGCCGGTGCGGAGCTGGTTTGCCATCTGCGGAGGGATGTTCATGTTGCAGCCCTGGCAGGTGCCGTTCACCACCGCGACCACAGCGACGCCGCCCCGCTGCTTGCGGATGCGCTCGTACCGCGAGATCAGCCCGCGGTCGCAGCTGGCCACCGCGGCCTCGCGCTCCTTCTCGAGCGCGCGGACCTTGCGGTTGATGCCGTTCAGGAGCTTCTCGATGTCCTCGCCCTCTTTGGAGACGACGGCGTCGCGCTGGCCAACACCCTCCTCGGCGGCGCCCACCTGCTTGCGGAGCTCGTCGTACTCACCGGCGAGCCGCTTGACGTCTTCCTCGGCGGTGATGTTCGTCTTCTTGGCGATGTCGAGCTCGCGCGCCAGCGCCGCGTACTCGCGCGGCGTCTTCAGCTCGTTGAGCCGCGACTCCCACTTCTTGACCTTCTCCTTCTCCATCGACAGGAGCTGCTCGTTCTGACGGCGCGCGCGCTCGTTGTCGGCCAGCTTGCCGCGCACGGTGTCCAGCGCCTGGCGAGCCGAGTTGCGCTCGGCCTCGATCTGCTTGAGCCGCAGGGGATGCCCCTCGGCCTGCGCGTGCAGATCGCGAATCTGGAGATCGATCCTCTGAAGTTCTTCGAGTGCTTTGAGCTTCTCGCGCGACAACGTTCCCTCACTTTCGACGGGGGCCAACTTGTGCACTCCCAGAGCGGTGCATGTCAACCGATCGCGTCATGGTGCGTGCGATCGGCTGCTTTGGCCGGCAGGAGTGGGCCCGGCAGGATTCGAACCTGCATCGAACCGGTTATGAGCCGGAGGCTCTGACCGTTGAGCTACGGGCCCTGAATTCCGGCGCCATCCTAGCAGTCGATCTAGGATGACGGTCATGCGATTGCTCGGCAGCGTCTGCGCCCTGTTGCTGCTCGCGCCGATCGCCGCCCGCGCCGACGTCGAAGACTTGAGCGGAGGCGAGGCCCGCCGGAGCCGCCGTGTCCCCACCTTCGCCGTGCGGCTCGAGGGCGGGAGCGACTACGCGCCCTACGGCCTCTTCGGCGCCTGCTTCAGCTACTTCACCGACAATCCCTTCGGGGGCGCGGCCCTCGAGGCGGGCATCGGCGCCGGCTTCCCCGGCGTCCAGTTCGGCGTGGCCGTGCGCCAGCTCTTCGGCGACAACGGCGACTACTTCGCCTTCGAGATCGCCCTGGCCGGCAACAGCGTGCGCCAGCTTGGCTACGACCCCGCCTCGGGCCACTTCCAGTCGTCGCACTTCTGGAGCAACCTCGGCGTCGGCTACGACCACCGCGCGGGCCTGTTGACCTTCAGTGTCATCGGCGCGCTGGCCTTCACCACTTCGTTCGACCTGGTCCCCCACCCGCTGGTGCACGGCGGCGTCGGGTTCACGTTTTAAGGCGCGCGCTTCTTCGCGCCGGCCAGCAGCCGCTCGGTGAGGACCGCCGCGCGCGAGTGGACGCCGCGGCCAATCTCGCCGCCATTGTCGACAGCCCAGACTTCAAATTTGAAAAGTTTGGAATCCCGCCCCAGGTAGCGCGCGTGCGCCGTCACGGTGGCGCCGGGCAGCGTGGCTGCCGTGTGCTTCACGTCCACCACCACGCCGACCGAGAGCTCGCCCGGCGAGAGGTGCGGCGCCAGCACGCGGCCCGCGGCCATCTCCATCAGACCGATCATCCTCGTGGTGGCGAAGACCGCCGGGTAGGCCTCGCCCGGCGCGTCAGCCAGCACGCTCGCGAGGTCTGCGTCGCCGACGACGAGGCTGGCACTGCCCTCGTCGCCGACCGTTGGCTCGCTCTTCGGCATCGGTAAGAATCGCTAATTTTCGACAAAGCTCCGCAGGCGCTTGCTGCGGCTCGGGTGGCGCAGCTTGCGCAGCGCCTTGGCCTCGATCTGCCGGATGCGCTCGCGCGTCACCTCGAAGTCCTGGCCCACCTCTTCCAAGGTGTGGTCGCTCTTCTCGCCGATGCCAAAGCGCATGCGCAGGACCTTCTCCTCGCGCGGCGTCAGCGTCGCCAGGACTTTTCTGGTCTGCTCGGCCAGGTTCATGTTGATGACGGCCTCCGAGGGCGAGGTGATGGCCTTGTCCTCGATGAAGTCGCCGAGGTGGCTGTCCTCCTCCTCGCCGATGGGCGTCTCGAGCGAGATGGGCTCCTTGGCGATCTTCAAGACCTTGCGGACCTTGTCGAGCGGCAGCTCCATCTTCTCGGCGATCTCTTCCGGCGTCGGCTCGCGGCCGATCTCCTGCACGAGGTACCGGCTGGTGCGGATGAGCTTGTTGATGGTCTCGATCATGTGCACCGGGATGCGGATGGTGCGGGCCTGATCGGCGATGGCGCGGGTGATGGCCTGGCGGATCCACCACGTCGCGTAGGTCGAGAACTTGTAGCCGCGCTTGTACTCGAACTTGTCGACGGCCTTCATCAGGCCGATGTTGCCTTCCTGGATGAGGTCCAGGAACTGCAGGCCGCGGTTGGTGTACTTCTTCGCGATCGAGACCACGAGGCGCAGGTTTGCCTCGACCAACTCGGCCTTGGCCTTCTCTGCCTTGCGCTCGCCGGTGGTGATGGCGTTGTAGCTGCGCTTGAGCTCGTCCATCGGCAGCATCGCCTCTTCCTCGACGCGCTTGATCTTGCGCGGGGCGGCGGCGACGGTGCGGATCATCTCGGCGATCTCTTCGTCGCCGAGGCCCGCCTTCTTCAGCGTGCGGCGCGCCTGCTGGCCGACCTTGCCCTCGTCCTCGGTCTCCTTGAGGAGCACCTTGGTCTCTTTGAGGGTCATGCCCGACTTGCGCTCGATGTCGCGCAGCTCGCGCTCCACGGCCTCGACGCGCTCGATCAGGTTCTTCAAATTTTCGATAATGCGCTCGATCTGCCGCTTGTTGAGCTTCACCTCGGCAAGCGTCTCCGCCATGCCCTGCTCGTTGCGGCCGATCTCGTCCTTGATCTCCTTCTTCTTCTGCTCCGAGGGCTTCTTGGTCTTGCTGTCGAGCGCCTCGTTGAGCTTCTCGTTCTCGCGGTCGAGCCGGCGGATCTTGTCGATCAGCTTGACCACCTGCTCGGTGCGGCCCTGCTCGTCGAAGGTCTCGTCGTCCTCGTCCGGCGCGTCGCGGATCACCTCGCGCACGCGCATCTTGCCTTTGCGCAGCCGCTCGCTGATCTGGATGATCTCCTTGATGGCGATGCTCGAGTGCAGCACGGCGTCGAGCACTTCCTTCTCGCCGTCCTCGATGCGCTTGGCGATCTCGACCTCGCCCTCGCGGGTGAGGAGCGAGACCGAGCCCATCTTGCGCAGGTACATGCGCACCGGGTCGTTCGACTTGGTGAGGCCGTCGTCCTCCTCGCGCTCCTGCCGCTCCTCGGCCTCGTCCACGACCTTCTGCGCCGGCGCCGGCTCGGGCTCCTGCGCCTTGCTGGCGGCGCCCTCGGGCAGCTTGACCTTGTTGGCCTCGTCGACGATGGCGATGTCGTTGTCGCCGAACATCGACATCACGTCGTCGATCTGGTCCGAGCTGACGATGTCCGCGGGCAGCGCGTCGTTGACCTCGTCGTAGGTCAGAAAGCCCTTGTCGCGGCCGAGCGTGAGCAGATCCTTGACCTCTTTGCGGTCAGTGGCCTTGCCGCCCTTCTTGCCCACCGGGACGTCGTCGTCCTCGTCGTCGTCATCGGCGACCACGGCCACGTCGTCGTCATCGTCGTCCGACGCCGCGACCGGCGGGCCGGCCTCGCCCTCTTCGTCGTCGTCGTCGGACCCCTTGGCCTTCTTGTTCTTGTCCTGCTTGCTCTTGTCCTGCTTGCCGGCCTTGTGGGCCTCGCCCTCGCCCTTGGCAGCGGCGCCCTTGCCGCCCTTGGCCTTGACCCCCTTCTCGTCCTTCTCGGCGCGGTCCGCTTTTTCGGCCTTGTCGGCCTTGTCATGCTTGGGTGCAGCGGCCCCCTTTTTCTTGGGGTCCTTGTCCAGGGCGGGCGCTGCTGCGGACTTCTTCTCGGCCATTTCTCACTCCGGGCGGTTCGACGGCTGCAGAAATTGAGGGTGGAACATAGCGGGAGACGGGGCGGGACGCTGCTTTTCGACAGGGCCCGCACCGAATGTCAAGAGGGTTCCCTGGGAACGCGCGGCCGCTTCCTGAGCACTTCATTCTGCCGCGCGAGCTTTTCGTGGCGCTGCAGCTTCTGCTGGAGCGACTTGAGCTGATCTTCCAGCGATTGCGCCCGGCCGCGCTCCGCCTCGCCCAGCTCACGGAGCAGGGAGGGGCGCAGGCGGTCGCTCTCCACGGTCGCGATCAGGCCCTGGCCATCGAGTGTGCCCTGCTGGGCGTCGCGGAAGGCGCGCTCGGCCAGGTCGCGCAGGGCGGCCGAGGCAAAGCGCGAGATGGCGCCCGAGGTCTCGACGGCGCGGCAGAGCTCTGGCCCGAGCAGCATCTGCGCCACCAGCGGCACCTCCATGCTCTCGAGCCGCAGCTCGCGCGAGGTGGGGATCGCAGGCGGCGGGGCAGGCGCTCGCTCAGGACTGGAGGGACTGGCCTTGCGCTGGGTGCCCTGCGGCGCTGCCTGGGGAGGCTTGCCCTCGAACGCGAGGCGCACGACGTCGGCCGGCGCGCGCAGCTTCTCCGCGATCTTCTCAATGTACAAATTGCGGGCGATGGCGCTGGGCGCGGCCTTGACGATGCCCTGCACCGAGTCGATGACTCGCACGCGCTCCTCGATCGAGGCCCCCTCGCCGAGCTCCGCCAGCGCGCGGTCGAGCAGATACTCGAGCGCTGGCTGGGCGTGCGTCATCAGATCGCGAAACGCGGGCGTGCCAATCCGCGCCACGGTCTCGTCCGGATCCTCGCCCTCGGGCGGAACGAGCACTCGCGCCGAGATGCCAGCGGCGGCCGACAGCTCGGCGGCCCGGTGCGCCGCCCGCCTGCCCGCGGAGTCGCCGTCGAAGACGAAGAGCAGCTCCTTGGCCTGGGCCCGCTGCACCAGCTCGAGGTGCTGCTGGGTCATCGCCGTGCCGCACGTCGCGACGGCTGTCTGCACGCCCGCCTGGTGCAACCCGATGGCGTCGAAGTAGCCCTCGACGAACGCGGCCACGCCCTCGCGCCGGATGGCCTCGCGCGACTTGTCGAGCGCGAACAGCACCTGCCCCTTGCTGTAGAGCGGGCTCTCCGGCGAGTTCATGTACTTGGCGTCGCTCTCGCCCTCGAGCAGGCGGCCCCCGAAGGCGACCACTCGGCCACCTTCACGAATGGGGATCATCAAGCGGCCGCGGAAGCGATCGTAGAAGCCCTGCCCCTTCTTGCGGGGAACGAAGAGGCCGGCCTCCTCGGACAGCTTGGGGTCCACCTTGTCGCGCTCGAGCGACTTGCAGAGCGCGTCCCAGCGATTGGGCGCGTAGCCGAGCCGCCACGCCTTGGCCGTCTCGACGGTGATGCCGCGCTTCTCGAGGTGATCGCGCGCGACCTTGCCGAGGGGCAGCTCCCAGAGGACGCGCTCGTAGAACCGCGCCGCCTTCTCGTTCACCTCGGCCAGGGCCGCCCGCCTGGCAGAGCGCTTGGCCTCGAGCGGATCGGCCGGAGCGAGCTCGAGGCCCACTTCGCCGGCCAGCGCCTCGACGGCCTCGCGGAACCCCTTGCCGTCGAGCTGCATGAGGAACTTGATGGCGTCGCCGGTCGCGCCGCAGCCGAAGCAGTGGAAGATGCGCTTGTCGGGCACGACGTAGAACGAGGGCGTCTTCTCTCCGTGGAACGGGCAGAGCCCCTTGAAGTCGCGGCCCGACTTGGTGAGCGGGACGCGCCGCTGCACCACGGCGACCAGGTCTACCCGGTCGCGCAGCTCTTGCAGCTTCTCGTCGGAGATGATGCCGGCCAACTTGCTCCCGAGCGAAGAGGGGCGAAACGCCGCGATGGCGAAGGCCGCCCCCACCGCCGCTTCAACCGCCTGCCTGCAGTGCCGTCAGCGCCGCCTTCACGGCCTCGCTGACGCGCTTGCCCTCGGCGCGGCCGGCCACCTTCGGCTGCACCGCCTTCATCACCGCGCCCATCTCGCGCGGACCCTTGGCGCCGGACGCGACGATCGCCTCCTGGACCAGGCCGCGCAGCTCCTCATCGGAGAGCTGCTTTGGCAGATAGGCCTCCAGCAGCGCGATCTCATCATTTTCGTGCTTGGCCAGCTCTGGCCGATTGGCCGCAGCGTACTGGGCCGCGCTGTCGCGCCGCTGCTTGATGAGCGTCAGCGTCACCGCGACCACGGCCGCGTCGTCGAGCGGCTCCGCGGTCTCGATCTCGCGGTACTTGATGGCCGACTTGAGCAGGCGAAGCGCGCCCAGGCGCACCTTGTCCTGCGCGCGCGCGGCATCCTTTAGATCCTGGTCGATCTTGGCGTGGAGCATGATCTCGATCGCGATCGGACGAAGATCGACCCCGCGCAGCCCGCCACTGTGGCGATCCGCGCGGGGCCGAGGTGGTGTGCAGAGGGACTAGATCATCCCCTTGCGGAGCTTCTTGAGGGCGCGCTTCTTGGCCGCCAACGCCTTCTTCTTGCGCTTGACTGACGGCTTCTCGTAGTGCTCACGCTTGCGGATCTCGCTGAGGATCCCTGCCTTCTCGCACTGCTTCTTGAAGCGCTTCATCGCGTTCTCGAACGATTCACCTTCTTTGACGCGCACGCCCGGCATTTAAAAATCACCACCTTCGACCGCCGCTAAGGGCGGATTGAGAAAACGCGGCAGTATAGGCGTGCTCGCCAGACTGTCAACCGGTCATTGCCTGCCTGGAAACGCGATGGCTAGGCGGCGCCGCTTCCGGTCTTGGCCGAGGGCGCGTCGTGGTCGGCCTTCTTCTCGTTCTGGCCGGCGCTGCGGTTGACCCGATCGCGCAGCTCCTTGCCGGTGCGGAAGAGGATGCCGCGCTTTGGCTTCACCGGGATCACCGCGCCCGTCTTGGGGTTGCGCCCGTTGTAGCCCTGGTACTCCTTCACGTGGAAGGCGCCCAGGCCGCGGATTTCGATGTTGTCGCCCTTGCACAGGGCGGCTTTCATCGAGTCGAAGATGGCGTCGACGGTCTGCTCCGCCTGCTTCTGGGTCAGCTGGCGCTTCGCGACGAGGATGGCGATGAGGTCGCTCTTCAACATGACTTTGGACTCCGCGCGGCCTTGGGCCAACACGACGCGAGATCGAAAACTTAACTTAGGTTGCGCTGGCCGGGCAAGCGCCTCGCGGCAAGGACTGCTTCTTCGCGATTCGCGGAAAAGTCGGTCTTGTCAAGGAGGTGAGCGTTGCGGGGTCGCCTGAGAGAGGGACAGCGGAGCGGCCGCTGCCGAAGGGTCGTGCAATCGCGCCTCCGCCACTTCAGCGCGGGCGAGCAGCTGGGCCACCGTCTCGCCGAGGACCGCGGACGCTTGCTCGTCCGCACGCTCCCACGAAGCGGCCAAGGCGCTGCCTACTTCGTCGAGCAGATGGGCGGGGTGGCGGAGCGACGCGCGGGCGGCGACGCGCGCCTGGGCCAGCGTGATGAGCGACGGATCGCGCGCGGGCAAAAAGCCGCCCTGGCGCGACTCGACCAGGATGCCCGCCGCCGTCAGCGCCGCCATCGCCTCGCGGGCCAGCCGGTTGGTGACGTTCAGCTCGTGCGCGAGCTTGCCGAGCGGCACGGGCCTGGCTTTCTCGCGGTGCAGGCGCACCACCTCGAGGAGCGCGCGCGCCACGAAGGTCTCGCGCGCGGCAGCGGAGCGCAGCGCCTTGTCAGGCTCGGTACGGCGCGACGCCTCGAACGCGTAGCAGATGCGGCAGCCGACCAGCGCGATCATCCAGGAGATGTAGATCCAGGTGAGGATGATGGGCAGCGCAGCCAGCGAGCCGTAGATCTTGTGCACCTGCACCATGCGGGCGGAGATGGCGGCGAAGACGAGCTTGGCCACCTCCCAGGCGGTGCCCGCGACCAGGCCCGCCGAGACGGCCGCGCGCATCCGCACCCGCGCGTTGGGCAGCACTTTGTAGAGGATGGTGAGGCCGACGTACGTCACCGCCACCGAAGAGATGGCGGCGATGGCGTGGAGGATCTCGCTGTGCTTCTCGTGGTGGCCGTGCTCGCCGGAGAGCTCGCCGATCTTCCAGGTGGCCGCGACCGAGATGGTCAGAAAAATCGGGCCGAGCGTCAGGAAGGTCCAATATTTCAGCAGCCGGTCGAGCACGCGGCGCGGCTTCTTCACGCCGTAGATATGGTTGAACGCGCTCTCGATGTTCCAGAGCAGCGAGATGACCGAGATGAGCAGCGTTGCAAAGCCGATGGTCCCGATGGCGCTGACGTGCGCCTTGGCGACGAAGTCGCTCAGCGTGTTGGCGACCGCGGTGCCCGCGCCGACGCCGAGCTGATCGTTGATGAAGCGCTGGATGCCGTCGTGCACGGGGCCCGCGCCGCTCGCCGCCTCGACGACGGTGAAGATGACCGCGAGCGCCGGCACCAGCGCAAACAGCGTCAGATAGGTCAGCGCCGAGGCGCGGAGCGTGATGGCCTCGCCCGCGAACCCCTGCGCCAAGAGCAGGACGGCGCGCAGGACGCGACGCGCCGCCGGAACCGCCGCCACCCGCAGTTGGAGTGCTGCGAGCAGGTTTCGCAGCAGCTCGGTCAGGTGCTCACCTTCTCCGCGGGTGCGTCGGGCGGCTTCTGCTCGGCGCCGGCGACCTGCGCCGGAGGCTGCTCGCGCTTGCCGCCGTCGTTGTCCTTGTCGCGCCCGTCGCGCTTGCCGCCTTCGTTGTCGCGGTCACGCCCGCCGCGCCCGCGCCCTCCGCCGCCGCCCTGCCCTTCGCGCCGGCCCAGGACTGGCGGCCTCCCGCGCTCGCCTTGCAGCTCGGGACGCGACCACTTGCCGTGCAGATCGTACTGCTCGACGTGGTACTGCGGCTGCGGCCGGATGACGATGCTCTTGTTCAGCTTCATCATCAAAAGCCGCATGGCGTCGCGCTCGGGCCCGGAGAAGATCTTGGCGACCTCCGGGTGGCAGCCGACGACCAGCTGGTCCTCGCGGTGCTTCTTGGCCGCGCGCTGGCACTCGCGCATGATCTCGTAGGCGATGGTGGCCTTGCTGCGGATATGGCCGCGCCCGTCGCAGGTGACACACGACTCGGTGGTGAGCCGGCCGACGCTCTCGCGCACGCGCTTTCTCGTCATCTCGACGAGGCCGATGTCGCTGATCTTGAGGACGTTGGTCTTCGCCCGATCGGCGGCCAGCGCTTCCTGCAAGGTCTTGAAGACCTTGTCGCGGTTCTGACCTTTGTCCATGTCGATAAAATCGATAATGATGATGCCGCCGATGTTGCGCAGCCGCAGTTGATAAACGATCTCTTTGGCGGCCTCGCAGTTGATCTTGGTGATCGTCTCTTCGAGCGACTTCTTGCCGGTGTACCGGCCCGAGTTGACGTCGATGGCGACCAGCGCCTCGGTCTGGTCGATGATGATGTAGCCGCCGCTCTTGAGCCACACCTTGCGGTTCTGCGCCTTGAGCAACTCCTGCTCGACGCCGTACTCGTCGAAGATGGGCTCGTCGCCGGCGAAGAGCTCGACCCGCGTGGCGAGCTCGGGCGCGACCTGCTCCATGAACGCCTTGATGCGCTCCCACTCGGCGCGGTCGTCGATCACGACCTTGTCGACCTCATCCGAGAACAGATCGCGGATGGAGCGCAGGATCAGGTCGAGGTCCGGGTGCAGGCAGGCCGGCGCCTTGAGCAGCTCCTTCTTCTTGCCCACCTCGTTCCAGAGGCCGAGCAGGAACTTGATGTCCGCGACCAGCTTCTCGCGGGGCTCGTTTTCCGCCACGGTGCGGACGATGAAGCCCGTCCCTGGCGGGCGGAACTGGTCCACCAGCTCGCGCAGGCGGCGCCGCTCTTTTTCGTTTTCGATGCGACGGCTGATGCCCACGTGGTCCACGGTCGGCATGAAGACCAGGTGCCGGCCCGGCAGCGAGATGTGGCAGGTGATGCGCGCGCCCTTGGTGCCGATCGGATCCTTGACGACCTGGACCAGGACCTCGTCGCCTTCCTTGAGCAGATCCTGGATCTGCGCCTTCTGGCGGAAGCCGCCGTTCTTCTCGCCGCCCTTGCGATGGCCGTTCTCGCCGCCGCCGCCGCCGCCGCCGCTGCGCCCGTCGCGCCGCGGCTCCTTCTGCTCGCTGCGCGCCTTGGGCTCGGCGGAGGACCTGGCCTCGGCGCCCTTGACCTCCGGCTTGCCATCCGCGCCGCGACGGCGACCGCGGCCACCTCGGCGGCGACCCCTGCGCTCGCGCGGAGAGCCGGACTTGTCCTCGGGGACGCCGACGCGGCCGGCGGCCAGAGGCGCGCCCTCGACCGCCGACGCGGCCTCGGCACCACCCTCGCCGGGCGCTGCGCCTTCTTCCTCCTCAGCGAGCGCCTCCTCTGCGGCGGCGTGGGCGGCGTCGCCCTCGTCTTCGGGCTCGTCGTCTTCTTCGGCCTCGCCCTCCTCGAGCGCGTCATCGGGCGAGAGCTCGACGATGGGCTCCTCGCCGGAAGCGCTGGGAGCCGCGGCGGGCTCGGCCGGCGGCGCGGCGACGAGCGGCGTCACGTCGGCATGGACCGGTGGGGCGAGCAGGGTGGCGTCCGGCGTGGCGCGGGCGCTCTCGGCGGCTGCGGGAGGCGCCGCGTCGATCACGATGGGCGCAGAAACGACGGGCGGCGCCGGCGCAGGTGGCTCCTGGTCGACAGGCTTTTCGTCGCTCGCGAGCACGCCGGCGGTTGCCTCCGCGACGTGGGTGTCAATCGGGGCCGACACTGCGGGCGCGGCCTCTGGGTCGGCCGATGGCGCTGAAGGAGCGATGTCCGCGGCCGGCGCAGCTTGCTGCTGCTCGTCGTTCGCGGCCTCGCCTTCACCGGCCTCGGTCGGCTCGGCCAGATCCTCGGCGTCGAGGGGGTCGCCATCGACCGACGAAGCCTGGATCTCCATCTCTTCACTGAAGCCAGGGAAGGACGGGTCCGAGACGATGTCGGCGACATAGAGGAACGCGGCCTTCTCGAGGCCGATGTCGACGAACGCTGCCTGCATGCCCGGGAGGACCCGGACGACCCGACCTTTGTAGATGTTGCCTAGGATCCCTTTCTCGTTCTTCCGCTCCAGGTAGTACTCAGAGATGATTCCATTCTCGATCAGCGCGACGCGGGTCTCTTGACCCGACGCGTTGATCACCAAGATGTTCGACATCGAAAAATCCCTTTGCCGGGAACGCCCGCTCGCCGGAGACACAGGCGAGTGGCGACCGCAGCCGAGCACGGCCAGCGCGCTCGCTCGTGAAGAAGCCGATGAGGGGAGTCGGAACGGTCAAGCCAATCCTCTCGGACGCTCCCGACGGTTGGCGGTCTCGCGCCGAGGCGCGTTGCCGTCTGCGGGCGCGGCGTTCCTACCCTGCCAGGACTCTCCTCGACTGCACACGCGTGCAGCCCGTCAGGAGGTTCAGACACGTAAGCAAGTAGCACTCTATGGGAGCCGCTTCAAGCGCGCATCATTTCGGCCAGCGAAAGTTTGCTCATCGGACCGTCCGGCGCGCGGCGGCGGCTTGGGTAGAGGTCCGAAAACCGCCAGCACTGGCGGCCCCGAGCGGCGATACTGCCTTGCATGGAGCTCGCCCGCGACGCCTGTTACCGCGCCCTGCAGCTGCGCGACGCGCGCTTCGACGGGCGCTTCTTCACGGGCGTCCTGACGACCGGAATCTACTGCCGGCCGATCTGCCCCGCGCGCGCGCCCAAGGCAGAGAACTGCTTGTTCTTGCCGAGCGCTGCCGCCGCGCACGCCGCCGGGTTCCGCCCCTGCCTGCGCTGCCGGCCCGAGGTCGCGCCGGGCCTCGCCGCTTGGACGGGCACCGCGGCCACCGTGACGCGAGCGCTGGCGCTGATCGCCGAAGGCGCGCCGAAGGCGCGCTCGACCGAGCGGACGGCGGCGCGCTGCAGGCGCTCTCGACCAGGCTGGGCGTGGGCGAGCGGCAGCTGCGGCGCCTGTTCTTGCGCCACGTCGGCGCGCCACCTGTGGCAGTGGCGCAAGCGCGGCGGCTCTTGTTTGCCAAGGCGCTGCTCGCCGACTCGGCGTTGCCCATGGCCGACGTCGCACTGGCGTCGGGCTTCGCGAGCGTGCGGCGCTTCAACGAAGCGGTGCGCGCGTGCTTCGGCCGCCCGCCGGGCGAGCTGCGCAAGAAGCCAAGAGGGCCCGCGTCCGCGGCCATCGCGCTCAAGCTGCCGTTCGCCGTGCCGTACGACTGGCCCGCGCTGCTCGAGTTCCTCTCCGCGCGCGCCATCCGCGGCGTCGAGCACGTCGAAGGAGGCGCGTACCGGCGGACGATTTCGCTGCCCGCCGGCGCGGGGGTCGCCACCGGCCAGCTCGAGGTGCGGCTTGGCAAGGGCGGCCGGCACCTCGACGCCACGGTGCGCCTGTCGCGCATCTCGCTGCTCGCGCAAGTGGCGCAGCGGCTGCGGCGCCTGTTCGATCTGGACGCCGACGCGCGCGGCATCGCGGCGCACCTCGCCAGGGACCCGCTGCTCGCGCCTTCGCTCCAGGCGCACCCGGGCCTGCGCGTGCCCGGTGCCTGGGACTCGTTCGAGCTTGCGGTGCGCGCCATCCTCGGCCAGCAGATCAGCGTCGCGCACGCGTCCGACCTGGCGGCGCGGCTCGCGGAGCAGCACGGCGCGCCGCTCGAGCCGGGAGCGGCCGATGAGCACCTCTTGCGGCTCTTTCCCACTGCGGCGGCGGTCGCGGCGGCCGATCTGACGAAGCTCGGGATGCCCGGTGCGCGCGCCCGGGCCATCTCGTCGCTCGCCGCCGCCGTCGTGGCCGACCCGCTCTTGCTCGCGCCCGGCCGCAGCCTGGACGAGGCCGTCGCTCGCCTCTGCACGCTGCCAGGCGTTGGTCCCTGGACGGCGCACTACATCGCCTTGCGCGCCCTGCGCGAGCCCGACGCGCTGCCCTCGTCCGACCTGGCGCTCTTGCGTGCTTTATCGAATCTCGGCGCGCCCGCGACCGAGGCCGCGCTGCTCGCCCGCGCGGAAGCCTGGCGACCCTATCGCGCCTACGCGGCGCTGCACCTCTGGAGGAGCGCATGACCGAGTTCTTTCTCGACGTGGTGGACGGCGCGCTCGGCCCGCTCTGGCTCGCGGCCGCAGGTGGGAAGCTCTGCTCGCTGGCGTTCGACTCCACCGAAGCCGAGCAGGCGACGCTGATGCGCAAGCGCTTTGGTCAAGACGCAAGCCTGCGGCGCGGCGACCCGGACGGGTTTGGCGCCATCCTCCGCCGCTACTTGCAAGGCGAGCGGCGGGCGCTCGAGGCCATCCCCGTGGATCTCGGCGGCACGCCGTTCCAGCGCTCGGTCTGGGCGGCGTTGCGCGAAATCCCCTGCGGCTCGACCACCAGCTACGGCGCCCTGGCGAAGAGCCTCGGCAAGCCGGCAGCGATGCGCGCCGTTGGATTGGCGAACGGCCAGAACCCCGCCGCCATCGTCGTGCCGTGCCACCGCGTCATTGGCGCCAACGGCTCGCTCACCGGCTACGGCGGCGGCCTCGATCGCAAGCGCTGGCTCCTCAAGCACGAGGGCGCCTTGCTGGCTTGAGGTCGCTACGAGATGACCGCGCGCTCGCGGATGAGGCGCAGCTCGCCCGGGCGGGTCCACTGCTCGCCGAAGATCTCGCGCAAGAGCTCCGCCGGCCGCACCGCGCCCTCGTTGTCGCCGCTCTTGATCACGAAGCGCAGCTCGCGCGGCGAGACCGCAAGCAGCCCCTCGACGCCGGACTTCAAGTCCACGCGCTTGGCGGCCTTGCCCTCGCGCGGGCGCATGACGATGGCCTCCTTGCGCGCGGTGAACGCGGCCACGCCCGGCGCCGCGTCGGGCGCGCCCTCGGGCAGCACGGCGAGATATTCGAGCCCCTTGATCAGCTCGTTGAGGGGCGCGGCCTCGAGCGGGCGCACCGCGCACTCGAGGAGCAAGAGGCCCATCGGCAGCTCCTTGCGGATGCGCTCGGCGACCTCCTCCGCGTCGGGCGCGCCAAAGAGCTCGACGTCGAGGTACTCGGCGCGGCTCTCGGTGCCGACGGGGCAGGCAGGGCCGAAGCTCACCTTGGCCTTCGGGTGGAAGCCCTTTGAGAATGGGATTTGCAAATTCGCGCGCCGGAACGTGCGCAACAGCGCCGTCATGGTCTCGAGGTGGCTGAGGAAGATCCCGGAGCCCTCTTTTGCGTAGACGAGCCGCAGCGCCGAGCGCCCCTCGGGCATGGCGGGCCGCTCGCGCTTCGGTAATTTTCGATAATCTTCCTCGTGGTAGACGCGCGGGTCCACCACCTCGTAGTCGCAGGTGCCGCAGGCGGTGCACTGCTCGTCGCCGTAGGCGCAGTCTTTCAGCTCGCCCTCGCGCAGCGACGCCATCCGCTCCTTCCACAGATAGGGCTTGGTCACCTCGCAGTCGAGGTGGTCGAAGGGCAGGATCTCTTCGTACTGCTTGGCGCGGTGGGCGAAGAACGACAGGCCGACGCCATGCTCGGCCTCGGTGCGCGCGAAGGCCTCGTGCCAGACGTCGAGGCGGAACTGCTCGGTCCACCCGTCGAGCCGCTGCCCTTTTCGATAAGCGTGCAACACGGCCGTCGAGACGCGGCGATCGCCGAGCGCCAGCGCACCTTCCAGCGCGCTCTGCTTGGAGTCGTGCGGCTTGACGTGCAGGTCCTGGAAGCCGCGGCCGAGCTTCCTCAGCTCGTCGCGCAAGAGCGCGTGCTTCCGCTGCGTCTCGGCCTGCTCGATCATCGGCTCCCATTGAAAGGGCGTGAAGGGCTTGGGGCAGAAGGTCGAGACGCCGACGTTGAGCTCGGCGCGCCCGGTGTGCTTGCGCCCGCGCCGCAGCGCCTCCGCGCAGAGCTGGACGATGGCGCGCACGTCCTCGTCGCGCTCGGTGGGCAGGCCGATCATGAAGTAGAACTTCACCAGCTCCCAGCCCGCCTGGAAGATGGTCTCGACGGCGTGGAGCAGGTCCTTCTCTTCGTTTCCCTTGTTGATCACCCGCCGCATGCGCTCGCTGGCCGCCTCGGGCGCGACGGTGAAGCCGCTCTTGCGCACGCGCCCGATCTGCTCGGCGAGCCGCGCGTTCATCGTCTCGGTGCGCAAGCTGGGCAACGAAATGCCGACGTTCTCCGGGCCGAGATTGTCGAAAAAGTCCTCGAGCACTCCGTTGATGCACGAGTAGTCGCCGGCCGAGAGCGAGAGGAAGCCAACCTCTTCGTAGCCCGTCGCCTTCAGCCCCTCTTCGGCGATGCGGCGCACCTCGTTCGGGTCGCGCTGCCGCGTCGGCCGCGTGATCATCCCGACCTGGCAGAAGCGACAGCCGCGCGTGCAGCCGCGCTGGATCTCGAGCGGCAGCCGGTCGTGCACCGCCTGCATGAAGGGCACGATGGGCCGGCTCGCCTGCGGCACCAGGTTGAGGTCTGGGATGGTCCGGCGGATGACCGTCTCGTAGCCGGGCTTCTTCGGCTCGACCAGGGCGATCTGGCGATTGTCGTTTCGATAATGAACCGCAAAGAGCGACGGCACGTAGACGCCCGGGATCTCCGCCAAGAGCCAGAGCAGATCCTGCCGTGAGCCGCGCGACCTCTTCCACTCCAGCACCACGTCGCTGATCTCGTGGATCGACTCCTCGCCCTCGCCCACGACGAAGGCGTCGAAGAAGTCGGCGATGGGCTCCGGGTTGTACGCGCAGGGCCCGCCGCCGAGGATGAGCGGGTCGTCGCGGCGCCGGTCCTTGGCGAAGATCGGCACCCCGCCAAGCTCGAGCATGGCGAGCACCGTCGTGTAGCAAAGCTCGAACTGCAGCGTGAAGCCGACGATGTCGAAGGCGCTGAGCGGGGCGCGGCTCTCGATGGAAAAGAGCGGGCGAGCCTCGCGGCGCAGCGCGGCCTCGAGGTCGCCCCAGGGCATGAAGAGCCGCTCGCAGGCGATGTGCGGCCGCTCGTTGAGCGCGTGGTAGAGCAGCCGGAAGCCGACGTTGCTCATGCCGACTTCGTAGGTGTCGGGGAACGCCAACGCCCACTTGAGCGCGACTTTCGATAAGTCTTTGCGAACGGCGTTCAGCTCGCCGCCCGAGTAGCGCGAGGGCTTTTGCGCTTGGAGAATGAGGCGGTCGAGCGGATCGGCGACGACCGGGAGCGAGACGCGCATGGGCTGCTAGTAGGCGCCGGCCGGCGGCAGGTCAAGGCCGCCTGCGATCAGCGGCTCACTCGCTCGCGTCGTCCTTGGGCTTGTTGGCCTCGGCGGCGGGTGCTTCGGCGCTCGCTGCCGGTTCAGCCTCCGCTGGGGCGGCATCAGCCACCGCGGCCGCTGCGTCCGCCACGGGGCTCGCCGCGTCAGCCGCAGAAGCGTCGGCCGCAGGAGCATCAGCCGCAGGAGCGTCAGCCGCAGGAGCGTCAGCCGCAGGAGCGTCGGCGGCCGGCGCTGCGCCATCGGCCGCTGCCGCGTCTGCCGCTGGAGCCTCTGGTGTCGCCGCCGCTGCATCCGTCGCCGCCGCTGCTGCCGCTGCGGGGTCCGCCGCGGGCGCCGCCGCCGGATCGATGCCGGCCACCTTGCCGACCGAGGCGCCGATCTGGCCGACATCGCCGCCGACCGTGTCTGTGACCTTGAGGCCCGCCGCGCCGAGGTTTCCCTCGCTGGCCATCTTGAGCGCGTCTTTGGTGCCGCCCGACTTCTCCTGGATGTCGCCGCCGACGACCGCGGTGGCCTTCGAGCCGGCCTCGAGCACGTCGCCGGACTCCGCCGTGCTGATGACGTCCTTGCCCAGGTTCGCCTTGTCGGTGACGTCGCCGCCGACCACCTCGGTGGCCTTGGCGCCGGCGCCGAGCAGATCGCCCTGCGCGGCAAGGTCGCTCGCCTCGGAGGCCACCTTGGTCTTGGCCTGCACGTCCTCCGAGACATTCTGGACCTTGCTCGCGGCCTCCTGGCCCTTTTCGGTCGCAGCGGTCGCGCCAGCCGCGGCGTTCTGCGCGCCTTCGCCAACCGCCTCCACCTTGCCGGTCGCGGCGGCCCCGACGTTGGCCACGCCGCCGGCGGCCTGGAATTGGTCGCCGCCCTTGAGGCCCGCACCGGCAGCGCCGGGCACCTTGGGAGCCACCGGCGCAATCGGGGCGACAGGCGCGGCCACGTTGGGAGCCACAGGCGCAGCGGGAGCCTTGGGTGCAGCCGGCGCCGCAGGAGCGGCCACCTTGGGCGCCTCGATCTTGGGAGCCGCGGGCGCAGCGGGGGCCGCCACTTTGGGCGCTTCCACCTTGGGCGCTTCCACCTTGGGCGCTTCGACTTTGGGCGTTTCCACCTTGGGAGCAGCCGGAGCCGCGGGCGGCGCCACCTTGGGCGCTACCACCTTGGGCGCCGCGGGAGCCGCTGCAGGCGCCACCGCGGGAGCTTCCACCTTGGCGGCTGCGGGCGCGGCCGGAGCCGCCGCGACTGGGGCCGACGGCGGTGCGGCCGCCGGAGGTGACGCCGGCGCGGGAGCCGCGGCGACCTTCTGATCCTCGCCCTTGGGCGCGCCCGGATCGCCCTTCTCGATGTCGGCCTTTTCCTTGTCGTCGGCCTTTTGCTCCTCTTCGATGCGCTTCTCTTCGCCCTTGGACTCTTCGGTCTTGTCGTCCGCAGGCTTCTCTTCTGCCTTGGCGTCGTCCGCAGGCTTCTCTTCTGCCTTGGCGTCGCCGGCAGGCTTCTCTTCTGCCTTGGCGTCGTCCGCAGGCTTCTCTTCCGCCTTGGCGTCGTCCGCAGGCTTCTCTTCCGCCTTGGCGTCGTCCGCAGGCTTCTCTTCTGCCTTTGCGTCGTCGGCAGGCTTCTCTTCTGCCTTGGCGTCGTCCGCAGGCTTCTCTTCTGCCTTGGCGTCGTCGGCGGGCTTCTCGTCGCTCTTGGCGTCGTCCGCAGGCTTCTCTTCTGCCTTGGCGTCGTCGGCAGACTTCTCTTCTGCCTTGGCGTCGTCGGCAGGCTTCTCTTCTGCCTTGGCGTCGTCGGCAGGCTTCTCTTCCGCCTTGGCGTCGTCGGCAGGCTTCTCGTCGCCCTTGGCGTCGTCCGCAGGCTTCTCTTCTGCCTCGGCGTCGTCCGCAGGCTTCTCTTCTGCCTTGGCGTCCTCTGCGGGCTTGTCGTCGCCTTTGGCGTCCTCTGCGGGCTTGTCGTCTGCCTTCGCGTCTTCTGCGGGCTTGTCGTCGCCTTTAGCGTCTTCTGCAGCCTTATCGTCGGCTTTAGCGTCTTCTGCGGGCTTCTCGTCGCCCTTTGCTTCTTCGCCTTCAGCCTTCTCGGACTTCGTGCCGTCGCTCTTGTCGTCGCCGACACTAGCCGCCTCGGCCTTGTCGCCCTCGGCGCCCTCGCCCTTGGCGTCATCCGCGGGCTTGTCCTCGCCGGCCTTGTCCTCCGACTTCGCGTCGTCGCCTGCGGGCTCATCCGCGGCGCCCTCTTCCTTGCCCTTGTCGGCGTCGCCTTCAGCCTTGTCCTCGCCGCCCTTGTCGTCGGCGCCGTCCGCCCCGCCGCCCTTGTCGTCGTCCTTCTGCTCCTCGAGCTTGATGGTGTAGTCGCCGACCGGCACGTCATCGAGGTGGATGCGCCCTTCGGCGTCCGAGACCACTTCGATCTCGCTGCCGTCCGAGAGCGTGACCGTGCCCTTGGCGCCGCGGATCGGCTCCTGCGTCTTGTCGTCGGTGAGCACGACGTCGATGAAGGTGAGCTCGGGCTCCTCGATCTCGACGATGTACGAGCCCGCCGCGCGCTCGTCGAAGTGAACCTTGCCGTCCGAGCCGGTGGTGGCCTCGAGCTCGTCGTCGCCGATCTTGACCTTGACCTTGACGTCGGCGAGCCCCTTGCCTTCCGCGTCTTGGAGGACGAAGTCGATCGGCTCCTTGGCCGGCTCCTTGCCGTCGTCCTGGCGGTTGGTGGCGTCCGACTTGTCCTGCGCGTCCGAGTCAGCCTTGTCAGCGGCGGCCGCGTCCTGCTTCTTCTTCTCGTCGTCCATCGACGAGTCGCCCCACTTGTCGCGGGCCACGTAGAAGATCGTGTTGTACCCGGCCGCGTCGTAGAAGTGGTTCGCCTCGGTGATCAGGTAGTGGCCGGAGTAGACCCCGACCTTCTTCAAGTTCACCATCTTGCCGGGCAGCACGTCGGCGTTGCCCTTGACCTCGGCCTCCGCGGTCAAGAACGACATGGCGGCCTTGGTCATCGCGGCCTTGGCGGCAGTGTCGGCGTGCTCCTGCGTGACGACCTGGCTGTCGACGATGGTCTTCTTCGACTTGGTGCTCTGGAACTTGCACTTGTCGGCGCCCGCCTCGCCGCCCGGCACCGTCCACATCAAGTCGGTCGAGCTGGCCGAGCCCTCCTTGCCCTCTTTCGAGGTCATGTCCCAGGCGCCGACCTTCACCTCGTTGAGGGGCGCGCGATAGTTGCAGAGCGGCGCGAAGCTCTGCAGCCCCTCGCCGTAGGTGAAGTCGCAGTCGTCGTTGCCGAGGTGGGGCCGCTCGAAGTGGAGGTCCGAGCCCTCCACCCAGAACATGTAGCCTTCGAGGTCCGCCATCTTGCGCAGGAAGTTGAAGTTGCTCTCGTTGGCCTGGAACCGGAACATCTTCACCGGATCAGGCCCGTCGCCTTTGTCGGTCTTGGCGGTCAGCCCCGCGTCGCCGGCGATGGCCGAGACGCAGTCGAGCGGCGAGCTGTCGGCGAAGGTCTTGGTCTTGGTGCCGCGCATCAGCCTGTGCGACCGGTCGAGCCCGCGGACGACCAGCACGCTCGGCCCCGAGCTCTCGAGCTCGGTGCGCCAGGCGGTCACTTCGCCGTCGAAGACCTGCTTGAGCTGGCCGACGTAGCCGAGCTCGATGACGACTTCCTTGCACTCGGTAAAGAGCGGCTTGTCCTGCCACTTGAGATCCGGATCGGAGACCACGATCTCGAAGGCGCTGGCCCCGTTGCGCGTCAGGTAGCAGCGAATGCCGATGACGGCCGCCGCCTCTTCGGGCGACAGCTTCGTGCCATCGAGCTTGATGGCGAAGTCCGGCTTGAAAGACTTGTCGTCAGCCACCGGCCAGACCTCGAACGGCACGCAACAGGGGGTCCGCCTATCCTAGCCTGAATCCGGCGCCAGGAGAAGTGGGCTGCTCTAACGGCTGACGAGGAAGGTGCGGAACTCCCCGCGAACTGGCGAGAACTTCACCTGCACCGACTCTACCACGGAGCTTGGCGGGCCCCGGCGGCACCAGGCGATGAACTCCTCCACCGCGCGCCGCTCGCCCTCGACGGTGGCCTCGACGCCGCCGTCGGGCAGGTTGCCGACCACGCCCATGATGCCGAGCCGCATCCCCTCGGCCTGGGCGCTGCCGCGATAGAAGACGCCCTGCACCTTCCCCGAGATGGTGAGGTCGGCGCGGATCAGCTCTTTGTCGGCCTCTGGCGTGGTCATTTCTCCTCCAACAGCGCGCGGAACGCCTTTTCGTCCAGCACTTTCACTCCCAGCTCGGCCGCTTTCTTCAACTTGCTGCCCGCCTCTTCGCCCGCGACCAGGAAGTGCGTCTTCTTGCTGATCGACCCCGAGACGCGCCCGCCCCGCCGCTCGATCTCGAGCTTGGCCTCGTCGCGGCTCATGGTCGGCAGCGTCCCCGTCAACACCAGCGTCTTGCCGGCGAAGGGGCCCTCGGTCGGCTCGGGCTCAGGCTCTGGGGTCACGCCCGCCTCGAGCAGCCGCTCGATCGCCCGCCGGTTCTCCTCGGTGTTCAAGAACTCGTAGATGCGCATCGCGACCTCGGGGCCGACGTCGCGCACCGAGGTGAGCTGCTCCTCGCTGGCGTCGAGCAGCGCCCGCACGGAGGGGAAGGCGCGGGCGAGCGCCTTGGCAGTGGCCTCGCCGACGAGGCGGATGCCGAGCGCGTTGATGAACCGGCGCAAGCTGGTCTTCTTGCTGGCCTCGATTTGGAAAAGCAGGTTGTCGGCCAGCTTGTCGCCCATCCGCTCGAGCGAGGTGAGCTGCTCTTTCGATAATTTGTACAAGTCGTCGGGCGCCTTGACGAGGCCTGCGTCCACCAACTGGAAGGCCAGCTTGTCGCCGACGCCGGCGATGTCGAGCCCGCCCCTCGAGGCGAAGTGGCGCAGCCGCTCGCGCAGTTGCGCCGGGCAGCTGAAGTTCTCGCAGCGGGTGACCGCGCCCTCTTTCTTCACCGCCGAGCTGCACTCGGGGCAGGTGGAGGGCATGACGAACTCGGGGAGGCCCTCCGGCGGCCGGGCCTCCTTGATGACGCTGACCACCTCAGGGATGACGTCGCCCGCCCGGCGGATGAAGACCCGGTCGCCCTTGCGCACGTCCTTGCGCTTGAGCTCGTCCTCGTTGTGGAGCGTGGCCCGCGAGACGGTGGCGCCGCCGACGAAGACCGGCGTCATGATGACGAACGGCGTCAGCGCGCCGGTGCGTCCGACGCTGACCTGGATGTCCTCGACCGTCGTCGCCTCCTCCTCTGCCGGAAACTTGTAGGCGATGGCCCAGCGCGGCGTGCGCGAGACCTGGCCGAGCCGGCGCCGCTGGTCCTCGGAGTCGACTTTGACGACCGAGCCGTCGATTTGGTAGGGCACCTCGTGCCGCCGCGCGGCCAGCTTTCGATAACCTTCTTTTACCGAATCGAGCGAATCGCAGACCTCGTTGAGGGGGTTTGTGCGGAAGCCAAAGGACTTGAGCGCCGCCAACTTCTCCGAGTGGGAAGCGGGCTCCCAGTCGCCGGTCTCGCCGGTGTCGTAGAAGAAGATCGACAACGGCCGCTTTGCAGTCTCGCGCGGGTCGAGCTGCCGCAAGGACCCGGCGGCGGAGTTGCGCGGATTGACGAAAGTCGCCTCGCCCGCCTCCTCGCGCTGCTGGTTGAGCCTGGCGAAATCGGCCTTGGTGATGAAGACCTCGCCGCGGGCCTCGAAGAGGGGCGGCGGCTTCCCTTGGAGGACCAGCGGCACGTGCTTGATGGTGCGCAGGTTCGGCGTCACGTCCTCGCCCACCTCGCCGTCGCCGCGCGTGGCCCCGACGGTGAGGCGCCCGTGCTCGTAGGTGAGCGTCACCGCGAGCCCGTCCAGCTTGGGCTCGAGCACGTAGCGCACGGCCTCTCTGCCGATGGTCTTCTGCACGCGGGCGTCGAACTCGTCGAGCTCGGCGTCGTCGAAGCAGTTGGCGAGCGACATCATCTGCCGCTTGTGGACGACGCGGGCAAACTTCTCGCTCGGCCTGGCGCCGACCCGCTGCGTGGGCGAGTCGGGCGAGACCAGCTCTGGATGTTCCTCTTCCAGCGCCTGCAGCTCGCGCAGCGCGCGGTCGTATTCGGCGTCGCTCAGCGTCGGCTGGTCGAGGACGTAATAGCGGTGGTTGGCCTCGTGCAAGAGCGTGCGCAGCTCGGCCGCGCGGGCGTGGGCATCGGACATGGGGCGCGCATTGTAGTGAAAAACGGCTGGCCACGGAGGCACGAAGACGCCGAGCCTGGCCCAGACGTTTCCCTCGCTGGCTTCCTCCCTCCGCGATCTGGAGTTGCGCTGGCTGCTACTGGCGCCGCCAGACGGAGAAGCCGCGCTCGGCGAACGCCCGGTGCCAGCCGCGCCCGGCGCAGAGCTCCTGCTCGGCGCTGCCGTCGCGCACGACCGCATAGTTGAAGATCTCGTTCTCCAGCAGTCTCGGTTGAAAGGTCTCGAGCGGCAGGTCGCGCGAGAGCATGGTGAAGCCGCCGCTCAGGTGGAAGCGGCCCTCGACGAGGACGCCGCTGGCGTCGGGCCTCTGGCCGGCGAACGCCTCGCCCGCGTAGAGGCCGGCCCGCCCGGTGTAGTCCTGGCCCTGCATGCGACCGACGCCGATCGCGGTGCCGACCAGCAGCAGCGCTGCGACCACCAATCCCGCCGGCCAGGCGATCCGATGGAACCGATCGCGCCGAGGCCCGCCGGAAGCGGCCGCCAGCGCGATCAGCAAGAGCGGCCACGCTGCCAGGATGAAGCGCTCTTCCTTGTGCGCCTGCGTGGAGAGCGTTGCCACGAGGAGCGCAGCGGGGGCGAGCGCAGGCCAGCTCCTCGGCAGCGCGGCCAGCAGCAGGAGCAGCGCCGGCAGCGCCACTCCGGAGGTGCGCGACCAGAGGAGGGACAGATATTCGCCCGGCGGCGAGACGCCGTGCTCGGCGGCGCGGCCCTGCAGGAAATTGTAGTCGAGGAACGCCAGCGTCGAGTGGAAAGGCCTGCCCCACGTGGCCCAATCGACCGCGCCGAAGAGCAGCACCGGCACCAGCGCGGCCAGCGCGAGCGCGGCAAACGCGGGCCAGCGCCGGCGCAGTGACAAGTCGATCACCGGGACCAGCGCGAGCGGCGCATCGGGCAGGCGCAGGCAGACCGCGAGCGAGAGCAACAGGCCCGCGTGCAAGGCGGCGCGGCGCTCCGCTCGGCCCTCGAGGGACCGTCCCTCGATCCAGCGCGCGAGGCCCCAGGTCGCGAAGATGGTCGCGGGCAGCTCGGTCAAGGTGTGCGGCGCGAAGTAGAGCAGCTCGGGGAAGAGCGCGCAGAGCGCTGCGGCGAGCAGCCCGGCCTCCTCGCCGGCGAGCGCGGCGGCGGCGCGATAGGCCGCGGGGATCACGAGCAGCGAGAGCAGCGCCCAGTGGAGCTGCAAGAAGGCCACGCCGCGCGCGCCGTCGTGGACCGAGAGCCAGTCGAGCAGCGCCAGCCACGCGCCGTGGTAGCCGGGCAGCACCCAGGAGCGCAGGCCGACCTGCCACTCCCACGAGGGCCAGCCGTAGCCGTGCAGGTGCCGCCACGCGGGCTCGATGTACTGAAAATATTCGTCTGGGTGGATCGAGGGGCGGAGCCAGAAGGCCAGCAGCCGGCCCGCGGCGCCGAGCGCGATCAAAGCAGAGAGCGCGCGCTTCACTGGCCGAGCACCAAGAGCTCGTAGACGCGAGCGACGTCGCGCGGCGTGTCCGGCTCGGCGGCGAAGGTGACGCGCACGCGATCGGACGAAGGGCAGCGCAGCGCGTGGCCGGGCCGCGGCTGCGCGTTGGCGTCGATCTGCAGCCTGGCGATCAGCTGCGCGCCCGCGAAGCACTCGAGGCGGTAGCGTCGCATCGTGAAGTCCTGGTCTTCGTGCGCGCCGGCGAGCTCGAGCGCCACCTCGTCGATCTGCCGGGCGCGGTCGAGCTGCACCTCGATGAAGGGCGCGAGGTCGCCGGGCGCGGAGACCCACTTCTCGAGCAGCGTCGGCCGCTCCTGGCCATCGACCACATACCCCGGGTGGTGGCGCGCGAACGCGAACACCGAGCTGGCCCGGACGATCGGCCCCTCCTTGAAATGTGCGAGGTCGCGGCGGAGCCCGTCGGCCGGGGCGCTGCGGGCAAAGCGCACCTCGATGGGCGGCCGCGCGAGCGTGAATCGGACCAGCCCGGCGGCCAGCGCGAGGGGAACGACGAGCAGGAGGAGCCGCACCGGGCGACCGTTGCACGCGATCTGGCCGCTCACAAGTCGTTGACACCCGCTGCCTGCTTCCCTAGAGTCCGCGGCCTTCCCGCTCTCCTCTTGCGACCCCGGGCATTCCTCCCCGGCAGCGCGCCCGCCTCCAGCGGCAGCAGCGCAAACCAACCCACAGAGCCGACGCACCCATGAACCTGTCCGAACTGAAAGAGATGAAGATCCTGCAGCTCGCCAAGCTCGCAAAAGAGCTGAACATCGATGCGCCCGGCGCGCTCCGCAAGCAGGACCTGATCTTCCACATCCTGCAGAACCAGCCGTCCACCGAGCCGATCCTGGCCGAGGGCGTCCTGGAAGTGCTGCCGGACGGCTTCGGCTTTCTGCGCAGCCCCGACTTCAGCTTCATGCCGGGGCCCGACGACATCTACGTCTCGCCGTCGCAGATCCGCCGCTTCAACCTGCGCACCGGCGACATGCTCAAGGGGCAGATCCGCCAGCCCAAGGACAGCGAGCGCTACTTCGCGCTGCTCAAAGTGGACGCCATCAACTTCGAGGAGCCGGCCGAGGGCGAGTCGAAGCTCCTCTTCGACAACCTGACCGCGCTCTACCCCACGCGGCGCCTCAAGCTCGAGCACGCGCAGCCCGAGATGAGCACGCGCATCATCGACCTGCTCAACCCGATCGGCCTCGGCCAGCGCTGCCTGATCGTGGCGCCTCCGCGCGCGGGCAAGACGGTGCTGCTCCAGGACATCGCGCACGCCATCACCGCCAACCACCCCGACGCGTTCCTCATCGTGCTGCTCATCGACGAGCGGCCCGAGGAGGTCACCGACATGCAGCGCACGGTGAAGGGCCAGGTCGTCTCCTCGACCTTCGATGAGCCCGCCACCCGCCACGTGCAGGTGGCCGAAATGGTCATCGAGCAGGCCAAGCGGCTCGTCGAGCACAAGCGCGACGTCATCATCCTGCTCGACTCGATCACCCGCCTGGCGCGCGCCTACAACGCCACCGTTCCGCCGAGCGGAAAGATCCTCTCCGGCGGCGTCGATTCGAACGCGCTGCACAAGCCCAAGCGCTTCTTCGGGGCGGCGAGAAACTGCGAAGAGGGCGGCTCGTTGACCATCATCGGCACGGCGCTGGTGGACACCGGCTCGCGCATGGACGAGGTGATCTTCGAGGAGTTCAAGGGCACCGGCAACTCGGAGATCGTCCTCGACCGCAAGCTGATGGAGAAGCGCATCTTCCCCTGCCTCGACATCAACCGCTCGGGCACGCGCAAGGAGGAGCTGCTCATGGACGACAAGCAGCTGAACCGCGTCTGGATCCTGCGCCAGCTCCTGCATCCACTGAATGTCATCGACTCAATGGAGTTCTTGCTGGCAAAGATGCGCGGCACCAAGTCGAACAAGGAGTTCCTCGACTCGATGTCTCGATAACTTCGATTATCGAATCGGCTTCTTGCCGGGCTTCCACAACCCGTACCGCGCGATGCAGTAGACCGCGCGGAAGGCGTCCTTGAGGCGGATCTTCTTGCCCTCTTCCACCGAGCGCGGCTTGTAGCTGATGGGCCGCTCGACCACGCGCAGGCCGTGCTGCTTTCGATAATGGCCGAGCTGCGCGGTGACCTCCGGCTCGAAGCCGAAGCGCTCTTCGTGGAGCGGCAGGGACTTGATGATCTCGGCGCGGAAGACCTTGTAGCAAGTCTCCATGTCGGTCACGCGAAGGCCGGTGACCAGGTTCGAGGCCGTGGTCAGCAGGCGGTTGGCCATCGTGTGCCAGAAGGGGAAGCCGCTGTGGCCGAGGAGGAAGCGGCTGCCGAAGACCACGTCGGCCTCGTTCGACTCGACCGGCGCGATGAGCGAAGGAAGCTCGGTCGGGTCGTACTCGAGGTCGGCGTCCTGAACGACGACGATCTGCCCGACCGCCTCGGAGAAGCCGCGGTGCAGCGCAGCGCCTTTTCCGCGGTTGATGGGCTGGCGGAAGAAGCGCACCGTGGTCTGGCCGCGCGGGTCGGCCGAGGTCACGAGCGCCTTGTCGGCGTCGAGCCGCTCGATCAGCGCGCGGGTGCCGTCGGTTGAGCAATCGTCCACCACCACCAGCTCTTTTTCGAGCGGGACGGAGGCGACGAGGCGCAGCACCTCGAGGAGAAGCTTCTCCTCGTTGTAGACCGGGATGACGATGGAGACGAGCATGGGGTTGGCCGCGCGCAAGGTCCACGCCGGGGCGCCGGGTGTCAAGCGCCATCGAGCGCGGCTTGACTTATCGGGGCCGTGCCGCTAGTGATTGCGACCCTTTTTTTACCGCAGCACGCCGCCTTCACCCCGTCCAAATCATTGGGCGAGCAAGGCGGGCCAAGGAGAAGCACATGCGTGAAAGCATCCATCCCGCTTACGGGCCGTCCAAGGTGCACTGCGCCTGCGGCGCCACCTGGGAGACCCGCTCGACCACCGGCGAGCTCCACCTCGACATCTGCTCGGCCTGCCACCCGTTCTTCACCGGCAAGCAGAAGCTGATGGACACGCAAGGACGCATCGAACGCTTCCGCAAGAAGTACGAGGGCGGCATCGCGGCCAAGAAGGAGGAGGCCGACAAGGCAGCCAAGGCCGCGGCCGTCGCCGCCAAGGAAGCCGAGCCCAAGGCCCCCAAGGCCGAGAAGCCCGCCAAGCCCAAGGCTGACAAGAAGCCCAAGGCCGAGAAGAAGCCGGACGAGAAGAACTGAAGAACCAGCTTCCCGGCCCTCCGGCCAAAAAGCGAAACGGCCAGCGGCGCGAAGCCCTGGCCGTTTTTTTTTGAGCCGAAAAGACCCTCAAGCCGAAGGCCAGAAAAACGGCGGTCCGCAGGGAGGGGGAGCCCCACGGACCGCCGACTAGACAGAGCGGATCGGCATTCCGCTCCCGGCATTCGCGCGGTCTACTTCTCGCGCTCGGCCAGCTTGTTGAGGTTCTCCTGGTCTTTCATCACGAGCAGGCGGCCCTGGTTCGCGAGCAGCCCGTCGCGCTTCATCTTGTTGACCAGCGTGGAGACGAACGAGCGCGAGGCGCCCACCAGGTCCGCGAGATCCTGCTGGGTGATGCCCTGCAGGCAGAGCTCGCCGGTCGGCGTGTGCTCACCGTGCGCGTCCACGAGCGAGAGCAGCATCTCGGCGAGGCGGGCGGGCACGTCCTTGCGGGTCAGGCCCGAGACGCGCTGGCGCAGCTGGCGAACGCGGTCATTGAGCGCGCGGATGACGTCGACCGCGAGCGCGGGGCGGGCCTCGAGCAGCGCGCGGAAGTCGCGGCCCTCGATGCTCCACACTTCGCACTTCCCGCTGGCGACAGCGAGCTCTTCCATGACGGCGCCTTCAGGGCGGAGGACCTCGCCGAAGAGGTCGCCCGGCTTCAAGATGGACATCACCGAGCGGCTCTTGCCGCGGCCCTGGCGGAGCAGCCGCACGCGTCCGCCGCGGAGGAGGAACACCTTGTCGGCCGGCATGCCCGGGCGATAGATGACGGCGCCGTTGGCGAAGGTCTCGACCTTGAAGTACCCGCGGAAGTCCACCACATCGGCGGTCGGCAAGCTCGGCGCGGCGAGCGGCTGGTAGTGCGTGGGGGAGTAGCGGCTCTGCTGCTCGAAGGGTTGCGCGCGCATCGGGGAGACTCCGGAAGGAGGGGGCGGGGGTTGCTGCCCCTGACCAGAGCACCGGGCGTGCCAGATGCGGCGATCTCGAAGTTGCGCAGGGTTGCGCGCTTGTTAGCACTTCGGGGAGCCTAGGCCATTCAACGAAACGTTTACTCCGCTACGGCAAAATATCGAATCTTTGAACGATTCGTTCAGGCTTCGTCCGGATTCGTCAACCCGTACTTGCGGAGCTTCCGCTCAAGCGTTGGCCGGGAGATACCGAGCAGCTCGCAGGTCCTCCCCTTGTGTCCACGGGTGAGCGCGAAGACCCGCTCGATGTGCGCGCGCTCCACGTCGTCGAGTGTCTGGATCTGGGCGTTCGCGGGCGGGGCGGGAAGCGGCGGCGCGATCGGCAGCGGCTCGGCCGGCAGGGCGTGCGCTCGGCCGCCAGGATGGGTGGCGCGACCGGGCGCCTGGACCTCGCCGATGGCCTCGCGCCCGAGCACTTCTCCTTGGCTGAGCACCGCGGCGCGGATGAGGACGTTCTCCAGCTCGCGCACGTTGCCTGACCAGGGTCTGCGCTGCAGCTCTTCGATCACCTCGCGCGGCACCCGGCGCAGGGTCTTGTGCAGACGCTGGTTGATCTTCAAGAGCAGGTGCTCGACCAGGAGCGGCACGTCTTCGCGCCGCTCGCGCAGCGGCGGCACCGAAATCGTCACGACCTTGAGCCGCTGGTAGAGATCTTCGCGGAAGCGGCCCGCGTCCACTTCGCTCTCCAGCTCGCGATTGGTGGCCGCGAGGATCCGCGCCCGCACCTGGATCCGCCGGACGCCGCCCACGCGCTCCAGCTCGCGCTCTTGCAGGACGCGGAGCAGCTTGCCCTGGAGATTTTGCGAGAGCTCGCCGATCTCGTCGAGGAAGATGCTGCCGTCCTCGGCCAGCTCGAACTTGCCGGGCTTGGTCGCCACGGCCCCGGTAAAGGCGCCCTTCTCGTGACCGAACAGCTCGCTCTCGAGGAGCGTGTCGACGATGGCCGCGCAGTTGACCGCGACGAAGGGACGGCTCGGCGCGCTGTAGCTGTGCACCACGCGCGCGATCAGCTCCTTGCCCGTGCCGCTCTCGCCCTGGATGAGCACGGTTGCGCGCGTGCTCGCGACCTTGCCGATGTCCTTGTAGAGCTTCTGCATCGCGGGCGAGGCGCCGACGATGTCGTCCATCTTGTAGGGGCGCGACGGCTCGACGGCGAGGTAGTCCGAGCGCACCGAGCTGCGGCGCGACTCGAGCGCGCGGCCGAGCGCGGCGTCGAACTCCTCGATGTCGATCGGCTTGTGGATGTAGTCGAACGCGCCCGCTTTCATCGCCAGGATGGTCGTGGCCATGTCGTGGTGCGCGGTGATCATCAAGACGGGCACGTCGGCGGTGTGCTTGCGCAGCTCGGGGATCAGGTCGATGCCGGAGATGTCGGGCAGCCGCATGTCGAGGATGATGGCGGTCGGCTTTCCCTCGGACGCGAGGCGAAACCCCTCTGCGCCGGTGCCAGCGGTGGACACGCCGTAGCCGCGCTCCTCGAGGTGCATCTGCAAGAGCTCGCGGATCGAGGCGTCGTCGTCGACGATGAGGATCTGGTCCATTGCCACGCAGGACTATACGCGCGTCAGTCGCCGGAGAAGGTCACGGTGACGAGGTTGCCGCCGCCGGGGCGATCGCTCAGCTCGGCGGTGCCGCCGTGCTCGCGGGCGATGCGCAGGACGATGGGCATCCCGAGGCCCGTGCCGCGCGCGCGGGTGACGGTGAAAGGCTCGAAGGCGCGGGCCCTGAGATCGGGCGAGAGCTGATGTCCTGGATCTGCCACGCGCAGCTCGCAGCCGCCCCCGGGCAGCGCGGCGAGCGCCACCTCGACGAGGCCGCCGCCCGTCTCGTCGGCGGCGATGGCGCCGTGGCGGCAGAGGATGCGGGTCGCCGTCCTGACGCGCGTGGGGTCGAGGTGCATCGGCACCATCCGCTCGGCGAGCTTGCTGGTGAAGGTGACGCCACGGCCCGCCCACTCGGCCTCGACCTGGCTCACGGCCTCGGCGACCGGCATGCGCGGATCGACCGGCACCATCTCGAGCGACGGCGGGCGCGCGAACTCCATCACTTCGGTCAGCAGCATCTCGATGCTGCCCACTTCGCGATTGGCGATGGAGACGCGGCGCCGATCGTTGGCTTGCAGCGACCCGTGGCGCTCGAGCGTTTGCAGGGCGATCTTGACCGCCGAGAGCGGATTTCGCACCTCGTGCGCGACCAGCGAGGCGAAGCGCGAGAGGTCCTTGGCGCGATTGGCGACATCCGAGCGCACGTGCGTCGCGGCCAGATCGCGCACCAGCCCGACCGCGCCCTCGTCTCCCCCGCGCAGGACGAGCTGGGCCGCAAAGCCCTGGCCCGCGCGCAGCAGCACGCGCTCCTCGCAGATCGAGCTGCTCCGGCAGGCGTAGGCGAGATCGCGCGCGGCCCGCTCGCCGCCGGTGAAGATCGCGCCCGCGGCATGGCCAACGAGATCCGCGGCGGAAGCCCCGAGGATGGCCTCGACCGGCCCGGCGGCAGCGACGATCAGCGGCCGATCGCTCGCGTCCCACGCCAGCGCACAGGTGTCGGGCGCCGCCGCGACCAGGCGCCCAAGGTCGGCGCACTGCTGCGCCAGGGTGCGCGAAGGGCCCTCGCTCGCGCCTGAAAAGACGCCGCGCGCGCTCGCCATCTACGAGGCTGCCGGGCGTGAGGGTCTGGTCATGCGCGCGAGCGTAAAGTGGCTTTCAAGCCGGGCGCAAGGGCGCTGTGCTGGACGAGTTCATCTCTGGAGAGTTAGCATCCGCCGCGGCCGCCCCACGCTGGCCATGTAGGGACTAGTCGGCGCTCTCCTCACGGCCAAGGTGCGGATGGATCGCACCCGACTTCAGGCGTACTCTGCGATCATCGAAGTTCGGGGCCGCCCCCCACTCCCGGCCCGACCCAAGGAGAACCCGATGCGCAACCTCATCAGCAAGCTCAAGTCGAAGCTCGCAGGCCAGTCCGGCCAGGGCATGACCGAGTACCTCATCATCGTCGCCCTGATCGCCATCGCCGCCATCGGCGTCGTCACGGTGTTCGGCCAGGACATCCGCTCGCTCTTCCAGGCCTCCACCACTTCGCTGACGGGCCAGTCGGTCGCCAACTCGGGCGCCACCAAGGCCACCGTGAAGGCCAAGAACTTGAAGACCTTCGGCAGCTACGGCAACTCCGGCGACTAGCGGTCGCTCGCCAGGGGCGGCCAAGGGCTCGCCTGGCTCATCGGGTGTGCTCGCAAGCGATCTACAAGTTCGCAGAAAAACAGGCGCACGGGCTCGCAAGGGCCTGTGCGCTTTGCCTTTTTTGTCCCCTCACGGAAGCGCAGCCATCGCCTCCGCTTCGTGCTATCAACTTTGACATCATGACCCGTGACAAGGGCGACCGCGCCGCCCGCTCTGACGAGCACAACACCCGCGGGATCGAGCTCGCAGATCGGGGTTGGCTCGACGAAGCCATCCGCGAGTTCAAGAAGGCCATCGAGCTCGACCCGAACTCGGCGCACGCGCACGACAACCTCGCGACGGTCTACGGCGAGAAAAAGCTCTATCGCGACGCGCTCCGCGAATACTTGACCGCCCTCGAGCTCGAGCCTGAAAGCGCCACCGCGCACTACAACCTGGCGTGCTTCCTCGCCACCCACGGGCAGGAGATGGCGGTCGATCAGTACAAGGAAGCCATCGAGCTCGACCCCGAGTACCCGGACGCGCACCTGAACCTCGGCATGACCTACGCCGACATGGACAAGCGCGAAGAGGCGGTGGCCGAGTTCAAGTCTGCCATCGAACTCGATCCCGCCGACCCGCTCGCGCGCCACGAGCTGGCCGCGATGTTGATGGACGACGGCGACTATCGGCAGGCCATCTCCCAGCTCAACGAGGTGGTCCGGCTCGAGCCCGACAACTTCGAGGGCCACCTGGATCTGGGCATCTGTTACGCGCAGAAGGGCTTCTATCAAGAGGCCGAGCGCTGCTACGAGAAGGCGCGCGCGCTCAACGCCGACGACGTGCTGCTCAACTACAACGTCGCCGCCCTCTATGCGCTGTGGGGCAAGCCGCGCGAGGCGCTCGACGCCCTGAAGAAAGCGGTCGAGAAGGACGGCCTGAAGGTCTCGGGCTGGCTCCAGGCCGACCCCATGTTCGAGAGCCTCAAGGGGCAGGCCGAGTTCGAGCAGCTCGTCTCCCTCCACTGAGCGGTTGGAACGGATTGAGCTGTTTGCACCGCTGCAAGCGGGCATTGCAGATGTGAAACAAGGGTGGCCATGATTCGAGCCGCCTCGTTTCGCAAGCCATTGAAATCATTGCGGCGTGACCGCTGGCACATCGACTGCACAACAGTGTTGCGAGGCGCAGCGCAGAGTTCGAGTCCGGTCCCCCCCCCGCCGCTCGGTTTTTGCGACTGCGCTTCAATCCTTCAAGTGAGACCGGGTTCTGCCCGGACTCTGCCGGCCCGTGAAGCCCAGGTTCCCCCCCCGGACCTTGGACCCGCGGGCCGGTTTTTTTGCATTGCAGCCGCGCGTGGCCAGGTCAACACTCGGCGCCATGAGCGACTCGAAGAGCCTGGCCACGCTGGCCGTCCACGCCGGCAGCCCGCAGGGGCCGAACGCGCCCCTCACCGTTCCCATCGTCCAATCGACGACCTATCGCTTCGCCAGCGCCGCCGAGCTGCTCGACTACAACGCGCGCGGGACGCACTCGGGGCTCTTCCTCTACTCGCGCGACGAGAACCCCACGGTGCGCGCGGCCGAGCGGGCGCTGGCCGAGCTCGAGGGCGGCGAGCGCGCCCTGCTCTTCGCGAGCGGCATGGGCGCGATGAGCTCGGCGCTCTTTGCGCTCTTGTCCGCCGGCGACGAGGTGATCACCGCCAGCGCCCTCTACGGCGGCACCTACAAGTTGCTCCGCGACGTGCTCGGCCGCTTCGGCGTGAAGATGCGCCGGGTCTCGCCCGAAGATTTGGCCTCTGCGTGTGCCAACCCAGGCAAGGCAAAGCTCTGCGTCTTCGAGTCGCCGACCAACCCGCACCTGCGCGTGCTCGACATCGCCAAGGTCGCCGCGGCGTGCAAGGCGAGCGGCCTGACCAGCCTCCTCGACTCGACCTTCGGCACGCCCGCGCTGCAGCGGCCGCTCGCGCTCGGCGTCGATCTGGTGATGCACTCGACCACCAAGTACCTGAACGGCCACTCCGACCACCTGGGCGGCGTGCTGGTCGGCTCGGCGGCGATGCTCGACAAGATCTGGCACCTCGCCATCGAGCTCGGCGCCAGCATGGATCCACAGACCGCCTTCGACCTCTTGCGCGGACTCAAGACCTTCCCGCTGCGCATGGAGCGGCAGTGCGCTTCGGCGACGGCGATCGCCCGCTGGCTGTCGGACCGGCCCGAGGTGAAGCGCGTCTACTACCCCGCGCTGCCGAGCCACCCGGACCACGCGCTGGCGATGAAGCAGATGTCCGGCTTTGGCGGAATGGTGACCTTCTCACTCGGCAGCAAGGAGCGCGCCTTCAAGTTCTTCGACCGGCTCCAGCTCATCGCGCGGGCCGCGAGCCTGGGCGGCGTCGAGTCGCTGGTCAGCCTGCCCATCTTGACCAGCCACACCAACATGTCCGCCGAGGAGCTGGCCGCGGCCGGCGTGGACGAGGGCATGGTGCGGTTCTCCGTGGGCCTCGAGGACGTCGCCGATCTGATCGCCGACCTCGACCAGGCGCTCTCCGGCTGACCGCCTGGCTGATTCAGTGTAGCTTGCGCGCCTCGGAGGCTCCGTGTCCCAACCCGCGACGCCGCTTACGCCCCCCGCAGCAGAGTCAGCCTTCAAGCCCTATATCGCCGACGAGGCCAATGTCGCCGAGTTCACCGCCAAAGCGGTGATCATCGGCGCCATCTTCGGCCTCATCTTCGGCGCCTCGACGGTCTATCTGGCGCTCAAGGCTGGATTGACGGTCACCGCGTCGATCCCGATCGCGGTGCTGTCGATCTCGCTGCTCAAGAAGCTGGGCGGCTCGACGATTCTAGAAAACAACCTGGTGCAGACCATCGGCTCGGCGGGCGAATCGATCGCCGCGGGAGTGGTCTTCACCCTGCCCGGCTTTCTCTTCCTCGCCTATGCGCCGGGCACCAAGGTCTCGGTCGGCGCCAGCTACTTCAACTATTGGACCATCTTTGCCTTGGCATTGCTCGGCGGAATGCTCGGCGTCCTGATGATGGTCCCGCTCCGCCGCGCGCTCATCGTCAAGGAGCACGGGGTATTGCCCTATCCGGAAGGCGCCGCGTGCGCCTCGGTGCTCATCGCCGGCGAAAAGGGCGGCGACCTCGCCAAGACCGCCTATCAAGGTCTTGGGTTCGCCTTTGCCTATGCGATGCTGCAGAAGCTCTTCCGCGTCATCGCCGAGACGCCGACCTATGTGACCAATCGGTTCAGCAAGGTGTTCCCCTCGGCCACCGTCTTCGCCGATATCACGCCTGAGTATATGGGCGTCGGCTATATCATCGGCCCCAAGATCGCCGGCGTGCTGGTCGCGGGCGGCGTGCTCGCCTGGCTCGGAATCATCCCGCTCCTGGCCTCGCTGGTCCCGGGCGATATCATCGCAACTCAACTCATCAAGCTAGGGTACCTGGCCGACCTGACCAAGCCGGGCCGTTATGGCTGGGACCCGGCGACTCATTCCTTTGCTGAAGCCAATCGCGCCATCTATTTCGCCTATGTCCGCCAGATCGGCGCGGGCGCGGTGGCGGCGGGCGGCTTCATGACGCTGCTCCGCACCATCCCGACCATCGTCTCCAGCTTCAAGGCCTCGGTGGCGTCGTTCAAGGAAGGCGCTGGCGCCGGCGGTGGCCGCCGCACCGAACGCGACCTGCCCATCACCGTCGTCATCGTCGGCTGCATCGCGCTCGTCGTCATCATGGCCGCGCTGCCGTTCCTTCCCGGCACGTTCTTTGGACGCCTGCTGCTCGGCGTCTTGATCGTCGTCTTCGGCTTCTTCTTCGTCACCGTCGCCAGCCGCATCGTCGGCATCATCGGCAGCTCGTCCAATCCAATCAGCGGAATGACCATCGCGACCCTGATGGCCACCTGCCTCATCTTCGTCGCCATCGGCTGGACCGGCGACGTCTATCAACCCATGGCGCTCTGCGTGGGCGGCATGGTGTGCATCGCCGCGGCCAATGCCGGGGCCACCAGCCAGGACTTGAAGACGGGATATCTCATCGGCGCCACGCCCCGCGCCCAGCAGATAGGGTTGATGATCGGCGCGTTGGCGGCCTCTTTAGTGATTGGATTGACCGTCAAGGTCCTCGACAACCCTACCCTCGATGCCGCGACGGGGTTGATTCAGCACGCCATCGGCTCGGAGAAGTTCCCGGCGCCGCAAGGGACCTTGATGGCGACGCTCATCAAAGGTCTGTTGGCGCAGAACCTCGATTGGCAGTTCGTCCTGGTCGGCGTTTTTTCCGCCATCACCATTCAATTGTGCGGCGTCTCGGCGCTCTCGTTCGCGGTGGGACTCTACCTGCCGCTCTCGACGACTTTGCCCATCTTCGTGGGCGGCGCGCTGCGCGGTCTGGTCGATCGCAAGCAGGCATCCGCCGCCGGACACAGCGGCGACGACGAGCTGGGACCGGGCAACCTCTTCTCCACGGGCCTGGTCGCCGGAGGCGCGCTGGCGGGCGTCGCGGTGGCCCTGCTCTCGGTCAATCAAGGCATCGCGGACGTACTCAAGAAAATAGACTTGGAAGAGCCACTCAAGCACGCCATCGGCGCCACCGGGTTCGATGTCCTGGGCGTGATCTGCTTTGCCATCATGGGAATCACGCTCTATCGGATCGGGACCAAGCCAAAGCCGGCGATTTGAGCCCAAGCGCCTTGCCGCGGTCGTTCTTCGACCGCAACGCGAAGGAGGTGGCGCCCGAGCTGGTCGGGTGCCTCCTCGTCCGCCGCGAGCGGGAGCTGCTGCGCCTCGGCCGGATAGTAGAGACCGAGGCTTATATCGGCGAGCACGACCTCGCCTGCCACGCGCGCACCGGCCGCACCGCGCGCACCGAGGTCATGTACGGGCAGCCAGGGATTGCCTATGTCTATTTCATCTATGGCATCCACCCGATGCTCAACGTCGTCTGCGGCCCGGGGGAAGCGCCGAACGCAGTGCTGATCCGCGCCGCGGAGCCGATCGCGAACCCCTTGCACAGCACCACCGGGCCGGGAAACCTGACCAAAGCCTTCAATATCCAGATGGCGCACAACCGCGTTGACCTGTGCGACTCAACCGGCCCGCTCTATCTCGCCCCGCGGGTGCTGGGCGATGTTCCGAAGATCTGGAAGAGCCCGCGCGTGGGCGTCGATTACTCAGGCAAGTGGGCCAAAGCCTTGCTGCGCTATTGCGATCGGAACAGCTCGCAGCTCTCCAAGCCAAAGCCGCCGAGGAAGAGAGCGACCGAGGCCTCTTGATCAAGTTCCGTCGGGCTCGTCGAGGCCGTTGAGCGCGCCGAGGACGCCGCTGGCCAGGCGCGCGGCCTCGCTCTCGCATTTTGCCAGCAGCTCTTCGGCGCCGGCGCCGATTTGATAGGCGGCCAGATCGCGCGCCGAGCGCGCGTCGGCATATTCCGAATAGCGCTCGATCAACTCAACCAATTGCGCGGTGCGCTTGCTGGCGTCGCGCAGGCCGGTCATCAGGGAGTCGGTGGCGGCGATGCGCTCGATCAGGAGCCCGTCGATCCAGAAGGCGATCTTGCGGTCCTTGGTGTTGCCGAGGCGGGCGCCGAGCCGGGTCACCTTCTCGAGCGCGTCGCGCTCCGATTGCTGCCGCGCGCCCACCTCGGTCGAAGCGTCGCCGTAGAGCGCCTGCTTCTTCTTCCAGAGGGCCAGGAGCGCGAGGTTGCCCTCGTGGCCCGCGCGCGACTGGCGGACCCGCTCGCCGACCAGCTCGATGGCGATGCTGCGAGAACCGATCGCCACGTCCACTTCGCGCAGCTTGCCGAACGCCGGAACCGAGCGGCCGCAGACGTCGCGCTGGGCGCTGAGCTTGACCAGCCCTTCGTAGCGGCCGCGCGCCTCGGTCTCGCGCAGCGCCGCTTTCTGCCGCCACGCGAACGCCCCCGCGAGGCACGCCAGCGCCAGCACGGTGCCGAGGATGACCCACTTGCCCGGCCCCTTGGCCAGCGCGCGCAGCCGCCGCTCGTCGAGCCCGACGGTGATGGCCGTCCGCCCCACGCGCACCACGTCGGCGTTCTTCAGCCGCGCCTCGGAGACGCGCCGCTCGTTGACGAAGGTGCCGTTGGCCGAGCCCAGGTCGCGCACGACGAGAAAGCCCGCCTCCGCCAGCAGCTCGCAGTGGCGGGTGCTGATGTTCGGATCGCCCAACATCAGGTCGTTCTCGGGCGTGCGCCCGATGACCATGCGCGGGTGCGAGAACGGGTGGACCGAGCGGACGCCGGCGTGGTCCACGACGGTGAGCACGCCGGTGAAGGGCAGGCCGTGATCGGTGCCGCCCGTCTGGAGCGGCGGGTGCCTCGCGGTCCTGCTCGTTGGAAACCCTTCCCAGCTGCGCACGGCGGCCATCATACCGGTTCGCTAGAGCACCGATCAGGTTAACGGCCCTCAGGCGACGGGAGTCAACCTGTTCGGTGCTCTATCGCTTCAGCTTTGGCGGCCGCTTGCCGTGCAGGATCGCGCCCTCGACGGGGATGTACCGCAGCGGCGCCCTCTCGCGCACGGCGCGGAGCAACAGGCCTCCCCGGCTCATGTCGCCGCGGCCGACGAACTCCTGGGGAAAGAGCAGCCGCGGACCGAAGAGCGAGAGCAGCGGCGCGACGTATTTCTTCGAGGCGACGCTGCCGAGCAGGACGATGTCAACGCCGGGGTCGAGCGCCGATTCGATCAGCCGCGCGCTCCGCAGCAGCGGCTCGGTAAAGCGCGGCTCCTCCTCGTCCACCGGCACCTCGCCGAGGGCGCGCAGCTGCGCCGGGGTGACCGGCGTGTCCTCGGGCACGAGGCCCGCGCCCGGCGCCATTACGAGCGCCGCGGGCAGACCCAGTGGGGCCGAGCCGAACGCCCGCGCATAGGCGCGCTTGCCGCGAAAATAGAGGCCGCTCGCGAACTCGAACGCCTCGCCGAGCGTCGCCTCGCCCCGCCGCAGCTTGAGCGCCAGGGGAAATTGCGCCTCCGGCCGCAGCAACAGCTGCATGCGCTCGCCGTTGGCCCGCGCCGGGGAGAGGAGAAAAACCGTCACGGCGGCTGAGTATCGCCGATGGCCGATGGGCGAGGGCCGAATCAAGCTTGCGCCGGCAGGCGCGGCGTGGATCGATGCGGGCGTCATGAAAATCCGTCGCCTCGAGATCAGCGGCTTCAAGTCGTTCGCGGACCGCGTCGTCTTCTCCTTCGACGACGGCGTCACCGGCGTGGTCGGCCCGAACGGCTGCGGCAAGTCGAACGTGGTGGACGCGATCCGCTGGGCGATGGGCGAGCAGTCCGCCAAGCACCTCCGCGGCCGCTCGATGGAAGACGTGATCTTCGCCGGCAGCGAGAGCCGACCCGCGACCGGCCTCGCGGAAGTGTCGCTCACCTTCTTGAACGACGGCTCGGGCCAGCACCTGCCCGCCCAGTACGCGGGCTTCGCCGAGCTGACCGTGACGCGGCGGCTGTTTCGCAATGGTGATTCAGAATATTACATTAACAAGGCTCCGTGCAGGCTGCTCGACATCACCGAGCTGTTCCTCGGCACCGGCGTCGGCACGCGCGCGTACTCGATCATCGAGCAGGGGCGCATCGGGCTCATCGTCTCGAGCAAGCCAGAAGATCGCCGCTCGATCATCGAGGAGGCCGCCGGCGTTACCAAATACAAGGCGCGGCGCAAGCAGGCCGAGCGCAAGCTGGAAGCCACCGAGCAAAATCTATTGCGCCTCTCTGATGTCGTCGGCGAGGTGGGCAAGCGGCTCGAGGGGCTCAAGCGGCAGGCCAAGAAGGCCGAGCGCTACAAGGAGCTGCGCGGGGAGTTGCGCCAGACCGAGCTGCTCATGGCCTGCCGCCAATATCTGGCCGCGGCCTCCGCCCAGGAGGCGCTGGTCGCCGAGCACGCGGCGGCCAATGACGGCGAGAAGGTCGCGGGCGCCCACGTCGCCCGGCTCGAGGCGGGGCTCAGCGCCGAGCGGCTGCAGCTCCTGCAGGACGAGCACGTGGTGCAGGAGCTCGCGGAGAAGTCGCACCAGGTGGACAAGAAGCTGCGGCTCAGCGAGCAGGAATTGCAGTTCGCGGCGCGCGAGCAGGAGGCCATCAAAGGCCGGCAGACGCAGCATGAAGATGAAGTGCAGCTGCTCTCGGTGCGGCTGGCGATGCTGGGGCGCGAAGAGGAGGGGCTCGCGACCGAGCGGCAGCGCCTGTCGGATCTGACGAGCGACGACCAGCAGCGCTTGCAGCAAGCGGAGAAGTCGCTGCACGAGGCGCTCGAGCTGATCAAGGGGCAGCAGCACGCCGTCGAGCAGGAGCGCTCGGGCGCGGTGGGCGTGCTCACGCGGCTCGCCAACCACCGGACCAACCTCGTCAACCTCGAGAAGCGCCGGGCCGAGCTGACGGCGCGGCTGCAAAAGGCGCAGCTCGAGGCGGACCAGCTGGCGGCGCGCGCGGCCGAGCTCGGCAAGCAGCGCGACGAGCTCGGGCAGAAGCTCGGTGAATCGCAGAAGAAGCGGCACGAGCTGTCGGCACAGAAGGCCGCGCAGGAAGAGCTGCTGCAGCGCACCCGCACCGAGCACCGCGAGACCGAGGCGCTGCTCATCCGGCTGCGCGAGGAGCTGGCCGACCGTCGCTCGCGGCTCACCTCGCTGCTCGAGCTGCAGAAGAACTTCGAGGGCTATGGGCGCGGCGTGAAGGCGATCATGCTGCGCCACGAAGAAGAGCGGCGGCGCGACGGCATCTATGGCCTGGTGGCGGATGTGCTTCGCGCCGAGCCGCAGCACGAGCGCGCCGTCGAGGCGGTGCTGGGCGAGCGGCTGCAGCTGGTGCTGGTCGAGAGCCACGCGGCGGGCCTGCGCGCCATTGAATATCTGCAGAAGGCGTCGCAGGGACGCGCGAGCTTCGTGCCGCTCACCGAGATGGTGCAGCTGCCGCTGACGATGGAGGCGATGAGGCTCGAGGCGCCCGAGGGCACGCGCGCCGCGACCGAGGTGGTCACCGCGCTCCCCGAGCACGAGCGGCTCAAGCGCTACCTGCTCGGCGACGTCTTCCTCGTCGACACGCTGGCCGACGCGCTCGCCTTCTGGGCCAAGAGCCCGGGCGAGCGGACCTTCGTCTCCAAGGACGGCGAGGTGGTGGACAAGGAGGGCGTGGTCAGCGGCGGCTCGCTCGACGGCGTCGCGGGCGGCTTGCTCCACAAGCGGCGCGAGCTGCAAGAGCTGGCGGAGCTGGTCCAGGAGCTGGAGGCGCGGGTCACGCTCGCCACCGAGGGCTCGGGGCAGCTGGCGGCGCGGGTGACCGAGCTGGAGGCGGTGGTCAAGCGGCTCGCGCAGGAGGACCGCGAGGAGGAGATGAACGTCCTGCGGCTCGACCGCGACGTGCACCGCGTGCAGGACGAGCTGACGCGCCTGTCGCAGCGCTCTGAAGTGCTGCGGGTCGATCGCGAGTCGCTGCAGCACGCGACCTCCGAGGTCGAGCGCGAGGAGAAGACCAGCCGCGACGCGGTGAGCGCCGGCGAGGGCGAGCAGCTCGAGCGCGAGTCGCGCCTGCGGGCCACCCAGGCCGACCTGCTCAAGGCGCGCGAGCGGGCCGACTTGATCCAGGCCGAGGTCACCAAGCACAAGGTGAGCGCGGCCGCGGTGGCCGAGCGGCGCGAAGGGGTCGCGCGATCGCTGCAGCGGCTCTCCGAGCAGCGGGCCGAGGTGGACGCCCGGCGCGAGAAGCTCAAGGCCGACATCGCGGGCGGCCAGGAGCGCGCGGCGAGGCTCTCTGAGACCACGGCCACCACGCAGCGCGAGCTGGAGTCGCTCCTTCAACAGAGCGAGCTGCTGCGCGACGAGCTCGGCCGGGCGCGGGTGCTCTACGAGAAGGCGCAAGGAGAGCTGCGCGGGGGCGACGAGCAGGTGAAGGAGGCGCGCGCCCTGCTCGACGCTGCCCAGAAGCGGCGCGCCGAGGCCGAGCTCAAGCTGCAAGAGGTGCGCATCACCGTGCAGCACCTGGAAGAGCAGACCCGCGAGAAGCACTTGATGGAGCTGGCCGACGTCGCGGCGGCGAAAGCAGACGAGGCCGCCGAGCTCGATCCAGACGAGGCCGAGGCGCGCATGCAGACGCTGCGCGAGCGCATCGAGGCGCTCGGCGAGGTGAGCCTGACCGCCATCGACGAGGCGCGCGAGGTGCAGGAGCGGCACACCTTCCTGACCACGCAGAAGCTCGACCTAGAGGAGTCGATGGCCAAGCTGCGCAGCGCCATCAACCGCATCGACAAGGCCAGCAAGGAGCGCTTCCGCGAGACGTTCCACCTCGTCAACGAGCGCTTTCAACAAGTGTTCCCCCGCCTCTTCCGCGGCGGCATGGCCGAATTGCAAATGGTCGAGGACCCCGCCCAGCCGAACGCGGAGCCCGGGGTGGAGATCGTCGCCCAGCCGCCCGGCAAGAAGCTGACCTCGGTCGGGCTGCTCTCGGGCGGCGAGAAGGCGCTCACCGCCGTCTCGCTGGTGTTCGCCATCTTCCTCATCAAGCCGACGCCGTTCTGCCTGCTCGACGAGGTGGACGCGCCGCTCGACGAGGGCAACGTCGGCCGCTACAACGAGATGGTCCGCGAGATGTCGAAGTCGAGCCAGTTCATCCTCATCACGCACAACAAGCGCACCATGGAGGTCGCCGACTCGCTCTACGGCGTCACCATGGAGGAGCCGGGCATCTCCAAGACGGTCAGCGTCAAGCTCAGCCAGGCCGCGCCGGCGGCCGCATAGATCGACTCGACGTTCCTTTGCGTTGGTTCTTGCGCAGCATCCACTTTTCGGAGGTATTCTCCGCGCCATGCACACCCTCTCTCGTCGGTTGCAGCTGGTCCTGACCCTGATGGCCGCCCTCTTCGCGCAGCAGGCCCGCGCCGAGGACACGCGGCCTCCCGTGATCTCCGAGGTCAATGCCTCGAAGAAGGGAAGCCAGATCACGGTGACCGCCAAGATCACCGACGAGACGGGCGTCCTGCAGGCCGAGGTGCACTACCGGCCCCAGGGCGGCGGCAGCGAGGACAAGGCGCCGCTCACGTCCAAGGGCGACGACAAGTTCACCGCAACGTTCACCCCGAGCGGGGCCATCGAGTACCAGGTGTGGGCCGTGGACGAGCTCGGCAACGGGCCGGCCAAGTACCCTTCCGCCTCGTCGTGGGAGGCAGTCGGCAAGAAGAGCGACGGCGCCGTGGCCTCGAACAAAGCCCCGAGGAGGCACCGCGGCAAGCACAGGAAGGCCGAGGCGGCGGCGGAGACTCCGGCCGACAGCGGCGCCGCGGCCAAGACCGACGAGGCCAAGCCCGCCGAGGAGACCGCGGCCGCCGAAGAGAAGAAGGGCCCGCCCACCGTGGAGCACGAGAAGCCGACCGACGCCAAGGAAGGCGAGGCGCTGGCGCTGAAAGTGAAGATCACCGGCAACACCATCACCCAGGCGGTGACCTGGTTCAGGAAGCAGGGGCAGGCCAAGTTCACCACCAAGATCCCGCTCGAGAAGAAGGACGGCGACGACTACGAGGGCACCATCCCGGCCGGCGTCGCCAAGGGCACAATCGAGTACGTCTTCATCGTCGCCGACGACAAGGGCCAGAAGACCACCCAGGGCGACGGCGGCCCCGGCAAGGCGTTCCAGGTGACGTTCGGCAAGGCCTCTGCTGCAGTCGCGGGCGGCGCCAGCGGCGGCCCCTTCACCTTCGCCCACAAGGCGGCGGTGCGCGCCTCGCCCGGCATCAACATGAACATCCGCGTGCAAGCGACGCCCGAGGCCGAGGACGGCGCGCCCGACAAGGCGATGCTGCTCTACCGCGGCAAGGATGGCGGCGACCAGGTGGTCGATCTCGCGGCCGACGAGAGCGGCGGCATCGGCGGCTTCTCGGGTCAGATCCCGGCGCCCGCCGACGGCGCGCTCTACTACCAGATCGTGGCGTGCAAGGGCGACAAGTGCGGCGTGGACACGGGCAGCAAGAAGTCGTGGCACGCGGTGGCGGTCTCGAACGACGGCGACGCCAAGGCGCCTGACGCCATCGACGCCGTCTCCAGCAAGGCGCCTGCCAGCCTTCCGGAGTGAGCTCGCTCTCTACGCAGCAGATCATCCTCTATGCAGCGCTGCTGGTGGCGGTGGCGCTGGTGCTTGCGCTCGTCGCGCGGGCGCTGCTGGGCGGCAAGAAGAAGCCTCCCGCGGAGCTGCCCGCGCCGCCGCCGCGCGAGACCGTCGAGGCTCCGCGGCGCAAGATCGAGGTCGCGCAGCCGCAGCTTCCGCCCGAGCGGCTCGAGCGTGAACGAGTCGCGCGCGCCGAGATGGACGCGGCGGCCAGCGCCATCTCCGAGGCCCGCGCCAGGTCGGCCACCGCCGAGGAGGTGCAGCGGCTGACGCGCGCCTTCGACGAGGCCCAGCGGCGCCTCGACTACGAGGTCAAGAAGCGCGAAGAAGCGGAAGCCAAGGCGCTGCGCAAGGCCGAGGGGGAAGCGCAGAAGCAGCTCGAGCTCGAGGAGAAGGCGGCCGAAGAGGAGCGCAAGCGGCAAGCGCGGCTCCGCGAGCAAGAGGCCCAGCAGGCGCGGGTCGACCAGGAGTCAGGGCGCACGCTCAGCGAAGGCCTCGCGAAGACGCGCGGCGGGTTCATGGCGCGGCTCAACGCGCTGCTCGGCACGGGCAAGGCGCTGGACGAGTCGGTGCTGGGCGAGCTTGAAGAGATTCTATTCAGTGCCGACGTGGGCGTCCGCACGGCCACCTCGCTCCTCGAGGCGGTGCGCGAGCGGCTCAAGCGCAACGAGCTGTCCGATTTGAGCAAGGTGAAATCCGCCCTGCGCGAAGAGGTCGAGCGCATCTTGAAGCTCGGCAAGGACGCGGCCGACGCGGGCCACGGCGGGCTGCCCGAGCTGGCGGCGGGAGTCGCGGCTCCGCAAGTCGTCATGGTCATCGGGGTCAACGGCACCGGCAAGACCACGACCATCGGCAAGCTCGCCTCCAAGCTGCGCCTGGCCGGCAAGAAGGTGCTGCTCGGCGCCGGCGACACGTTTCGCGCCGCCGCGGGCGAGCAGCTCGACGTCTGGGCCGAGCGCGCGCAGGTGCCGATGGTCCGGGGCAAGGACGGGTCAGACCCCGGCGCGGTGCTCTTCGACGCGGTCGCCAAGGGCAAGGCCGACGGCATGGACATCGTCCTCTGCGACACCGCGGGCCGCCTGCACACCAAGGCGAGCCTGATGGACGAGCTGAAGGCCGTGAAGCGCACGCTCGGCAAGGCACACGCGGGCGCGCCGCACGAGGTGCTCCTGGTCGTCGACGCGACCACTGGGCAGAACGCCATCCAGCAGGCGCGCATCTTCCACGACGCGCTCGGCGTCACCGGCTTCGTGCTCACCAAGCTCGACGGAACGGCCAAGGGCGGCGTCATCATCGGCATCTGCGACGAGCTGAAGATCCCGGTGCGGTACGTCGGCATCGGCGAGAAAGCGGCCGACCTGAAGCCGTTCGACGCGCACGAGTTCGTCCAGGCGCTCTTCGAATAGCCGCAGCGCGCACGCTCCCTGCATACAATGCGGGCGTGACCGACCAATCGATGTCGCCGGCAGGGGTCCTGCTGCTTGTGGACGACGAGCGCGCCAACCTCGACTCGCTCGAGCGGATCTTTTCGCGCGAGGGCTACAGGACGCTCCTGGCCGACGACGCCAAGGCGGCGCTCGAGCTCTTGCGCAAAGAGCCCGTGGACGTGGTGCTGACCGACTTGATGATGCCCGGCATGAGCGGCGCCGAGCTGCTGCGGGCGACGCGCGCGGTGGCGCCGGAAGCGGTGGTCGTCTTGATGACCGCGTTTGGCACGGTGGAAGCCGCGGTGGCCGCGATGAAGGACGGCGCTTACGACTTCTTGACCAAGCCGCTCAAGCGGCACGCGGTGCTCAAGAGCGTGGCGCAGGCGCTGGAGAAGCGGCGCCTCGTGCAGGAGAACCGGCAGCTCAAGGCGCGGCTCGCGGGGCTGCCGGGGCAGGCGCCAATCGTCGGGCAGAGCCCGGCGCTGCGGGCCACGCTCGACGTCATCCGCCAGGCCGCGCCCTCCAGCGCCACCGTGCTGCTCCTCGGCGAGAGCGGCACCGGCAAGGAGCTCTTTGCCCGCGCGCTCCACGAGCACTCGGGGCGCGCGTCGGCGCCGTTCGTCGCCATCAACTGCGGCGCCATCCCCGAGTCGATCCTCGAGAGCGAGCTGTACGGCTACGAGCGCGGGGCCTTCACCGGCGCGGTCGCGCGGAAAGAGGGCCGCTTCGAGCGCGCCGACGGCGGCACGCTCTTTCTCGACGAGATCGGCGAGCTCTCGCCGCCCATGCAGGTCAAGCTCTTGCGCGCGCTGCAGGAGGGCGAGATCGATCGGCTGGGAGGCACGGCGCCGGTGCGCGTGGACGTGCGCGTCGTGGCCGCGACCAACCAGGAGCTGGTGGCCCGCGTGCGCGAGGGAAAATTTCGCGAAGATCTGTTCTACCGGCTCAACGTCATCCAGGTGGTGCTGCCGCCGCTGCGCGACCGCATCGAGGACATCCCGCTTCTGGCCGAGCACTTCTTGAAGCGCTTTGCGGCCAAGAACGGCAAGCCGATGCGCGGCATCACCAAGGACGCCCTCGACGCGCTCGAGGCCTATCACTGGCCCGGCAACGTGCGCGAGCTGGAGAACGCCATCGAGCGCGGCATCGTCCTCTGCCGCGGCGACGAGCTGACGGCCGACGACCTGCCCGAGTCGCTGCGTCACGCCGCGCGCACTCAAGGCGGCCTGCCGCCCGCCGCGCTCGGCCTGGAGGGGCGCAGCCTGACGATCTCGCTCGGGACCACGCTCGAGGAGATCGAGCGCCGCGTGATCCTCGAGACCCTGCGCCAGACCAAGGACGACAAGAACCTGGCGGCGCAGCTGCTCGACATCTCCGCGCGGACCATCTATCGGAAGCTGAACCGCGACGCCAAAGAGCAGCCCTGAGGCAGGCTCGGTTGGACAATCTGTCAAGGCGCGGCCGAGTCTGTTGCCAGCTTGTCTCGCCCAGGCGGACAGGCCGGGCCGCCGCGCCCCGGCGGGACCGCCCATCGGTGGCACACGCCTTGCTCTCTTGCTCTAACGAGGGTCGTCATGGAGCTTCTGCTACAGCGCTATTCGTGGGCGGCGACGGTGGCGGCCACCGTGCTCTGCGCCTTTCTGGCGGCGCGCACGGTGAACATCTTCGCGGGCGCGGCCATCGCGCCCAAGCCCTCGCTCAACGCCAGCGGTCCGGGGCCGCAAAAGTCGGCCGCCTTGGTGCACGCGGAGCTCGAGGGCAAGCGCCTCGCCTTGCTCTTCGGCCTGCCGCTGCCTCCCGAGGACGTGCCCAACGGCCCAGGCGGCCCGACGCCGCCCGCTCCGCCTCCGCCCACCTGGAACCCCGAGCCGGCGCACTCGGCGCTGCACGCGGTGCTGGTCGGCACGGCCATCGCCACGCCCTTGCGCTTCTCGCTCTGCCAGCTCACCAACACCGACCAGAACGAGACCGCGGTCTACGCGGCCGGCGACACCTTCATGAACGCGCGCATCTACGACATCCTGCGCGACAAGGTCCTGATCGTGAACGAAGGCCGCAACGAGTACATCGACAACAGCCCGCCGGGCGGCGGGCCGAACCTGGGCGTGGCCGTGATGCCGCCACCCGCGCAGCCCCACGGCGGCGGCGACGGCGTCAAGCAGGTCTCGGAGAACCAGTACGTGGTGGCCAAGAAAGAGATCGACAACGCGCTCACCAACCTGAGCGATCTGGCCACCAAGGCGCGCATCGTGCCGTCGTTCAAGAACGGCGTGCCCAACGGCTTCAAGCTCTTCTCCATCGTGCCCGACTCGCTCTATGCAAAGATCGGCATCCAGAACGGCGACGTCATCCGCAAGATCAACGGCTACGAGATGAACTCGCCCGACAAGGCGCTCGAGATCTACCAGAAGCTCCGCGACGCCAACCGGGTCGAGGTCGAGGTCGAACGGCGCGGCGACACCGTGCGCAAGTCCTACTCCATCGAATAGGGAACGCCCGACTTCATGAGCACTGCCTTCCTCAGCGTTTCCGACGGCCGCCTGCGCGCACGCGTGCTCAGGCTCGCCCTCGCCGCGGTCCTCGCCGTCCCCTCCGTCGCGCGCGCGCAGCGGGAGCCGCCGCCCGAGAGCGACGACGCCCCCGAGGCGCCCGCCGCCGGTCCGCGCCGCCCAAGCTCGATCGCGAAGCCGCTGCAGCGGGGCCGCTTCTTCGGCAGGCAAGGCGGCGCGCCGCCCGCGGCCTTCACCCCTCCGCCCACGACGGCCCCAAGGCCGCCGCCAGGCCCGCGCGCCAGCATCGTCCCCACCGATCCATCGGGGAAGAAGCGCGCCACCGTCCGGACCGACGAGGTCACCGGCACCGGCTCGCAGTTCGCCCGCCTCTCGTCGCCGCCGGGCGAGGTGGCGCCGGTCGATCACAAGACCGTCGGCAAGAACGTCAAGACCGTGATGATGAACTTCGACAAGCGCGACCTTGCCGAGGTGATCCAGTTCGTCTCCAACTTCACCCAGCGCAACTTCATCCTGCCCGAGCGCGTGGGCGGCAAGATCACCATCCTCTCGAACGAGCCCATCCCGTCCGACGAGGTGTGGAACGTCTTCGTCGCCGCGCTCGACGCCAACAACTGGGCGCTCTACCCGGTCGGCCGCTACTGGAAGTTGACCGAGAAGAAGCAGTCCACGCGCGCCAACATCCCGCTCTACCTGGACCACGACACCGAAGCGCCGGCCAACGAGCAGATGGTCACCAAGCTCTTCCGCCTGCGCCACGTGGAAGCGGACCAGATGCGCAACACGCTGAACCAGTTCACCAGCCGCGACTCCGACTTCCAGATCTTCCCGCCCGACGTGCTCATCATCAGCGAGCTCGGCCTCAACATGCGGCGGCTCGAGAAGCTCATCGACGAGCTCGACCGGCCCGGCGGCAGCGAAGAAGTGCGCATCGTGCAGATCCAGTACGCCTCCGCGCAGGAGATGGCGACCAAGCTCACCGAGATCTTCCAGGCGCAGGCCGGCGGCAAGACCGGCGGCCACCGCACGCTCGGCGTGGGCGAGCCAGTGGCGCAGCAGGTCGGCGTGCCGCAGCTCCCAGGCCAGCCCTCGCAAGGGGCGCAGGGCAACAGCGGCTCGGTCTCGGTCAGCAAGATCATCTCGGAAGAGCGCACCAACAAGCTCATCGTCATCGCCAACCCCAAGTCGTTCGAGCGCGTGATGCGGCTCATCAAGCAGCTCGACGTGCCCGCGGGCGGCGGCGGCGTCCACGTCTACTATCTGGAGAACGCCAAGGCCGAGGAGATCGCGGCCACGCTGCAGGCGCTGGCCCAGGGCGTCGCGGGCGCATCGTCGCGACGGGGCGCCACCAGCGGCCGCGGCGGCAACGTCCCGGGCGGAAATGCGAACTTGGCGAACATCCCGGGGGCGCAGGGCGCGGGCGGCGGCTCTGCCGAGCTCTTCAGCGGCGAGGTGAAGATCACCGCCGATAAGAACACCAACTCGCTCGTCATCATCGCCAGCCCGGCCGATTACCGAAACCTGGTCAAGGTCATCCAGCAGCTCGACATCCGCCGCCGCCAGGTCTTCGTCGAGGCGGTGATCATGGAGGTCAACCTCTCCGACAGCACCGACCTCGGCGTCTCGGGCCACGGCGGCACCGTGGTCAACAACGTCAACTTCCGCGGCGCGCAGGGCGATGCGCCGGTGGTCTTCGGCAGCGAGCTTGGCGGACTCAACTCCATCGGCGGCGTCGCCGGTCTCGCCTCGCTCTCGGGTTTCCTCGCCGGCATCCAGGGACCGCCCATCACGGTGCCGGGCATCGGCCTGTCCCTGCCCTCGTTCGGCCTGGTGCTGAACGCGCTGCAGACCTCGAGCGACGTCAACGTCATCAGCACGCCGCACGTGATCATGGCCGACAACAGCGAAGGCGAGATCACCGTCGGCCAGAACGTGCCCTTCCAGGCTGGTTACTCGCCAAACCTCGGCAGCCTCGCGCAGGGTCTGACCGGCGCCTCGGGGGCCACCGCCGGCGCCATCGGCAGCACGCTCGGCCTCGGCGGCCTGGGCTCGCTCTACGCGCCCATCCAGCGGCAGAACGTGGAGCTGCGCCTGCGCATCAAGCCGCAGATCAGCGAGAGCGACTTCGTCCGGCTCGAGATCGACGAGCAGACCGAGGAGATCGCGAGCGTCGACAAGACGCTCGGCCCCACCACCAGCAAGCGCTCCGCCAAGACCACCATCATGGCCAAGGATCAGGAGACGGTGGTCATCGGCGGCCTCGTGCAGGAGCGCACGACCAAGAGCATCCAGAAGGTGCCCTTCCTCGGCTCCATCCCCGTGCTCGGCTGGTTGTTCAGGAACGAGACCGAGCAGAAGCAGAAGACCAATCTGCTGCTCTTCTTGACCCCGTACATCATCCGCGACCAGAGCGACTTCCGCCGCATCTTCGAGCGCAAGATGGCCGAGCGCGCCGAGTTCGTGAAGCGGTTCTCGGGCAAGGACGCGAACTATGCGGCCTCGATCGACTACGAGCGCAAGCTCGGCCCCCTGCAGCGCGTGCGCACGAGCCTCAGCTACGACTTGTCGAAGGTGGAGAACGGCGGCTCCGGCGCGGCGGGCGAGAAGGTGATCGGCCCGACGCAGAAGTACGTGCCGCAGCAGCTCGAGGAGCAGCCCGGCAAGCAGCCGACGGCACCGCCCACTCCGCCCATCGAAGGCGCGAGGCCGGCGCCTGCGACCGCCGCGCCCGAGGGTGAGACGAGCGCCGCGCCGGACCCCGCTGCGCATCCGACCGAGGCGCCAGAGGTGCAGAAGACCGACGCGGCCCCTTCGCCGCCGCCGGAAGGAATTCAGCGGTAGAGAGGTTTTGCCCCGATGGAACAAACGGTCATCGACGTCGCCCCGCAAGCCGCCGCCGAGCGGCAGGCGCGCAAGCCTGCCGTGCAGCTGGCCGGGCGCCGCCTGGGCGAGATCCTGGTCGCGCAAGGCGTGGTGCCGCCCGAGCGGCTGGCCGAGGCACTGGCAGCGCAGGCCGAGCGCGGCGGCCGCGTCGGCGAGCTGCTCGTGCAGATGAAGATCTGCGGCGAGGAGCAAATCCTCAAGGCGCTGGCCGCGCAGCTCGAGCTGCCCTACCAGGTGCGCCTGCGGACCGACGAAGTCTCGATGGAGCTGATCAAGCTCGTGCCCATCAACTTCGCAAAGCAGGCCAAGGTGCTGCCGCTGCGCCGCGAGGGAGATGGCCAGGCGCGGGACGCAGGCCAGGTCGTCCTCGCGGTCTCCGATCCGCTCGATGTCTCCTCGCTCGACAGCGTGCGCCTGCTGCTCGGCGCGCCGCTCTCGCTCTTGCTCGTGCCCTCGCAGGCCGTGCTCGACTCCATCAACGCCGTCTACGACCGCGCCAAGAACGAGGCCGAGACGCTGGTCGACGACCTCGAGGCCTCGGACCTCGACACCGTCGCCCACGAGCTGGAAGAGCCGCAAGACCTGCTCGACTCGAGCGACGAAGCGCCCATCATCCGCCTCGTCAACTCACTCTTGTTCCGCGCCGCCAAGGAGCGCGCCTCCGATATCCACATCGAGCCGCAGGAGCGCGACATCTGCGTGCGCTTCCGCGTGGACGGCGTTCTCCAGGAAGTGATCCGCCCGCCCAAGCGCTTTCAAAATTCGATCATCAGCCGCGTGAAGATCATGGGCGGCCTCAACATCGCCGAGAAGCGGCTGCCGCAGGACGGCCGCATCCGCGTCAAGCTGGCCGGCCGCGATATCGATATCCGCTTGAGCACGACGCCGACCGTCTATGGCGAGCGCATCGTCATGCGTCTGCTCGACAAGACCGCGGTGCTGCTCGACCTGACCGACATCGGCATGGATCCGGATCAACTCAAGATCATCGACGGCTTGATCCACAAGTCGCACGGCATCGTGCTGGTCACGGGGCCCACCGGCTCGGGCAAGACCACCACGCTCTATGCGGCGCTCTCGGTGATCAATCGCCCCGATCTCAACATCATGACCATCGAAGACCCGGTTGAGTATCAACTCAAGGGGATTTCGCAGACGCCGGTCAATCCAAAGATCGAGCTGACCTTCGCCAACGGCCTGCGCAGCTTCCTCCGCCAGGACCCGGACGTCATCATGGTCGGCGAAATCCGAGATCTAGAGACCGCCGAGATCGCCATCCAGGCCTCGCTCACCGGCCACCTCGTCTTCTCCACCGTGCACACCAACGACGCGGCCGGCGCGGTCAACCGCCTCGTGGACATGGGGGTCGAGCCGTTCCTGGTGGCCAGCTCGCTGATGGGAGTGATGGCCCAGCGCCTGGTGCGCATCCTCTGCGCCGACTGCAAAGTCGCTTATGTACCGACTGTCGAGGAGCTCAAGGAGATCGGCCTCACCAGCCAGCAGGTGCGCGAGGTGAGCGGCGGCATGATCTTCAAGCCCGAGGGCTGCGACGCGTGCAACAAGACCGGCTATCGCGGCCGCAAGGGCATCTATGAGCTGATGCTCATCGACGACGAGATCCGCCAGCTGGTCTTGAAGAACGTGGACAGCGGCACCATCAAGAAGGCCTCGGTCAGCAAGGGCATGAAGACGCTGATGGACGACGGCGCCAAGAAGGTCCTGCGCGGGTGGACCAGCATCGCCGAGGTGCTCTCGGTCACCCAAGAGGATATGGCGTAACGTGACTCGACCGCGACATGGCGATTGTGCCGAGAACGCCGAACGCTACGGCGAGACGAGCACACGAGGAGAGAGCAGCGGAAGCGTAGTCATTCCTATGCTGAGCAGCGCAGCGAAGAGTCTGCTCGTCGCAGCCCAGCGATCGGCGTTCGCAGGCATCGCCATGTCGCGGTCGAGGCACTGATGCCGGTATTCGAATATAGCGGCCTCAATACGGCCGGCAAATCGATCAAGGGACTCAAGGACGCCGAGAGCTCCAAGGCCTTGCGCGCGGTCCTGCGCAAGGACGGCATCTTCCTCACCGAGGCGCGCGCCGCCGACGGCGCGGCCGCCGTGGGCAAGGGCGCGCAAGGAACGGGGCTCGCGCGCGAAGTGGACGTGGGCGCCATGTTCGGCACCGGCGTCTCCTCGCAAGACGTCGCCATCGCCACCCGGCAACTGGCGACGCTCATCAACGCTGGTATCCCTTTGGTTGATTCATTGACCGCGCTCGTCGATCAAGTGGAGGCGCCGCGGCTCAAGCGCATCCTCGGCATCGTCAAGCAGAAGGTCAACGAAGGCAGCTCGCTGGCCGACGCGCTCAACGAGCACCAGAAGGTCTTCTCCAACCTCTATATCAACATGATCCGCGCCGGCGAGACCTCGGGCGCGCTCGACGTGGTGCTGGTGCGGCTCGCCGACTTCACCGAGGCGCAGGCGGCGCTGCGCAACAAGATCATCGGCGCGATGCTCTATCCGCTGATCATGATCTTCGTCGGCATCGCCATCGTCGGCATCCTCTTCGTCGTCGTCATCCCCAAGGTGACGACCATCTTCAACGACATGCAGGTGGCGCTGCCCTGGACCACGCAGCTGCTCATCTCGACCTCGACCTTCGCGCGCGACTATTGGTACGTGATCCTCTTCGGCGTCCCTTTGCTGATCGTCGGCGCCAAGAAGTGGATCGGCACTCCCAAAGGCAAGGCCTGGTGGGACCGCACCCAGCTCAGGCTGCCGGTCGCCGGCGACTTGATCCGCATGCTCGCCATCAGCCGCTTCGCGCGCACGCTCGGCACGCTCTTGAAGAGCGGCGTGCCCCTGCTCACCTCGATGGATATCGTGCGCAATATCGTCCACAACTCGGTGCTCTCCAATGTCATCGAGAGCGCCCGCGACGCCATCCGCGAGGGCGAGAGCATCGCCGCGCCGCTCAAGCGCTCGGGGCAATTTCCGCCGCTCGTGCACCATATGATCGCCGTCGGCGAGCGCACCGGCCAATTGGAAGAGATGCTGCAGAACGTGGCCAAGAGCTACGACTCGCAGGTGGAGATGCGGATCACCGCGCTCACCAGCCTGCTCGAGCCGGTGATGATCCTCTTCATGGGCGGCGCGGTCGCCTTCATCGTCTTCTCCATCTTGATGCCGATCATGCAACTCAACACCTTCGTGCCGAGGGGAAACTAACCATGCATGTCCATTGGAGCTGGTTGAGTCTTGGCGCCGCGGCGCTGATCGGCTGCGCGCACGAGGGGCCCCCTGCGCCCACTCAAGACGGCAAGCTCGCGCTCGCCCAGGTGCAGGTGCGGCAGATCGCGACCGCCTGCGAGAGATACAAGCAGGACAAAGGGCAGCCGCCTGAGTTCTTGAATCAATTGGTCCCTGAATATCTGGCGCTGATCGCGAACGATCCGTGGGGACAGAAGTTCACCTATCCGTCCGAGCCGGGGACTTGCGAGATCGTCGCCAAGCCCCCCGATGGGCAAGCCATCAGCTCCAGGGCCCAGCTGCCGACGGCGTACACGAAGTGAGGAACGTCATGAGTCAACTCAAGCAGCGATTGCAGAAGCTCCTAACGCAGCGCAGGACCACGCGGCGCGGCTCGCGCGGCATGACCCTGATCGAGATCATGGTCGTCCTCGTGATCCTCGGCCTGATCGCCGGCGCGATCGGATACAACGTCTTCAATCGCCTCAAAGAGGCGCAGGTCGACACCGCCAGGCTGAACCTGCGCAAGCTCTCGGACTCGATCGACATCTATCGCGTCGAGAACGGCCAATTGCCCGACAGCCTGGGCCAGCTGGTGCCGAAGATCATCAAGGAGCTGCCCAAGGACCCCTGGCAGCAAGAGTACAAGTTCGTCCGCCAGGGCGAGAACTATGACGTCTACTCCTATGGGCCCGACAAGGCCCAGGGCGGCGGCGATGACATCATCATCCACGGCGGCGCCGACTCGGCGAGAACCGGAACTCAATAAAGATGGGTCTTTCGGCTTCCGGCTTCGGGCTTCCGGCAGGGCGCCTCTGGTGCCCAGGCCCGGTCGCGGCCTCGAAGTCGAAAGCCCGCGGCTTCACGCTGATTGAAATGGGCGTCACCCTCCTGGTGATGGCGCTCTTGGTCTCGGTGGCCATCCCTGCCTTCTCGGTGGTGACGCGCGCACAATTGCGCTCGAAGAGCGGCGAACTGGCCGGCGCCATCCGCTCGATGTACGGCCACTCGGCGGTCTCGGGAAAGAGCTGCCGCATGGTGTTCGATCTCGACGCCAACTCCTATTGGGCCGAGTGCGCCAAGGGGGTCGTCAGGCTCTCGCGCGACCGCGAGCAGGCGCAGAACGGCGCCCGGGTGATGACCCGCGAAGAAGAGGCCGCGGCGCGGCTCGCCGAGGAGCAGGGCCGCGGCCGCGAGCTCTCCGACAAGGACAAGGTCCGCGCCGAGCTGATCGCCAAGAGCTCGTTCGCGGCCGAGCACAGCGGCGACGTCGGCAAGGTGAACCTGGGCAAGAACGTGCGCTTCGCCGACGTCTGGGTGCAGCACCAGGCCGAGCGCTATACCTCGGGCCGCGCCTTCCTCTATTTCTGGCCCTCGGGGCTCACCGAGACTGCGGGCATCCGCCTGGCGCAGGCCGATGACTTGTATTCGCTGGTCGTCGCGCCGCTCACCGGCCGCGTGCACATCACCGCCGATCGCGTTGACGCCCCGGGTGAGAAATGACGCCCCGGCGCGCCGCGCGCGGCTTCACGCTGCTGGAGGTGATGATCTCGCTCGCCATCCTCGCGGTGTCGCTCGTGGCCATCTCCGATTTGAATGGCACCGCCGTGCAGATGCACTACTACGCGCGCCGTTCAACTCAAGCGACGCTCTTGATTCGCGGCAAGATGCTCGATCTGGAAGAGCTCTTGCACAAGGAGGGCTTTCACGACTTTGATGACGAGAAGCACGGCACCTTCGAGGACGAAGGGCAGCCTGAGTACACCTGGAAGGCCGAGATCTTGAAGCCCGACATCCAGCTCGACGAGAGCTCGCTGCTCGGCCTGCTGGGGCTCGGAGGCAACTCAACCTCGAACAACGCAGCCGGCGCGCTGCCGGCCAATGCCAATGGGTTGACACAGGGGCTGCAAGGGGCCGCGGGAGCGATTGGCGGGCTCGGCGGAGCCGCGGGAGGACTGGCCGCGCTCGGGCCCATGGCGGGGTTGCTGCAAGGCCAGGCGAAGAACTTCATCGAGACGCTGAAGAAGAGCGTGCGCGAGGTGCGGCTGACGGTGGCCTGGCGCGACGGCGCCAATGACCGCACCATCTCGGCCTCCGAGCAGGTGGTCATCCTGCCCGAGTCGGTGGGCGCGGCCCAGCAGACCGGCCCGACCGCTGGGCCGACCACCCCTGGCCAGGCGGCGCCTGGCATCGTGGGACCGCCCGTCAACCTCGGCCGGCCGCCCGGCACCGGCCGGAGCGGCGACGGAGACAGCCAATGAGCCGCGGCTTCACGCTCATCGAGGTGATGATCTCCGTGGCCATCATGGCGATGATCGGCGGCGTCACCTACAAATCCTTTGACGCCGCCTATAGCCTCAAGACCCGCATCGAGCGCGCGGCGGAGCGCGACCAGACGGTGCGCGCGTCGCTCTCGCGCATGGGCCGCGAGGTCTCGATGGCCTATTTGAGCGAGCATTACGACAAGAAGCGCTTTCGCACGCGGCCTACTTTCTTTCGCCTGCGCGGGCGGCACGGCGACGATGACTTGATGTTCACCTCGTTTGGCCACGAGCGGCTGCAGGTGGACGCCAAGGAGAGCGACGAGGCGATCTTCGAGTACCAATTGGCTCGCGACCCGGACAATGGAAAGACCAATCTCTATCGCCGGGTGAAGCCCGTCATCGACGAAGAGTTCGAGCGCGGCGGCGAGCGGTCGGTGCTGGCGGAGGACGTCACCAAGTTCGAGGTCGGCGTCTGGGATCCGAAGGATCGCGAGTGGCGCAACGAGTGGGACAGCGCGTCCACCGAGCGCACCGGACAGGTGTTGATTCCGCCGCGCGTGAAGCTGTCTTTGACCATCAAGGACGAGGAAGGCAAGGAGCGCACGTTCACCACGCAGGCCAAGATCTTCCTTGGCCAACCTTTGGATTTCTGATGACGCGCTCGAGCTCACAGAGGCGCCGCAGATCGCGCGGCGGGGGCGCCAATCGCGGCGTGGCGCTGATCCTCGTCTTGACGACGCTGGCGATCCTCACCGCCATCGGGGTTGATTTCAGCTATTCGGCGCGCGTCGATCTGCGCCTCGCCGAGAACCTGCGCGACGAGACGCGCGCCCACTTTCTCGCCCGCTCTTCGATCAACCTCTCGCGGCTGCTCTTGCACTTCCAGAAGCAGATCGACGGGCTCGGCTCGCAGATCGGGCCGGTGCTCGGGCAGATCCAGGGCAAGCTCGCGGCGGCGCTCACCCCCAAAGGGACCACCCCGCCGGCGCCACTTGCGCAGGCCGCGGGCGGCGCAGCAGGCGGCGGGCTCGGCATCCGCCTCTGGGAGATATTGCCGATCGATTCCAACATGCTCTCGTCGTTCGTCACCGGCGGCGGGATCAACTCAGACCTGCTCGGCGCCGACGCGCCCCGGCCCGGCGAGCGGCGCGACGACTCGCGCGACACCCGCAGCAAGTCGGCCGCGGGCGCCCGCGACCTGCGCACCACCCGCGAGAAGGCCTCCATCGAGCACTCGTTCGGCACCTTCGATGGCGCCTATAGCTCGAAGATCACCGACGAGAACACGCGCATCAATGTGGTCGGCCTGGCGGGCCTGACCGCGCAGCAATTGCCGGCCTTCCTGCAACTCAAGGCCCTGATGCAGGATCCCAAGTTTGATTTCATCTTCGATGAAGAAGACGCCAATCACGATCGCGTGCGGCGCGAAGACGTGATCATCGCGCTCAAGGACTGGATCGACGAGGACGAGACCGGCTCGGCGCTCGATCCGTTGAACCCGCGCGCGCCCTTCAGCAACGGGTTCTCCGACGAGAACAGCGCCTATGATCGCTATACACCGCGCTACAAGGCAAAGAACGACCGGCCCGATAGCCTGGATGAGCTTTATATGGTGCGCGGAGTCAATGACCGCTTCATGGCCGCCTTCGGCGACCGGCTCACCATCTGGCTGGACAAGAACGCGAAGATCAACATCAACTCAAGCGATACTCTACAGATCGTCACCAACATCATCGCCTCGGCGGCCAATCCGAACGACCCGCGGCTGCTCGACCCGCGCCTGATCGCAACCGTGCTGCAAGAGCTGAACTTGCGCCGCATGATCTCGTTCTTTGGCCTGGCGGTGAGCGACTTCATCGGCACGCTGGAGGCCAACGGCATCGTCGTGCGGCCCGAGCTGAAGGACCCGAACAACCCGGGCCAGTTCTTCGGCTCCACCAGCGACACCTTTCGCATCGTCGGCATCGGGCGCGTCGGGCGCATCGAGAAGCACATCACCGCGGTGGTGCGGTACGACGACCTCCTCGGCAAGCTCCTGTACTGGAAGGAAGAGTAATGCACCGGATCGTTGGCCTCGATGTGTCGGCTGATGCCGTGCGCCTGGTGGCGCTGGAGAGCGGCTTTCGCGGCTTCCAGGTGGTGCAGATGTCGCACGCGCCCCTGGCCGCCAGGCAGGTGGCGGAGGGGGCCGAGGCCGCGCCCGACACGCGGCTGCGCGATGCCCTCCAGGCGCTCTCGGGCGGGCAGCCGCTCGGGCCCGACGTGGTCGCCGTGGCGCTGCCGGGGGCGCTGGTGGCGAGCTTTCCCATGTCGCTGCCCTTCGTCGATTCGCGGCGCATCGAGCAGGTGCTGCCCGCCGAGGTCGAGAGCGCCATCCCCTTCGATCTGGACGAGGTGGTCTGGGACTACGCGGTCCTCTCGCAAGAGGGCGGCAAGAGCGAATTGATCGTCGGCGTCGTGCGCAAGACCGCGCTGCGCGAGCTGCTCGCGATGCTGACCGCGGCTGGCATCGACCCCAAGGTCGTCACCTTTGCGCCGCTCGCGCTGGCGGCGCTGGGCGAGAAGAAGCTGCTCGCCTCGCTGCCCGACTCGGGCGACCGGACCGAGCCCAACATCGACATCGCGGCCGTGGCGCGCGGCGAGCCGCAGCTGGTGACCGCGCCCGGGATCGCGCTGCTCGAGGCGGGGCCTGACCGCGCCAACTTCTGCATCCTGCGCGCGGGAAAGACCGATGTGGCGAGGTCCTTGCCCACCTCCAGCGCCGCGGCCTGGGAAGCGGCGGCACAGGACAATGAGAGCCTGGGCAAGCTGCTCGCGCCGCTCGCGCGAGATCTAAAAATCACCTTGCGCACGCGCGCGGGACGCAAGGAGACGCTGCCGACGCGGATGCTGCTCGACGGCCAGATCGCCGACCTGCCGGGCGCGCGCGAGTGGCTCTCCGCCGATCTGCAGATCCTCTGCGAGCCGCTGGAGCTGACGCCGGAAGCGCAGCCGCCCGGCGCTGCCGACCCGTCGTCCTATGCGCTGGCGCTCGGCCTCGCCCTCCGCGCGCAGCATCCGCGCGGGCGCATCAACTTCCGCAAAGACGAGTTTGCCTTCACCAAAGACGTGTCGCACGTGCGCGGGCAGTTTGCGCGGCTCGCGGTCGCGGTCGCCGCGGTGCTGGTGCTGGCGCTCGTCTCCGGCATCGCCCGCGTGTCGGCGCTGGAGAAGCAGGGCAAGGCCTACGACGACGCGCTCTGCAAGGCGACCGAGCAGATCTTGCGAAAATGCTACACTGATTATCGCGAGGCGCTGGGCGCGCTGCGCGGCTCCAACTCGCGCGCCGGCGGCATCCCGCGCGTCTCGGGCACCGAGATCCTGGCCGCGGTGACCAACGTGCTGCCTCCCGAGGCCCTGCCCCAGCTCGAGGACGTGGAGGTGACCACCACGCGGGTGACGCTGAAAGGCACCGTCGATGGGTTCGACAAGGTCGCGCCCATCACCTCGGCGCTGAAGAAGGACCACTGCTTTGGCGACATCCGGCCGGCGCGGACGGAGAAAGTGGCGAACAGCCAGCGGGTCTCGTTCGTCATCGACTTCGCCTACACCTGCTCGGGCGAGAGCGCGGGAGGAGCGTGATGGAAAAGATCAGGAACCTCTTCGCCGATGTCTCGCAATATCTCGGCGCGGCCTCGGCGCGGGAGAAGCGGCTGATCGGCCTCGCGAGCGGAGCCGCAGTGCTCTTCATCGTGCTCCTCACCTCGGCGAGCTTTTCGCGCTCGATCGGCAAGGCGCAGACCGCGCTCGACGAGAAGCGCGAGGACTTCGCCAAGGTGGAGAAGCTGGCCGTGAACTACAACACGCAGGAGATGGAGCGGCGCTCGCTCGAGCAGCGCTTGCAGCAGAGCCCCGCGGCGCTGATGTCGTTCGTCGATGGGCTCGCCAAGCAGGAGCAGATCGACATCGGCTCGATGAGCGACCGCGGCGCCGTGGCCGGCGGGCAGGCTGGAAAGCCGCGCGAGATGCAGATCGAGGCGAGCCTCGGCAAGGTGTCCCTCGACAAGCTGATGCGGTTCCTGGCCGCCATCGAGCGGGCCCCGGGCGTCGTGCGGGTGCGGCGGCTGCGCATGCGCAAGAGCTCCGACAACAAGGAGGCGCTCGACGTCTCCCTGGCGGTGAGCACGTGGCAAGCGTCCTAACGATGGCGCAGGCGAGCCCGCTGTTCCGCAGCCCCTGGCTGCGCCGGCTCGTCTTGCCCGCGGTGTTCCTCTTGTGCTTCGTCATCTTTCTCTTCCTGACGCTGCCGCTCGACGAAGCGGCGCGCTCGCTCGAGGAGCGCGTGCGCGCGCAGGGCGGCGAGTTGACCATCGAGCGGCTGCGGCCAAGCGGCCTCGGCGGCATCGCGGCCTCTGGCGTCAAGCTGCGGCTGCCCGCGGCGCCGGGCGCGGACCCGCTGCCGGATTTGCAATTCGATAAAGTCACCGCCCGGCCCGATTACCTTTCGTTGCTCTTGCGACGGGTCTCGTTCTCCTTTTCCATCGAGGCCTACGGCGGCAAGGCGAGCGGGCACGCCGAGCTGACCAAGGACCAGCGCCAGGGCGTGCTCGAGGCGCTCTCGCTCAACGCCGCCGACCTCGATCTGGCGAGGCTGCCGCTCAAGGAGCTGGTCGGCCTCGAGGTCACCGGCCGCGTGGCGCTCAAGGCGGACCTGAGCAAGCTGAGCCCGCCCGACGTCGCGAGCGGCCTGGTCTCGGGCACGCTCAAAGGCGTGAGCGCGAGCGGCCCGGTCAAGGGCTTCACCGTGCCAAAGACAAGCCTTGGCGACGTCGATCTCCAGATCGCGCTCGACAAGGGCGCCGCCAAGATCGACCGCGCCCAGGCGCGCAACGGCGACGTCGACGCCGACCTCGACGGCACCTTGCGCCTCAAGCCCTTGATGACGCTCTCGCAGGCGGAGCTGCACGCGCGCTTCAAGCTCTCCGAGGCCTGGCTCAACCAGAACCCGATCTTTCGCGGGCTGCTCTCGGCAATCGCCAACGCCAGGCAACCGGACGGCGCCTATGTCTTCACGCTCACCGGACCGCTGGCAAATTTGAGCTCGCGGCCGGGGCGGTGAGCTTTGCCGTCTTCGACGCCGCCGTGCACGATGGGCGGCGCGGCGTCGAGATTTCCCTGCGCGGCTACGCGCCCGCGGGCCGCGGTCCCTTCCCTGCCGTCGTCTTTTCGCACGGCTTTGGCTATTCGCGCCTGGGCTATGGGTTCCTCGGCAGCGAGCTCGCCCGCGCCGGGATCATCTCGCTCCACCCGACGCACGCCGGGACCGACGCGGCCGCCCTGCTCGGCTTTGCCGACACCCAGGCCGCGCTAAGCTTTGCCCTCGGCCGGCCCGAGCTGTGGCGCTCGCGCGCGGCGGATGTCACCGCGGTGATCGACGCCGTCGAAAGCGACCAGCTCGCCGCCATCCAGGGCCGCTGCGCTGCCGCGCGCATCGGCGTCGCCGGCCATTCGTTCGGCGCCTTCACGGCCCTCCTGGTGGCGGGCGCGCGCATCTTTGTCGAGGGGCGCGAGGAGCAACATGGCGACCCGCGGCCCCGCGCCTTTTGCGCGCTGTCGCCGCCGGGCCTTGGCCAGCGCGGCTTGCAGCCTGGTTCGCTGCGCGACCTGACGCGCCCGGTGCTCTGCATGTACGGCACGCGCGACCAAGGTCCGCACCAGCAGCCGCCCTCGTGGCGCGGAGAGGCGTTCGACGATCTGCCGCCCGGCGACAAGCTCGAGCTGGTGCTGGACGGCGCGCCGCACGAGACCTTTGCCAATCTGCCGGAGGGCGAGGTCCGGCCCGACAAGGCGCACGTCGAGTTGGTGCGGCGCGCCGTGGCCAGCTTCTTCCGCGCGCACCTCTGCGCCGAGCGGGCCGCGCTCGATGAGCTGCGCGCGCTGCAGGTCGTTCGACGAGAAAAGTGAGCGGAGTCGTCGAAGCGGCTTTCAGGATGGACCCGCGCCGACGTCTACGCTCTCGCTGGCAGCACCAGCGTGAACGTCGAGCCCTTGTCGCTGCTCGCGCGCAGCTCGGCGATGCCGCCGTGGGCCTCGGCGACCGCGCGAACGATGGCGAGGCCAAGCCCGGTGCCGCCCTGCTCGCCGCGGGTGGTGGCAAAGCGCTCGAAGAGGCGCCCCCGGATGGCCTCGGGGACGCCGGGGCCCGCGTCGGTGACGGCCAGCTCCCATCCTCGCTCTGCAGGGACCACCGCGAGCGAGACCGCGCTGCCCGCGGGCGCGAAGGCGAGCGCGTTGGCCAGGAGGTTCTCGAGCGCGCGGCGCAGCCAGGTGGGGTCGCCGCGGCTCTCTGCGTGGTCTGGCGCCCTCACCTCCAGCCGCACGCCGTGCGACTGCGCTTGCGCTCCCATCGCATCGGCGGCCCCGCGCGCGAGCGACGCCAGATCGACCGGCCCTTTGCGCTCGGCGAGCCCGTGCGCCTCGAGCCGCGCCAGCGCGAGCAGGTCCGCGACCAGCGAGGTGAGCTTGCCGCTCGAGACCTGGATGTGGCGCGTGAAGCGGCGCGCGGCCTCCGGATCGGTGCCGATGGCCTCCTCGAGCACCTCGGCCGCGGCGCGGATCGAGGCGATTGGATTTTTCAGCTCGTGCGACAGATCGGCCACGAACGACTCGAGCGCGTGGCGCTCTTCCAGCTCGCGGCGCATGGAGTCGAGCGCTTGGGTCAGCGCGCGCACCTCGCGGCCCTGCGGCACCGGCAGCGCAGCCTGGCGCTCGCCCGAGGCGACCCGCTCGGCGGTGTGCGTGAGCCGCTCGATGGGCCGGCCCACCGCGCGGCCGATGAGCACCGCCGCGAAGGCCGCCGCGCCCGCGAGCAAGAGCGCGAGCAGCGCCACTTTCGGCACCAGGTCGCTGATGATCTGCAGCATCCCGAAGGTCGGCAGCTCAACGCGCGCGGTGCCGATCTGCGCGCCGCCCGAGAGCACGGGCGCGACGGCGGCCACGCGCGGCGAGGCGTCCCCTTCGCCCGAATCAAAGAGCACCGCGCCGGCGCCATCGAAGAGCTGCACCCGCGTGCCCGTGCCGGCGCGGGCGATGCCCTGCAGCGTGCGTCGCAGCTCGGGCCCGATGGACGCGGCCTCGCGCGGCAAGGACGACGCGAGCTCTGCGACCACGTGCGCCTCGTCCTCGGCGGCCTTGTGCGCGAAGAGTCCGGCGCGCGCCTCGAACCGGTCGATGACGATGCCGGCGAAGGCGACGTTGAGCACGGTGATGGTCGAGGCCATTGCGAGGAAGACTTGCAGCCGGATCGACAACCCATGTCGCCGCGCACGCAGCAGACGCGCCACGGTGGCCGCGCCGCCCGCGATGCAGAGGATGGCCACGGCGGCCAGCACCGCCTCGCGCGGGATGCTCATGGCTCGGGCTCGCGCAGCCGATAGCCGACGCCGCGCACCGTCTCGAGCACCAGCGGCTCGCCGCCCGCCTCCTTGATCTTCCGGCGCAGCGCCTTGAGGTGCACGTCGATGGTGCGGTCGCCGACCACGCAGTCGGGGCCCCAGACCTCGTCCATCAACTGCCCGCGCTCGAAGACGCGGCCCGGCGCGCGCAAGAAGGCCGCGAGCAGATCGAACTCGGTGCGCGACAGGTGCAGCTCGCGATCGGCCACGCGGGCGCGGCGGCTGCGCGGGTCCAGGCTGAGCAGGTCCGAGGTCAGGATCGCTTCCGGGCCGCGCTGGGAGCCATCGGGCGGCGACGGGCGCGAGCGGCGCAAGACCGCCTTGGCCCGCGCCGCCACCTCGCGCGGCGAGAACGGCTTCACCACGTAGTCGTCGGCGCCCGCGGCCAGGCCCTCCAGCCGGTCGTCCTCATCGTCGCGGCTGGTGAGCACGATCACTGGCACATCCGCGGTCTCGCGCAGCGTGCCGAGGAAGGCGAGGCCGCTACCGTCGGGCAGCATCAAGTCGAGGACGATCAGGTCGGCCGCCGGAAGGTGCGCGCGTGCCTCCGCCAGCGAGCCGGCGGCGCGCACCTCGAACCCCTCGCGCCCGAGCGCGAACTGCAGGCTCTCGCGAATGGCCGGCTCGTCGTCGACCACCAGGATGATCGCCATGCGGGCGACGTTAGCGCGCGCGGCCGCCGGCGGCCATTGGCTGCGTCAATCCACTGACGCGCAGACAGTGCGCGCGCGCCCCCGATCCAGCCTGCGACGAGCGAAAGCCCGCGGGGCGCAAGCCGATACAGCGGCTGTCATGAAATCCGCCATCACTGCATTGGTCGCCGCCCTTGTCCTGGTCCCTGCCGCTGCTCGCGCCGAGCACGGCTACGTCGGCCTCGGCCTCGACGCCGGCGGCCCGCAAGGACTTGGCGCCTCCGTCGTCGTGCGGCCGGTCTCCTGGCTGCGCTTGCACGGCGGCGCGACGACCGATCTCGCGGCGCCCGGCGTCCGCGGCGGCTTCACGCTGGCCGTTCCCTGGTACATCGGGCCCGCGCTCACGGCAGAGGCCGGCTACCAGTGGCCCGGCAACTTCAACCACCTCGCGCGGCTGGTCACCGGCAACGATCCGCACATCTCGCTGCTCGACCACGTCGGCTACCGCTACGCCAGCTTGCAGGCGGGCCTCGACCTCGGCTGGCCGCGCTGGTTCCAGCTCACCCTGCGCGCGGGCTACAGCGCCATCGCCGCCGAGACCAGCGGCCTGCCCGCCTACGTCGCCTCGCAGGCGCCGGGCAGCACGGTGCGCGTCGGCCGCGAGGCCTCGGTGCGCGTCCTTACCCCTTCGGCCTCGGTCGGGCTGCTCTTCTACGTGAGGTGATTGTGTTCCTTCGCTCGCTCTTGTTGGCCGCCGCCGCTGCTTGCACTGGATGCCTCGTGGTCTCCGCCGACGTGCCCCAGGTGTGCACGACGCAGACGATGCACATCGACGGCATCGCCGTGGGCGCCGCCGCTCCCACCAGCTCGACCGTCAGCCAGGAGCTGACCATTCCCACCGCCCTGCCTGACGCGGTCACGCACCTGTCGGTCGCAGGCGGCAGCCTCTCGGTGGCCAAGGGCGACCTCGCGTTCCTCGACTCGGTCTCGGTGCAGCTGGTGCCGCCCACCTCGGCGCAGGCGCCCTTCTCGCTGCTCGAGTACCGCCGCTCGGGCAGCGTGCCGCCCTTCATCAACATCCCGGCCACCTCGCGCGAGCTGGCGTCCTATCTCGGCTCGTCGGGCGCGCAGGTGATGATCAGCGTCACCGGGCGCCCGCCGCAGAACGGCGCCGACCTGGCGCTCGAGCTCTGCGTCGACGCGGGGCTCGATCAGACGTTCACCCTCTCGCAACATTAGCGAGCGGTTCGTCGCCAGGCGCAGGCCCTATTGGCTGCGGGAGGGAGAACGTCTTCTCTTAAGAAGCCGGGAAATTGGCGATGTCGGACGCGAGTGAATCTGCGGCCTCGGCGGGATCTGCCGAATCTCTGAGCGGCCGTCCCACGACCAATAGGTCGGCGCCGGCTTTGATCGTTGCGCCTGGTGTGCCGGTGCGCTTTTGATCGTCGGTGCCGGCGCTGTCTGCCGGGCGGATTCCGGGGACCACGAGCAGCGGAGCCGCGCCCAGGGCGGAGCGGAGCGATTCGACTTCTTGGGGCGAGCAGACGACGCCGTCGGCTCCCGCGCCGATGGCGAGCCTTGCCAGGCGAAGCACTGCGGCGCTGGCCGGGCCGGCGAGACCGATTGCGCGCAATGCATCGTCGTCGAGGCTGGTCAGGACCGTCACCGCGAGCAGGCGGGGCGCGGGCTTGCCGGCGTCGCGCGCGCCTGCATCCAGGCCGCGCTTGCAGGCCGTGACCATCGCCGCGCCGCCGCTGGCGTGGCAGGTGACGAGGCCAACGCCGAGCCGACCGGCGCCGCGGGCTGCAGCCTCCACCGTCTGCGGGATGTCATGCAATTTGAGGTCGAGAAAAATGGGCAGGCCGAACGGGGCGACCGCGTCCAGCGCGGCTTTCCCGTGCGCGACAAAGAGCTCGAGGCCAACCTTGAACCAGCCCACATGGCCCGCGAGCTTGCCGGCCAGCGCGGCCGCCGCTTGCGGATCTTGCACGTCGAGCGCGGCGCAGATGCGCTCGTGCGGCTTCATGTCTTCTTGGGCCGCAGCTTGCCGCCGCCCTCGAGCACGGCCTGCGCCGCCTTGGCGGCGATCTCACCGAGCGGCACGAGCGTGATCTCCTTGCTGCCGCGCAGCTTCCACTCGCCCTTGGCGCCCGCCGGATCGCCCAGGCCCTTCTTGCCGAGCGCGACGCGGATGGGCAGGCCGATCAGGTCCGCGTCCTTGAACTTCACGCCGGCGCGCTCGTCGCGATCGTCGAGCAGCACCTCGACGCCGGCAGCGGTCAGCTCGGCATAGAGCTTGTCGGCCGCGTCGCGCACGGCGGCGTCCTGCATCTGCAGCGGCAAGAGCGCGACGTGGAAGGGCGCGATGCTGACCGGCCAGCGGATGCCGTCGGCGTCGTGGTGCAGCTCGATGGCGCCGGCCAGGATGCGCTCGATGCCGATGCCGTAGCTGCCCATCACCACCGGCACTTCCTTGCCGGCCTCGTCGAGCACGCGCGCGCCCATCGACTCCGAGTAGCGCGTGCCGAGCTTGAAGATGTGCCCCACCTCGAGCGACTTGCCGACGGTGAGCGGCTTTTTGCACTTCGGGCACCCTTCGCCCGCGCTGACGGTGCGCAAGTCGGCGCTCTTGGCGTGCTGCAAGTCGCGCGGCACCGAGACGTTGCGCAGGTGGAAGCCGTCCTTGTTGGCGCCGGTGACGAGGCCCGACAAGCTGACCAGGCGCGAATCGATAAAGACCGGGATGTTCTTCTCGGCGAGCCCCACGCCGCCGAGCGAGCCGGCCTTGGCGCCCATGATCTTCGGCAATTCCTCGGCGTGGGCCGGGCGGAGGATCTGCGCACCCGTGGCGGTCTGCAGCTTGGCCTCGTTGAGCTGATCGTCGCCGCGGACGATGGCCACCACCGGCTTGTCGTCGGCAAGATAGATCAGCGTCTTCAATTGCCGGTCGGCCTTGACGCCGTGCAATTTCGATAACGAATCGATAGTCGTCGCGCCCGGGGTCGCAAACTCCTCCAGCGGCGAGCTCTCCCCGGCCTGCTTGTAGGTGTCGGCCGTCTCGACGCTAGACTGCGCCTTTTCGGTATTCGCGGCGTACCCGCAGGCCTCGCAGCTCGCGATCAGATCCTCGCCGGCGTCGGTCGGCACCATGAACTCGGTCGACCCCGAGCCGCCCATCGCGCCCGAGTGCGCGTCGACCTGCACCGTCTTCAGGCCGCAGCGGCTGAAGATGCGCACGTACGCCTGGCGCTGGTCCTCGAAGGCCTTGTCGAGCCCCGCCTTGTCGATGTCGAACGAGTACGCGTCCTTCATGGTGAACTGGCGCACGCGCAAGAGGCCGCTCTTCGGCCGCGGCTCGTCGCGGAACTTGGTCTGGATCTGGTACCAGACTTGCGGCAGCTCTCGGTAAGAGCGCAGCTCGGCGCGGGCGAGGAAGGTGAAGATCTCCTCGTGGGTCATGGCCAGGCAGAGGTCTGCCCCTTTGCGATCCTTGAGGCGGAACATGTTCTCGCCCATCACCGACCAGCGACCGCTCTCCTCCCAGATCTCGCGCGGGTTGAGCGCCGGCAGGTAGAACTCCTGGCAGCCGGCGCGGTCCATCTCCTCGCGGACGATGTCGGTGATCTTCAGCAACGACCGCTGCCCGAGCGGCAGGATGCAATAGATGCCCGCCGAGAGCTGGCGCACGAAGCCCGCGCGCACCAGGAGCTGGTGGCTGGCCACGGTCGCGTCGGCCGGCACCTCTTTCAGGGTGGGAAAGAAGCCCTTCGACATCCGCATGTGCAACTCCAGGCTACCGATTCGTTAACGCGAGAGCTCGCGATCGATGACGTCCTTGAACTTATCGAATTCCTGCGCACCGCTGATGAGGATGCCGTTGACGAAGAAGGCGGGCGTGCCGTTGACGCCGGCCTCGCTGCCGGCCTTCTGGTCGCCCTCGACCGTGGCCTTCTTCTCGCCGCTGTCCAGGCACTTGTCGAACTTCGCCGCGTCCACGCCGGCGATGCCCTTGGCGTACTCCTTGAGCTTGTCGACTTGCAGCGTCTCCTGGTTCTTGAACATGAGATCGTGCAGGTTCCAGAACTTGCCCTGGTCGTTGGCGCAGAGGCTGGCCTCGGCGGCCTTCTCGGCCTGGGCGTGGAACTCGAGCGGGAAGTGGCGGAACACGAGGCGCACCTTGCCCGCGTACTCCTTCAGGACGCGCTCGACCACCGGGATCTCGCGGCCGCAGTAGGGGCACTGGAAGTCGCTGAACTCGATGATGGTGACCTTGGCGGCCTCGGGTCCCTGGGCGGGGCCGACCGGCGCCACTTCGATGCGCGCGGGCGAGAGCGCGAGCTTGATCTGGTGCTGCGACTTGAGGCCGTCGAGCATCTTGCCGTAGGCCTCCTGCTTCTGCTTGCGCGTGAGGAACTCGGCGATCTGGCCCTTGAAGGCGTCAAACTCGCTGCCCGGCGGCAGGCGCTCCTTGCTCTCTTCGAAGAGCTTGCGCATGTCGGCCTCGCTCGGCTGCGCAACTCCTTTTTCGAGCTGCTCCTTGACCCACGCCTCGGACGGCTTGCCGGCCTTCTTCGCCTCGGCGTCCACCAGCCGCTTGGCGATCAGCTCATTGATGGCCTCGGTGCGCAGCTCGTAGACCTCATTGGCGAAGGCCTGCTCCTTCTGCTTGATCTTCTGCGGCAGGTCCTTCTGCTCCTTCTCCAGCTCCGCATAGGTGATGGGCTGGCCGTCCATGGTGGCGACCGGCGTGCTCGGGTCCATCGTGATCGAGCTCTTGGAGACCACCGCGGACTGAGACGGGGCGGGCGCCTTCTCGGTCGTTGCCGTCTTGCACGCGGAGGCGAGCGCGAGCGCGGAGATGAGGGCGGTGAGCGGCAGCCTGCGCATGGGAATCTCCGTGCTCCGGGGAGCATCTGGAATTGAAGACCGCGCACCCTAGAGCGCACGGCACGGCTCGTCAACAACTGCAAAAGCGGTCTCGCGGAGTGGCGTGGCTTTCGATAATCCAGCCTTGGACGAGACCCGCGAGGTGCTGACGCGCACGCGCACCATCGCGGTGGTCGGACTCAGCCCTGACCCGGATCGCCCCTCGTACGGCGTCGCGCTCTACCTGAAGGAGCGCGGCTATCACATCGTGCCGGTGCGGCCCGGGGTCGACGAGGTGCTGGGCCAGAAGGCCTACGCGTCCCTGCTCCAGGTGCCGTTCGCGATCGACCTGGTGAACGTCTTCCGACAGTCGCGGTGGATCTCGCAGCACGCCGGCGAGGCAGTGCTGGTGGGCGCGCGCGGGCTCTGGCTGCAAGAGGGCGTCATCGATGACGAGTCGGCCCAGAGGGCCCGCAATGCCGGGCTCTTCGTGGTGCAGGATCGCTGCTTGCTGAAGGAACATCGCCGCGCGGGGCTCAACGAGCCGGCCACGCGGCGGCAGCGGCTCTAGGCGACCAGATCTTCGGCGAGCGCGAAGACCGGAACGCTCTCGCGGATGGTCTCGAGCTCTTCGGCTTCAGCAGGCTGGACCACCTCGAAGGCGTCCTCGTCGGCGAGCAGCTTGCGCACCAGCTGGTGGTTGAGCGCGTGCCCCGACTTCACCGCCGAGAAGTGCCCCAGCAGCGGCATGCCGAGCAGCGACAGATCGCCGATGGCGTCGAGGATCTTGTGGCGCACGAACTCGTCCGGATAGCGCAGCCCGTCTGGATTCAAGATGTGGAAGTCATCGACGACCACTGCGTTCTCGAGCGAGCCCCCGAGCGCCAGGCCGGCTCTGTGCATCCGCTCGACGTCGCGCTTGAAGCCGAACGTGCGGGCGCGCGCGATTTCCTTGAGGAACGCGCGGTCGCTGAAGTCGATGCGCAGCGTCTGGTCGCTGATCAGCGGGTGCTTGAAGTCGATGGTGTAGCTGATGGAGAACCGCGCCGCCGGAGTGAGCCTGGCGCGCTTGTCGCCGTCCACCACCGTGATCGGCTTGCGCAGCAAGAGGAAGCGCCTGTTCGCGCGCTGCTCGCGGACGCCAGCCTCGTTGATCAGCACGACCCAGGGGGCGCAGCTGCCGTCGAGGATCGGCACCTCGGGCCCGTCGAGCTCGACGCTGGCGTTGTCGATGCCGCACCCGTAGAGCGCGGCCAGGAGGTGCTCGACCGTGCCGACCCGCACGCTGCCCTTGCCGAGCGAGGTGTTGAGCATCGTGTCGACGACGTACTCGGCGAGCGCGGGGATCTCGACGCGCGGGGAGAGGTCAGTGCGGACGAAGGAGATGCCGCTGTCGGCCGGCGCCGGCACGAGCGTCAGCTTGACCTTCCGGCCGGAGTGCAGGCCCACGCCCTCGAGGGAGGTCCGCTGCCTCAAGCTTCGCTGGCGGAAAGGGTGGAGATCCACGCGGATGGTTCCCTCCGTAGTCGGTGCAGCGGCCGGAACGGTGCGACGTGTTCTAGAGCAAACATCATGCCAGGAGCGGCTATCGTTCAAGGGCCCGCCCGTCCGTGGGCCTCTTCGAAGGTAAACCACTGAGTTTCGCAAGAGTTAAACGCCGGCGTCAGAACGGGCACGCCCTCTCGTTGAGCAGAAGCAATCGGCCAGTCTGTGTGCGGTTTTGACGACCACCGCGACATGCGTGTCGCATTTTTCCAGCCCCCCAGGGCCGTCCCCGCAGGTAGCCGCGCCTTCTAGCCGTTCCCCAAGTGTCGCGCAAGCGCCGCCGAGTACGACGTTTGATCCGCCGGAGCCCGCGCCAGCTCTGCCCTCCGGTCTACCGTCTCCAGTGCGTGACGCAAGATTTCGGAGAAGCGGCGGCAGTCGTCGCGCAGCCGCTGCAGCCGCACTTCGCGCGGCTCCTCGACGCTGGCGGCTTTGGCGCAGAAGGCCTCGAGCAGCACGAGGAACCGATCGAACGCCTCGCGATCGGAGTGGCGCAGGAGCTGGTAGCTGACGTCGCGGAACTCGGCGGCGAATCGGCGCAGCGGCTCCGCGGCGGCCGGCGTCGCCTCAGGCAGGGCCAACGCCTGGGTGGCGCTGAGCGTGAGCTGGTGGAAGACCCAGAGATCGCGCCTGAGCCGTTCGGCCTGCTCGAGGCGCGTGCGCTTGTCCTCGTACAGGTCGGTCGCCGCCAGCTTCGGGTCGAGGCCCTCGGCAAGCGCGGCGATCGAGGCCTTGGTGGCAAAGACCAGCGTCTCGCGCGCCTCGTCGACTCTCTTGCGGTCCTTGAGCGGGGTCAACAGCAGCGTCTTGGTTTCCTCGAGCGCCCGGCGGATCGGCGATGCCGCGCTCCGCCCGACGGCTCCCGCATTTCCCACTCCTTCGGCGGTGGCGCAGAGCTTTGGCAGATCGCCTTCGAGGTAGCCGATGAGCGCCAGCATCTCGCTCCGCGCCAGCGCCAGGACGACCAGCGCCCGGCGCGGCTGCGGCATGGGCGCCGCGGGCAGATGGCGCAGCGAGCGCAACATGCGGAAGAGCGCCAGAAGCCCGAGCGCGTAGGCGCGACGCTTGCGCTCGTCGTCGAGCGCCCGTAGCGCCTCGAGCAGCGCCACCGACGACACGCGGTCGTACTCGGCGCGAAACTCGAGCGCGGCGGGCGGGCAGAAATAGCGCGAGACGAACAGCTCGTGCTGCAGCGCGCGCCCCACGTCCAGGTAGAGCCCCTGCGGCGCGTGGTCGAGCCGCAAGAGGTGGTCGAGGATCCCCTGGTGGGCGATCAGGCCGGTGCGAAGCAGGAACAGGCTCTCTTCCGGAGTGCGCTGCTCGCGCAGCTCGGCGCCCAGGCGCGCCCGCGCGCGATCGTCGGTCAGGCTGCCCTCGACGAAGCTGCGGAAGAGCAGCGCCTGCTCCTGCCGCGGCACGATCAGCCGCCGCGAGAGCAAGATGCAGCGGTGCAAGGCGTCGCGCGCGGCCTTGAGCTCGCCCCGGTAGTCGCGATCGCCGGCGACCTGCTCGTCGCCGAAGAGGTTGCGCGGGTTGAAGAACCGATCGAGCCCGCGCAGCAGCATCTCCAGCTCGAACAGCACCTCTTCGCGGCCGGGCAGCTCGACTCCGCGAATCCAGCGCTCGCGCTCGGCGAGGTACTCAGAGCGGACGCGCTGCGAGTCGCGCATCAGCTCGAAGAAGAAGTCCTGCACGAACGATCTTCGTTCCACCGGAGCCCCCTCCGCCTGAGTAGCTTTCGAGTTCTAGAAGAGCGCCCCCTGCGGACTCTTCGGCGCCTTGCGACCCAGGTGCTCGTGGGCCCGCGGCGTGGCAACCCGCCCGCGCGGCGTCCGGTAGAGGAATCCCTCCATCAAAAGGAACGGCTCGTAGACGTCTTCCACCGTGTCGGACTGCTCGCCGACCGCGGTGGCGATGGTGTCGAGCCCCACCGGCCCGCCGCCGAACTTGTCGATGAGCGTGAGCAGGATCTTTCGGTCCATGGGGTCGAGGCCCGCGTTGTCCACCTGCAGCCGCGAGAGCGCGCGGTCAGCCACGGCGCGGGTGATATTTCCATCACCATCGACCTCGGCAAAGTCGCGCACGCGCCGCAGGAGCCGGTTGGCGATGCGCGGCGTCCCCCGCGCGCGGCGCGCGATCTCGCTGGCGCCGTCTGCGGCGAGGTGCACCGAGAGCCTCTCCGCCGAGCGGCGCACGATGATCTCGAGATCGGCCGCCGGATAGAAGTCGAGCCGGCTGACGATGCCGAAGCGGTCGCGCAGCGGCCCCGTCAGCAGGCCCGTGCGGGTGGTCGCGCCAATCAGGGTAAACGGCTGCAGCGGCAGCTTGATGGCCCGCGCCCCCGCGCCGTCGCCGATGATGACATCGAAGCTGAAGCCCTCCATCGCCGGATAGAGGTTCTCCTCGATCGCCGGGTTGAGCCGGTGGATCTCGTCGATGAAGAGCACGTCGCGCTCGGCCAGCGTGGTCAAGATGCCGGCGAGGTCGCCTTTGCGCTCGAGCGCCGGCCCGGAGGTGACGTGAATCTGGCTGCCGAGCTCGGTGGCGATGACGTGCGCGAGCGAGGTCTTGCCCAGCCCCGGCGGCCCGCAAAAGAGCACGTGGTCGAGCGGCTCGCCACGCTGCCTGGCGGCGCGCACGAAGACCCGCAGGTTGTCGATCAGCTCCGCCTGGCCCACCACCTCGGCGAAGTTGCGTGGCCTGAGCGCGCGGTCGAACGGCTCGTCCCCGCCGACCGGCTCGGCATCGACCGGCCGCTCTGCCACCTCGGCTGGCAGCGGTTCCGCCCTCTTGCGCATCGTGGTCACGCTATCACACCGGCGACGCCGTCCCCTCGGAAGCGCAGCGGAACACTGCTAGCCGGCGGCCCGGCCGAGCACTCGCAGCGCCTCGCGCACCTGATCCTCGAGCGGAGCCCCCGCGCCGAGCGCGCGCTGCACCGCCTCTGCAGCCCGCTCGGCGGACGCTTGTCGATATCCGAGGTTGAGCAGCGCGCTCAGGAGGGCGCCGCCTCCCCTGGCCAACGGCGTCGCGTCGATCGATCGCCCCATCAGCCCGAGCTTGACCAGCTTGTCCTTCAGCTCGACCACCAGCCGCTCGGCAGTCTTCTTTCCCACGCCCGAGATCTTCGTCAGCCGCGCGAGCTCGTTGCCGACGATGGCCTTCGCCAGCTCCCCGGCCGGCATGCCCGAGAGGATGGTGGAGGCCAGCCTCGGCCCCACTCCCGAGACGGCGATGAGGAGCAGGAAGAGCTGCTCCTCTTCGGCCGTGGCAAACCCGAACAGCTGCAGCGCGTCCTCGCGCACGTGGGTGTAAGTCCGGAGCTGGACCCGGGCGCCTTCGGCAGGCAGCGTCGCCGACGACTGCAGCGACAAGTGCACCAGGTAGCCCACGCCATTGACGTCGATGACCGCGGAGTCCGCGCGCCGTTCGAGGAGCGTGCCCGAGAGCCGCGCGATCATCGCCGCCTCGCTTTGAGCAGGCGCAGCACCTCGGCCGCCTGCGCCGAGCGCGGTGACGTGATCGGCACCACTGGCGCGCGGCCGCTGAGCACGCCACAGATGGCGGCCGCCAGCGCGTCCGAGGCGTCAGCCCGCTCCTCATCGAGCTTCAGGCCAAGCAGCATCGACACCATTCTTCCAACCTGCCCCTTCTCCGCCCGTCCAGATCCGGTGACGAGCTGTTTGATGGTGCTGGGCGGAAATGCCCTCACTTCCGCCCCCGCCTGCGCGGCCGCGAGCAGCGCGACTCCACGCGCCTGTCCCAGCACGAGCGCGCTCTTGGCGTGCTTGGAAAAGACATCCTCGACGACAACCAGCACCGGCCGATGCTTCGCCAGCTCGCGCGCAAGGCCGTCGTGCAACGCGAGCAGCCGCGCCTCGACTGCTCCGGCGCCCAGCACCAGCACCCCGTGCCCGAGATGGCGCAGCCCGCCGGTTGAGCCAGCCTCGACGACGCCGAAGCCGCAATACCTGGAGCCCGGGTCGATTCCGAAGACGCGCAGCGCATCCTCCACGGGGCGACCAGCGTCAGAGCACCGATCAGGGCAACGGACCGAGCGTGAGGGACGAGGACCAAGCAACGCGCGATGCGCCGGTCATCGGCACTCAGGCGACAGCAGTCAGCCTGTGCGGTGCGCTAGGCCGAGAGCGCCTCCATCGTCTTTTCGTCCATCTCGAAGTTGGCGTAGACATGCTGGACGTCTTCGTTGTCCTCGAGCGTCTCGATCAATCGGAGCAGCTTCTCGGCGGCCTCGCCTTCGACGTGCACGGTGGTCTTCGGGATGTAGACCATCTTCGGCGCCTTCACCTTCAGCTTGCCCTCGAGCGCTTTGAAGACCTGGTGCACGGCGGTGGTGTCGGTCCGCACCTCGAACCCGCCCTCGCCATCGGGGACAACGTCCTCGGCGCCGGCGTCGAGAGCCGCCTCCATCACCTGATCCTCGGTGGGGCCTGCCGGCACCGGCAGAACGCCTTTGCGATCGAAAAGGAAGGCCACCGAACCAGTGGTTCCCATGTTTCCGCCGCCTTTGGTGAAGAGGTTTCTGACATCACCGGCCGTGCGGTTCTTGTTGTCGGTGACGATCTCGAGAACCATGGCGACGCCGCCCGGCCCGTAGCCCTCGTAGAGGAGCTCTTCGTACGAGACTCCCTCGAGTTCGCCGGTGCCCTTCTTGACCGCCCGGGTGATGGTGTCGTTCGGCATGTTCGCTTCCCGCGCGGCCAGGATCGCCGATCGCAAGCGAGCGTTGTGGTCAGGATCGCCGCCCGACTTGGCAGCCAGCGTGACCTCCCGGATGACCTTGGTGAAGAGCACGCCTTTGGTCGCGCCCATCGCCTCCTTCTTGCGCTTGATCTTGGTCCACCTGTTATGGCCGGACATGCGAACTCCCGAGAGAGAAATGGCCCGCGACCTGGGCTGCTCTAGCACGCGCCCGATTCAACCGCCAACGATGGTCGCGCTTCGTCAGGGCGGCGTCGCCGGCGGAGCAGCGCTGCCGGGCGACCCCCCAAGGCTGCCACAGCGAAAGGTGACGCCCGCGTCCGAGGAGTCGTCGCGCTCCAAGCTCTCTCCCTCCGCGCAGTTCGGCCCATCACCCGGAAAGCGGTCAAGCTCGATCGGCGACCCTCCGTCGGACTCTGGCAGCCAGAGGAGCCTGATGGCAGGCGGCTGGTCGGCGACGCCGCGGCCCAGCAGCTTCTGCGTGTCCGCCCGAAGCAAGACCACATCGGAGGGAAGCGTGTAGCGGTCGGGCTCGAAAGCAGCGCCGACCGCCAGCAGCCGATGACCGGGCGCGAGGGGGCTCGACGGTGCTGAACTCAGTGGCCGGACGCGATCGTCTGGTCCTGCGATGGCCAGCCGCGCAGGGTCAAGGGGGGCCGAGCCGGCATTGAAGATCTCGATGTACTCCCCGTTGCTCCGCGGCACGGGCGGCGGCGGCGAGGCCATCACTTCGGAGATCTGCGCCTTTGCCAACGCGCCCAGCGTCTGGAACCCGAGCTGCAGCGGCGCACTGCGGCCACCTTCGTCATCCTCCGCCGAGAGCGTGAGCAGGTAGCTTGCGCCAGCGCTGAGCTCCTCGAGCTTCCCTTCCAGCGTGCAAGGAGAGCCGCCGTCGGCGGAGCCGCAGGAAGCTGGAGCGCAGCGAACCAGCACGTCGGCGCTCGCGACGCGAGCGGTGCTCTGGCCCACGGGGCGCGCATCCAGGTGCACAAGCGCCGGCCAGTCCAGCTCGGCGGCGATGTGAAGCCACGTATCGCCAGCTTGCAGCGCGGGTCCACCGGCCAGCCATCGTAGCTCACTCGATCTGGTGCAGCTGCTCGCCTGAAACGTGGCGGCCTCGACTTGGACACCGCCAACGGCGACGGCGTAACCGGCGCCTGGACAGAGCGGACCGCAGCCTGCGCGGGCAGCTCGGATGTCTAGGAGCACCGGACCTCCGTCGCTCAGTTCAGGACCCGCGACGATGCCTCCGTCTCTTTCAACGAGCGTGATGGGCCCATCGGGCGGACCGTCAGGAAAAGCGACGCGCGCACGGCTCAAGTTCAGGGGCGCCGCCCAGCCGGCCAGAGGTGAATCGAGGCGGGGTTCAGCCGGCGGCCTCGCGACCGTAAAGCCAAAGCGGGCGCCTTCGCCTGGCATGCGCCGTCCCTGCGCGTCTTTGACCCTGCTCGCCACCACCACGAAGTAGCCGCCGCCGGCGAGCGGCGCCTTGGGCTTGAGCGTGATCTGCGATTCGTCCTTGCTCACCTCGGCGGCGGTATCCACCAGCAGGGCGACGAGCGACGACGTCAGCTTGCCGTGGTTCAAGGCGGCGGCGACCAGCTCGACGTTGGCCTCTGCCACCAAGACCACGCAGTCGCTTCTCTTCGGCTGGAGCAGCAGCAATGACGCGTCCATTGGCGCCGAGAACGTGACGCGAAAGCTGGCGCTCGCGGCAACGGCCCCTGGTGCTGGCTCGATCGACGAGACCACGGGGCCTGTTGGCAGACCTGCGTCGGCGGTCTCGCCCGTGACCTGGGCGCAAGCTTGGAGCAGGGCCAATGAAGCCCAAGCGGACGGTAGGAGCGCGCGAACGGTCTTCATCGTTTCTCCGGAGCGAGAAGAAGAACGGGGGGTGGGTACTTTTCGGCCGGAGCAGGCTGCGCTGGGGCAGCAGGCGCATCGAGTGCCCGCGAGCTCTCGGCGGCCTCGCCCTCCAGCGAAGCGCGAAAAAGGCCGCCGGTGCGCGCGTCGAGCTCGGCGGTCAGGCGCAAGATCTCGAGCAGCAGCCGGGACCGCGCGGACCCTGCCGCGTCAATCAAGGTGGCCAGCGTTCGCCGCTTCTCGCGCCGATCGAGATAGAGGCGAGCCGCCTCGGTCGCCGCTTGCAGTCGTGCCTTTGCGAGATGCAGTTGAGCGTGGCCGAGCTGCGCTTCGTCGCGTGAGTAGATGACTTGCGGCAAGTCCCAGGTGGCCGAAACGCCCCAGCTCAGCGAGCTGCCCAGGTCGGTCAACTGCACCGGCGCGCCGCGATAGGTACCGATCCGCGAGAGCTCGTTGCTCTTGCCGCCGATGAGCCCGCGCAAGACCGGAGCCCAGTGCGCAGCTCGCGCGCGCGAGAGCCGCGACTGATCTTCGCTGGCCTCGCCCCCGGCGACGCGCGCGGCCGCTTGCTGAACCTCGACGATCGACGGCTCCGCGGCGGGCGGATCGGCCGCGAGCGACGGTGCGGCCAGCAGCGCGCTGGTCGCGAAGGTACGCCATCGATGCTTGGTTGCAGTGGCCACTGGTCCTCTCGAGAGCCGAGCAAGCGCTCGCCATCTCGAAGGAGCCCTTCTGCAGCCTGCGTGCCGTGGTCGAACGGAGCCGCGGCCCGAAGGCGCACCATTAGAAAGCAACAAGTGGCAACACTGCCGCGCACTTCCACAGGCGGCGAGCGGTTATCAGATTGCTACCGCCCGGTGTCTTTTCGAACCTTCTGGTCGCTTTCTGGAACCCTCTTGAAGGAGCGAATTGGCTGACCGCGGATCCGACGGCCACTCGCAGCGTCGGTGGGCGGCGCTCTTCGCCCGCTTCGCCCGGCACGGCTTTGGCATTACCCAGCGGGGCGCAAGGCGAGGCATCGATCTTCTGGCGAGGGGAGCCGCGCGGGCGGTGCCTCGCCGACCGCAACGTTCAGAGCGCGCCGTGGACGCAGCCACCGAGCTCGCGGACGCGGCGCTGGCCGGAGAATCGCTGCGCCAGCTGGCATTGCGGCTGGCGCGGCTCGCGCGCACGCTGAGCGGGGCGGCGGGCGCGGCAGTCTTCCATCCCGCAGAAGGAGGTCAGCTCCTCGAGCTCGGAGGCGATGGCTCACCGCTGATCGCATCGACGCTGGTCAGCGAAGTCCTGGCAGCCGGGACGGCGCTCGCCGACCGATCCTTGCAGGTCGCCGGAGGTGCGGTCCAGGTGGCCCTGCCTCTTCGACACGAGGCGCGGACGCTTGGTGCTCTCTGCCTTCAATACGAAGGTGGAACGCCTAGGGACTTGCGGCAGCTTCGTCCCCTGGTCGCTCGCGCCGGCACCGTGCTCGCGGCCGCGGAGCGCGAGGCGCGCAAGGACCGGTTCCTCAGCTTCGCCGCGCACGAGCTCAAGACACCATTGACCTCCATCAAAGGGTTTTCGTACTCGCTCGCTCGCCGCCTCGAGCGCGGTCAGCCGGGGGACCCGCATGCTGTGCAAGTCCTCGAGCGGCAGGCCGAGAGGCTGCATTCCTTGCTCGAGGAGATGCTCGAAGTGTCTCGCATCGACATGGGCCGCTTCGTGCTGCACCTCGAGCCCTGCAACCTGGGCGAGCTGGTGGTCGCGGCCAACCGCGTGCTCAAGAGGCTGGGCGCCGCGCCGCTGCAAATCAAGGCTGCCGGGGCCGCACTGGCCGTGAAGGTCGATCGGGACCGCATCGAGCGCGCCGTGGTGGCGCTGGGGCTGCGCGCGCTCGAGCTTGGCGCCGGTGAAGGTGTGTCGCTGGAGGTGGCGGGCGCGATGGCGCGGGCGCGGATCGCCTGGTTCGGTCCGCCGCTCGACGAGGACGAGCGGCGCAAGGCGTTCGAGCCGAAGTGGGACGGCAAGGACAAGCCGCGATCCGGCCTCGGCATGGGTTTGGCGCTGGCACGGATGGTGGCCGAGCTGCACGGGGGCACGCTGAGAGCGGAGGCGTGCTCGTTCGTGCTCGAGCTACCGCTGCACCTGCCGGCCGAAGAGAGGCGCGTGGCGGGAGGCGGCAGGCACGTCCTGGTGGTCGATGACGATCAGGCGATCGCGACCATGCTCGCGGATTTTCTCTCGGAGAACGGGTTCACCACCTCGTTCGCGCTGGGCGGAAGGGCGGCCCTGGCGATGATCGCGCGGGGGCCCATGCCCGATCTCTTGGTGCTCGATCTGCGCATGCCGGATCTGGACGGTCGGGCGTTGCTGTTGCAGGCCCGCGAGCAGCTTGCGCTGACCTCGCGGGTGGTCCTCTTGTCGGCCGATCGCGATGTCGCGATCGCCGCAGCCCAGCTTGGCGCCCACTCGTTCGTCGAGAAGCCCTTCGCGCCCGAGGGGCTGCTGCTGGCGGTGCAGCGGGCGCTCGAGGAGTGAGCTACTTCGGCGCCGCGTCGGCAGGCTTCGCTGGAGCGGATGCCTCATTGCTTGGGCACGTCTGCGGCCGCCGCTCCGCCGTTGCCAGCCGCTTGCGCAGCGATTGGTTCTCGCCGAGCTCGGTCTCGTAGGCGTCGCGATAGTGCCGCGCGCGCGATTGCTCGTCGCGCAGCTGCGCCTCGGGGACGCGGCCACAAGCGAGGAAAGCCGCGCCCAGAGCGGTCCAGGCGAGCGCGCGGGTCACTGGACCTTCCGCAGCCGCTCGAGCATCTCCTTGGCGTCGATGAACCCGACCACGCGGCCCGGCCCGTCCTCGCCCGGGATCTTGCAGTCGGCGACCAACGGCTTCGGCTCGGGCTTCTTCTCTTCGGTGCAGGGCATCATCAAGACGGTGGGAAAGCCTTGGACGCCGTATTTCTTGGCGACCTCGTTCTTGTTGGCGTCGGCGGTCACGTCGACTTTCAGCGGCACGAAGTGGTCGGCGATCTCGCGGCGCACCTCGGCGTTGGACCAGGTCAGCTCGTCAAGCTCGTTGCAGGCGTTGCACCACGTGGCCCAGAAATCGACCAGCAGCTTCTTGTTCGACCGGGTCGCCAGGGCGAGCGCGGCGGCGTGGTCCTTGCCCCAGGCGATGGCGGGCCCCTCGGAGTGGAAGAGGCTGACGCCGCCTTTCGGCGTGCCGAGCCAGCCAAATCGCAGGCCGACGGCGGCCAGCAAGGCAAAGAGGAGAGCACCCTTGAGCGCCTTTTCGCGGCCTTCGCCGTGGAACGAGAGGTTGATTGCGCCCGCCAGCACGGCGGCGGCGGCGACGAGGGCGGCGATCAGCGCCACAGGGCGCGAGGTGAGACCAAGCTCGGGAAACGCCGGCAAGAGCGGGCGCACGAGCGAGATTCCCGTGGCCAGAAGCGCGATGCCAAGGACGGTCTTGACGCCTTCCATCCAGGCGCCGCCGCGGGGCAGGCGCGCGCCGGTCGAGCCGAGGATCAAAAAGGGAATGCCCAGGCCGAACGCGTACGCGAAGAGCATCCAGAAGCCGAGGACCGCGGAGCCTGTCTTGGCAACGAACGCGAGCACGCCGGCGAGCACAGGGCCCGTGCAGGGCGCCGCGATGAAGCCGGCCACGAGGCCCATCCCCAGCGCTGGCAGAAATCCTGCACCCTTGATCGTGACCAGGCGCTGCTGCAGGCCCGACGGCAATTGCAGCTCGAAGGCGCCGAACATGGAGGCGGCCAGGACGACCAGGAAGAGGGCGAGGACGGTGATGACGATGGGGCTCGAGAGCGCGCTGCCAAAGGCGCGGCCGGTGAGCGCGGCGAAGAGGCCCAGCGCCGAATACGTGGCACAGATGCCGAGGACATAGGTGGCCGAGAGGCCGAAGGCGCGGCCGCGGCTCTCGGCCTTGCTGGCGCCGAAGATGGAGACGGTGATGGGGATGAGCGGATAGACGCAGGGCGTGGCCGCGGTGAGGAGGCCCGCGATCAGCAAGATGCCAAAGGTGCCGGCCGAGACGCCGCCGGCCAGCCCCAGCTTGCCCGAGAGATCGGTGCCGGGCCCGATGCCCTGCGCGAGCAGTTCAGGCAGAAAAGGCAGCGCCACGCCGACTGCGATTGCCAGCAGCAACCGGTAAGCCGTCTTCTTGCTGATCATGCTTGTGCTCCCTGGGAACCCGTCAGTTTACTGGCCCGCTCGCCTTGACGCTCGCGCCATCGGCGTATATTAGACCAGTCCGGTCCACATTCGATTCCGAGGCCCCTGCGATGGCGCTCAAGTTCCCCATCTACCTCGACAACAACGCCACCACCCCGCTCGACCCGCGGGTGCTGGAAGCGATGATGCCGTACCTCACCAATGAGTACGGCAACCCGGCCAGCCGCAGCCACTCGTTCGGCTGGAAGGCCGAAGAAGCGGTGGACCTCGCCCGCGAGCAGATCGCCGCGCTCATCGGCGCCAACGAGAAAGAGATCGTCTTCACCTCGGGCGCCACCGAGAGCGACAACCTCGCCATCAAGGGCGTCGCCGATTTCTACAAGGACAAGGGCAACCACATCATCACCTGCCGCACCGAGCACAAGGCCGTGCTCGACACCTGCAAGCGGCTCGAGCGCGAAGGCTTCCAGGTCACCTACCTCGACGTCGACAAGGTGGGCCGCGTCGACGCCGAGCAGGTGAAGAACGCCATCACCGACAAGACCATCCTCGTCAGCATCATGCTGGCCAACAACGAGATCGGCACCGTCCAGCCCATCGCCGAGATCGGGGCGGTCTGCCGCGAAAAGGGCGTCCTTTTCCACTGCGACGCCGTGCAAGGCATTGGAAAGATTCCATTCAATGTCGACGAGATGAAGGTCGATCTCGCCAGCATCACCGCGCACAAGATCTACGGCCCCAAGGGTGTCGGCGCGCTCTACGTTCGCCGCAAGCCCACGCGCGTCCGCATCGTTCCGCTGATCGACGGCGGCGGCCACGAGCGCGGAATGCGGTCGGGCACGCTCAACGTCCCGGGCATCGTCGGCTTCGGCATGGCCGCCGCGCTCTGCCAGGCCGAGCTTGGCGAGGAAGCGCTGCGCACCGAGCGGCTGCGCAAGAAGCTGCAAGACTATCTCTTCGCGCACCTCGACCACCTCGAGCTGAACGGCCACCCGGAGCATCGTCTGCCCGGCAACCTGAACGTTTCCTTTGCCTATGTCGAAGGCGAGGCGCTGATGATGGCCATCAAGGACGCGGCCGTCTCGTCGGGGTCGGCGTGCACCAGCGCCAGCCTGGAGCCGAGCTACGTCCTGCGCGCTTGCGGCATCAGCGAGGATCTCGCGCACACCAGCATCCGCTTCGGCATCGGCCGCTTTACCACCGAGGAAGAGGTCGACTACGTCGGCAAGTACGTCGTCGGCCAGGTCGAGAAGCTGCGCGCCATGTCGCCTTTGTACGAGATGGCCAAGGAAGGCATCGACCTCACCAAGATCGAGTGGGCGGCCCACTGAACGGCCCCCCGCTCACCGAGCGGGGACGCAAATTGTCGCAGCTCCCAATGTGGACTAGCTGCATCCAAATTGGGTAGAAGGCGCGCGAACCAGGAGGAAGTGATGGCTTACGGCGACAAGGTGCTCGACCACTACGAGAATCCGCGCAACGTCGGTACGCTCGACAAGAGCGACCCGAGCGTGGGCACGGGCCTCGTCGGCGCGCCCGCCTGCGGCGACGTCATGCGCCTGCAGATCAAGGTGAGCGACGACGGCCACATCCTCGACGCGAAGTTCAAGACCTTCGGCTGCGGGTCGGCCATCGCCTCGAGCTCGCTGGCGACCGAGTGGGTCAAGGGGCTCACGGTGGAAGAGGCGCTCAACATCAAGAACACCCAGATCGTGAAGGAGCTGTCGCTTCCTCCGGTCAAGATCCACTGCTCGGTGCTGGCCGAGGACGCCATCAAGGCCGCCATCGCGGACTATCAAAAGAAGCGCCAGGCGTCCCTGGCCGCCGCCGAGCCGAAGGCCGCGGTCGCCACCCAGTCGGAGACCAGGGCGGAGTAGCCATGACCACCCAGATGCACGTCTTCCAGCCGCCCAAGGATCTCCAAGTTCACGTCACGCCGAAGGCGGCCGCGCAGATCAAGGCGCAGCTCGCCAAGCGGCCGCAGTCTGGCCCGCAGAGCGGGATTCGCCTCGGCATCAAGGGCGGCGGCTGCTCGGGCCTCAGCTACGTCATCGAATATTGCGACGCCCCGCGCGCGCGCGACAACCTCTTCGAAGTGGACGGCGCCAGGGTCTACGTGGACCCGAAGAGCCTGCTCTACCTGAACGGCACGACGTTCGACTACGTCGAGACGTTCCAGCAGAAGGGCTTCAAGTTCATCAACCCGCAGCAGCGCAGCGAGTGCGGGTGCGGGGAGTCGTTCTCCGTCTGAGTTTGCAAAACTTTTGCAACGCTAGAGACCCATGACGAGCGCGAAAAGCCAGTGCTGGAGCTGCGGGAACGAGCGCAGCTCAGCGGACGCGCTCTGCGCCTCCTGCGGCAAGCCGCAGCCGCCGCCGGTGGCCGGTTCGCAAATCGATAATTTTGCAATCCTAGGAATTCCCCGCTCGTTCGATGTCGATCTGGCGCAGATCGAAGAGCGCTTCCGCTCTCTCTCGAAGCGGCTGCACCCGGACCGCTTTGCGCGCGCCGGGCCCAAGGAGCGGCGCTACTCGCTCGAGCAGACGACCTTGCTCAACAACGCGCACCGGGTGCTCAAGGACGCGCTGCGGCGGGCGCAGCACCTGCTCGCGCTGCACGGCGTGGACGCGAGCGGCGAGCCGCAGCCGGGGCACGCGCGCGAGCAGGTCCCGATGGAGTTCCTCGAGGAGGCGATGGCCGACCGCGAGCGGCTGATGGAGGCCAGGCTCGAGGGCGGCGAGGCCGAGGTGGGCAAGATCGCCGCCGAGGTGAAGGCCAAGCGCGACGCCGCGGTGGACGCGCTGGCGCGCAAGCTGCGCGGAGCGTCGTGGCAGGAAGCGGCGCTGCTGGTCTCGAAGCTGCGGTACTACGCGCGTTTCCTCGACGAGGTCGAGGGCCGCGAGCGGGGGCTCGAGTAATGGCGCTCTTCGAGATCCAGGAGCCGGGCGACTCCAAGGTCAAGGAGGCCTGCGAGCCCGCAGGTGCGGCCGTGGGCATCGACCTCGGCACGACCAACTCGCTCGTCGCCATCGTCGAGGGGGCATCGCCGCGCGCGCTGGTCGTCGACGAGGCCAGCACGCTCTTGCCGAGCGTCGTCCATTATCGAAATTCCGGGCCGCCAATCGTTGGACGGGCCGCCCGCCGGCTGGCAGCGCAGGCGCCGCGGGACACCATCGTCAGCGTCAAGCGCTTCATGGGCCGCTCGGCCGATGACCCCGAGACGCGCCGCCTCTCGCCTTATCGATTCGCCAATGGGCCCGGCACGGTCCGATTCGAAATCGACGGCCGCCAACTCACGCCGGTCGAGGTCTCCGCCGACATCCTGCGCGCCCTGAAAGAGCGAGCGGAGGACGAGCTGGGCAGGCCCGTCACGCAAGCCGTGATCACTGTGCCCGCGTACTTCGACGATGCGCAGCGGCAGGCCACCAAGGAGGCCGGGCGGCTCGCGGGGCTGGAGGTGCTGCGGCTCTTGAACGAGCCCACCGCGGCGGCGCTGGCCTATGGGCTCGACAAGCGCTCGCAAGGGACGTTCGCGGTCTATGACCTCGGCGGTGGCACTTTCGATGTCTCGATTCTCAAGCTCATCGACGGAGTCTTCGAAGTGAAGGCGGTGGGCGGCGACTCGGCGCTGGGCGGTGACGACTTCGATCGCGCCCTCGCGCACAGGCTCCTGGCCGAGGTGGGCGTCGAGGATCCGTCGCAAGTCCGCCAGGCCATCGACGCGGCCAAGGCTGCAAAAGAGAGGCTGACCGAAGTTATCGAAACGCAGATCGAGCTGTTCGACCGGACTTTGCAAATCACCCGGGTCGAATTCGAGCGGGCCATCGCGCCGCTCATCGAGCGCACCGGCCCTGCGTGCAAGCGCGCCCTGCGCGACGCGGGGGCTGAGAAGATCGACGGCGTCATCCTGGTCGGCGGCTCGACGCGCGTACCCGCGGTGCGCAAGTTCGTCCGCGAGCTGTTCGGGATGGAGCCGCTCGTCGATCTCAACCCCGACGAAGTGGTCGCGCTCGGCGCAGCGGTGCAGGCAGACCTGCTCACATCAGAGAGCCCGCAGCACGACGTGGTCCTGCTCGACGTAACGCCGCTCTCGCTCGGCCTGGAGACCATGGGCGGCCTGGTCGAGAAGCTGCTCCCGCGCAACACGACCATTCCGGCCAACGCGACGCAGGAGTTCACCACTTTTGCCGAGGGGCAGAACGCGATGGACATCCACGTCCTGCAGGGCGAGCGCGAGCTGGTGCAGGACTGCCGCTCGCTGGCGCGCTTTCGCCTGACGGGGATCCCCGCACTGCCGCCGGGCCTGCCGCGCGTCGCGGTCACTTTCCAGGTCGACGCCGACGGCATCTTGAGCGTCACGGCGCGCGAGGAGCTGACCGGCGTCTCGCAGAGCATCACGGTGAAGCCGACCCACGGGCTCACCGACGAAGAGGTCGAGCGGATGCTGCTCGCGTCGATCGAGCACGCCGAGAGCGACATGGCGACGCGGCTCCTCATCGACAGCCGGGTCGAGGCGCAGCGCATCTTGAAGGCCGCCGAGAAGCAGCTCGAGCAGAACGGCGACCTGCTCGAGGGGCCCGAGCGCGCGCCCATCGAGGCGGCCATGGCGAGCCTGCGCGCGGCCATCCAGACGCCCAATCACCGGCGCATCAAGGACGAGATCGACCGGCTCGACCACGCCAGCGCCGAGTTTGCGCGCCGGGTGATGAACCGCGGCATCGAGCGGGCCCTGCGCGGACACTCGGTGGACGAGTTCCAGGGCGCCCCGGGCAAGCACGCCGCCGAGGCCATCGCGCGGGCCGACGCGGCCGAGAGCGCCGCCGCACCGGAAGGCCAGTGATGCCGAAGGTGACCTTTCTCGATCCGCGCGGAAATCCCGACGGCGTCGTCATCGACGTGCCCGGCGGGACCAACCTTCTCGAGGCCTCGAAAGAAGCCGGTGCGCACCACGGCTCGGCGTGCGGCGGCGTGCTGGCCTGCTCGACCTGCCACTGCTGGATCAAGAAAGGCTTTGGCTCCCTCTCGGAGCAGAGCGAGGGCGAGATGGACATCCTCGACCGCGCCTTCGACGTGCGCGCCAACAGCCGCCTGGGCTGCCAGGCCGAGGTGTCGGGCGAGGACGTGCTGGTCCAGATCACCGAAGAGTCCGAGCGGACCTGGTACGACGAGCACCCGAAGGAACGTCACGAGGCAGAGAAGGCCGGCACCTGGCCGCCGAAATAGCGACGTGAACGTACCTTTCCGATTGGAGCCCGCATGCCCGCGCCGGAGCTGACCTGGACCGAGATCGAGGACATCGCCATCGGGCTGCACGGCGCGCATCCTGAGGTCGATCCGCTGACGGTGCGCTTCACCGACCTGCACCGCTGGGTCACCGAGCTGCCCGGATTCAAGGGCGAGCCGAACAAGAGCAACGAGAAGATCTTGGAGGCCATCCAGATGGCGTGGGTCGAGGAGCGCGAGTAGCGAGGCTACAGCGCGCGGAGCAGCAGCGCGTCGAGCTCTTGGCCAGGCTCGACCTTGCCTGACCCGGGCGCGAGCATGGCGACGGCGTTGGCGCCGGCGAAAGAGCCGATCTGCATGCTCGACTGCTGCCCGCCCGGCGTGAACGTCAGGCGCGAGCCGTCCAGCGCGAGGACGCCGCGGGGGAAGAACGTCAGCGTGGGCAAGCGGGCCAGGGCGTTGCCGCGCAGCTCGGCGCGGACCGGGACGCGATCGGGCCGCGGGTGGCCCTGGAGGCGGCGGAGCGCGGGGCGCACGAAGAGCTCGAAGGCAAGCGTGGCAGCCGCGGGATTGCCCGGCAGGCCGAAGAGGAGCCGGCCATTGCTCGCCACGCCGAAGAGGACCGGTTTGCCTGGCCTGATGGCGACGGTGTGGAAGACCAGCGCGCCGCCGATGCGCTCGAGCGACTCCTGCGCGTGGTCGTGGTCGCCGACGCTGGCGCCGCCGGTGGTGAGCAGCACGTGGGCGTCGGCGTCGCGCAGGCGGGAGGCGATCTCGTCCACGCGGTCGCGGGCGATGCCAAGGAGCACCGGCTCGCCGCCGCACTCGCGCACCAGCTGCGCCATCGACAGCGAGTTGCTCTCCGAGAGCTGCCCCGGCGCGGGCTCGACGCCGGCGGGCACGAGCTCGTCGCCGGTGACCAGGATGGCGACGCGCGGCCGCGCGGACACCAAGGGCTGCACGGCGCCGCAAGCGGCCAGGAGCGACAGCTCGGCAGGGCCAAGCTCGCGGCCCTTGCCCAGCACGGGAGCGCCGCCCCGGACCTCGTCACCGCGGCGGCGGATGTGCTGGCCTGCGCGCGGGGCGTGCTCGGGCTCGACCGAGACGCGGCCCTCCGCGCGGGTGCAGTGCTCCTGCATCACCACGCAATCGGCGCCCTGGGGCAGGGGCGCGCCGGTGAAGATGCGCGCGGCCTCACCGGAGGCCAGCGCGCGCGCAGGCGGTGGATCGCCCGCGGCGATCTCATGAACGACACTCAGTGGAGGGAGGCCGGCCTGCGCGTCGGCGGCGCGCAAGGCGTAGCCGTCCATCATCGAGATGTCGCTCGAGGGCAGATCGCGAGGCGAGCGCACCTCCTCGGCCAGGACGCGACCGCCGGCCTCGGTGAGCGCGAGCCGCACGGGGGGCAGCGGGTGCGCGCGCGCGGCTACCAGCGCCAGCGCCTCATCGAGGGGGGTCAGCGGCATGCGCGCTCCAGAAACCAAAAAGGCCCCGCCCGAGATGGACGAGGCCCTTCAGTCCGGCAGCCGGCGCCACACTGCGCGCCCAGGGATCGGCCACCGGAGGCGTGATCGAGTGCCGAAGAGAGGACTCGAACCTCCACGGGGTTGCCCCCACCAGACCCTGAATCTGGCGTGTCTACCAATTCCACCACTTCGGCCCACGCCAGACAGCCGCGGCGATGTAGCGGAAGAGTCCCCCCAAGTCAAGGCGCGGGCTCGGTGCCTCATTCGTGAAAATTTACCTACTGCTGCGGAGTGGACACTGCCCTGCGCCTCGGGGGACACTTACCGGGCCGGAGGAAAGGGACGGTGATCGCACAGATGGGACGCGGACCCAAGCGCAGCACCCCCAAGGGGCGAGTGCTGGTGGTCGACGACGAACAGGGCTTCCGCGAAGGCCTCGCCGACCTGCTGCAGATGGAGGGCTACGTGGTCTCCTCGGCGCGCAACGCGGTCGAGGCCGTCAGCATGCTCCCCGAGTTCCGCCCCGACCTCATGGTGCTCGACCTGCGCATGCCGCTGCTCGACGGCGAATCGTTCCTCCGCGGCATGAAGGGCCTCCCCGCCAGCCGCCATGTGCCAGTCGTGTTGATCAGCGGCAAGGAAGGGCTCGCCGAAATCGCGCAGCGAGCAGGCGCGGCAGGCTACCTGGCCAAGCCGTTCGAGGCACCAGAGCTCCTGGCGTTGCTCGAGCGCGTCCTCAACTAGGCCACCGCACCAGCGGCGTCGGGCGATGCCCGGGCGGTCCCGCCGATCGGCTGATGTTGCGCCGAGGCGCTCCGTGCGAAGAGGATCGCGTTTTGGCCCGCGACGCGAAGGCTCGCCTGCGCGGCCGAGCCACCGTCCGAGGATTTTCTCATGCAGCGCTCGTTGCCTTGCCGCGCCACTTGTTCCCTGCTCGCCGTGCTGGTCGCGCTCCTGCCTGCGCTGCAGGCCTCGGCGGCGCGGCGCGACAAGGGTCGCCTGACGCTGGTCGTGTTCCCTTACGCGCCGCTCGCGCGAGTGCCGCAGGGGATGGCCAACAAGGCCACCTCGCTGGTCGCCGGTGAGCTGCGGACCCGCGACGAGCTCGAGCTGGCGGCGCTGCCCGAGGTGGACGCGGCGGCCCCCAAGAAGAGCACGAGCTGGGAGGCGCTGCACGACAAGGCCCGCTTCGCGCTCGAGGAGTCGCGCGGGCTCGCGGGCACCGGCAAGCACGACAAGGCGGCCGAGGCGCTCGGCAAGGCCGTGGGCGCGCTGCAGCAGCGGCCGGCGGCCATCGACAGCGAAGGCGCGGCGCTCCTGGCCGAGCTGCTCTTGCGCCTCGCCATCGAGCGCATGGCGGCCGGCGACGAAGATGGCGGCGAGGCGGCGCTGGCCGCGATGGTGCGCTTCTCCCCGGATCGCGCGCAGCCGCTCGGCGACTTCCCGCCCGCCTTCTCCCGCCAGTTTGCCGCCGTGCAGCGGCGCACGCTCGCGCAGGGCCGCGGCAGCATCCGCGTCGAGGCCGCGGCGGGCGAGGGCGAGGCCCGCGTCTTCCTCGACGGCCGCGTGCTCCATGCGGCGCCGGTGCTGATCAAGGACGTCATCGCCGGCGAGCACTTCGTGCGCGTCGAGCGCGCCGGCGATGTGCACGCCGAGCGCGTGACGGTGCTGGCCAGCTCGGAGATGCCGCTCTCGCCGCAGCTCGGCACGGCCTCCGAGGGGCCGGCGGGCGAGCTGAAGGCCGCGCTGCTGGCGGGCGTGCTGGACCGGGCCGCGGTGGACAAGGCGGCTCACCTCGCCAAGGCCGCGCACGCGCAGGCCGCGCTCTTTGGCGTCGTGTCGCGCGAGGGCGATGGCTACGCGGTGCGCTCGTTCCTCTATCTGGCCAAGGGCGGCAAGGTGGTGCAGTTGGCGCGGATGGCCCTCGACGCCGAGATGCTCGGGGCGTCGTTGGAGGTGCTGCGGCTCGGCGATGACCTCGTCGCGAAGATCGCCTCGCAAGGTCCGGAGCTGGCGCTGCCCCTGACGCTTGGCCCCGCCGGCGGAGCGCAGTCGAGCGCCGCCATGCCCGAAGTGAGCGCGGCACCTGTGGTCGCCGTGCCGCCGGAACCGCAAGCCGCCCGCAGCCCTGTGGCGCCAGTCCCTGCTCCGCTCCCCGAGCTGCCCTCGCTGCCAGCTCCTGCCCCTGCGACTGTGGCAGCGCCGATCGCTCCGGCGCCGGCGCCGGCGGTCGCTGCACCAGCTCCAGCCGCTGCGCCCGCTCCGAGCGCCATGACGGCAGCGGACCCGGCCGCGCGCTCGGTGATGAAGCCCGGCGACAAGGCGCCCTCGGTGCCGCAAGCTCCTGCGCCGGTCGCGGCCGAGGCGTCCGCGAGCCCGCTGGTGGCCGCGGCGCCGCGCAAGCTCGCCGAGGCCGGCCCCTCGAAGGACCTGGTCATCTCGCGCTCGACCAACGTGCAGCCCGAGGACCCGAGCGCGGCGCGCACCGTCGAGCGGCCCAACTCTGTTGAGGCGCCTCTCACGCACCGGATCGAGGCCGTCGAGCCCGGCGCCGTCGCGGTGGTCCACGAGGACGCCCGGCCCGCGCCCAAGAACCACACCGTGCTCTGGATCGTTGCCGGCACCTTGCTCGCTGGCGCGCTCGGCGCCGGCGGGTACCTGCTCTGGCAGAACTCGCGGACGCCGAGCACCGCGACCATCAACGCCACCTGGACGCACTGATGAAGACCGTGACGCGACTCGCAGCGATCGCTCTTGCGCTCTCCCTCCTGGCCGCCGCCGGCTGCGGCACCGCCGTCCTCGGCGTGCAGCTGACGCTCGTGACCAAGGCGTGCCCTGGCGCGCTCGCGGCGACGACCAGCAGAGATCCCGCCACCGGCGTGACCACGCTGCACATCGTGGTGAGCGGCGACAACCTGCAGCCCATCGCGCTCGACGCGCCTTTCAGCTCGGGCGCCGCGCAGGTGCCGAACGTGCCCATCGGCCTCAACCGGCGCATCGTCATCGAGGGGCGGGACTCCGCCGGCCACACGCGCGCCCGCGCCGACAGCGGACTCTTCGACGCCACCGGCAGCTCGGATCTGAAGTTGACGCTGTTCTTGCGCACCATCGACTCCTTCACTTTCACCGGCGATTCCGCGGGCAGCACCTGCAGCCAGATGGGCCAGGCGCGCGCCGGCCACGCCATGGCGCTCTTGCCCGACGGCCGCGTGCTGGTGACGGGTGGCTTCAGCATCTCCGCGAGCGGCCAGCTCGTCCCGCACAGCGAGGCTGAGATCTACGATCCCAGGACCGGCCAGTTCTCGCCCACCGCGACGGCGAAGTACCAGCGCTCAGGCCATGCGGCGCTCGCCGTGCAGATGGGCGCAACCGGCACCGGCGTCTTGTTGCTCGGCGGCGAAGGACCGCTGCAGAGCGGCGGAGGCGGGCCGGTGAAGTCGCTCGAGCTCTTCACGGGCAGCGACTGGACCACCATCGACCCGGCGAGCACCAGCCCCGCCCGCGAGCACCAGGCCGCCGCCGTCGATCTGCGCACGGGCTACGCGCTGCTGGTCGGAGGCCAGACCGGCCCGGACGCCGGCCAGGCGCCGACCGTGCTCGCCAGCCTCTCGTACTACGACCCGCAAAATGGCGCCGTGAAGGACTCGCTGACGCAGCTGGCGCGGCCACTGACCGACGCGGTCGCCGTGCCGCGGATGAACTCAGTGCGCGGCGGGCCCGTGCAGGGCGGCGTCGTCCTGGTCGGCGGCCGCGACGGCGCGCTTGCGCCCTCCAAGCAGATCTCGGGCCTCATCTGGCGCGACACCGCGAGCGACTTCCAGAACGACCCCAACTTCTCGACGGGCGCGGTCTCGAGCCTGCCGACGCCGCGGGTGAAGCACACCGCCGTGCGCCTCCTCGACGACACGGTGCTGGTCGCGGGCGGGCTCACCGCCGAGGCCGACGGCAACGACTACTCGTCGCCGACCGGCGCGGTCACCATCATCGACTCCGGCGCGCAGACCGTGCTCGACGTCGCCCAGCTGGTGCAGCCGCGGGCCGACCTCTGCGCCACCGCGCTCGAGGACGGCACCGTGCTGGTCGCGGGCGGCGCCTGGAAAGACGGCAGCGGGATGCACTCGGCGAGCAACGTCGATCTGGTCGCGCCCCTCGGCGCGCAGACCACGGTCCGGTCGCTCGCGGGCCCCGCCTCGGGCGACTGGGCCTTGCAGGCGAGCCGCTCGCGCGCGGCCTGCCTGCGCCTGCGCGACGGATCGGTGCTGGTCACCGGCGGACTGCAGTTCCCGGCCGGCGGCGGCACTCCCACGGTGCTGACGAGCGCCGAGATCTACACGCCCGTCGGCAAGTGACTCACTTTCGATAATCGGGGACGACCAGCGCCGTCGCGTGGCCGTTGGCGTCCGACCAGAAGATCATCCCGTGGCCGACGGAGAGCCCCGCGTAGATGGCCGCGCCCCCGGGGAAGCGGCGCAGCTCCGCGCCCGTCGCCTGGTCGAGCACCGAGACGAAGCTCGCGGTGTTGTCCGGCAGCGTGGACTCCGCGATCAGGACGTCGCCGACGGCGGGCATCGCCGTGAGCACGTAGCCTGGCATCGCGCGCGTCCACTTCACGGCCCCTGTCGCCGGATCGAAGGCCACCACGCTGCCTGGGTCGCCGCCCGGCGTGCGCCCGCCCGCGGCGTAGAGCGTGCCGTGCGCGAAGGTTGGCGAGACCAGCGTCCCAAAGCCTTGCGTCGCGTTGCCGCCGGTGTCGGGCTTGGCCGGGTCGAGCACCGCGAGCTGCGCCTTCCAGACTGGCCCCGCGGCGAGCTGATCGCGCCGGAGGACGTAGAGCGCGCCGTCCTTCGAGGTGGCCGCGACCAGCGGCGTCCCATCGGCTGCCGCAAAGAGCGCTGGCGAGCCGCCGAAGTCGCAGTCCTTCAGCGCTGTCGGGTTCTGCCAGTGGTCGACCACCGCCAGCGTCGCGGCGTCGAAGGCGACGATGGACTGCGCGAGCGGCTCGCTCGCCAGCGGCTCGACGTGGTTTCCGGTCGAGGCATAGAGGCGCCCCGCGGCCTCGTCGATGCTGATGCTGGTCCAGACGCTGGCGCCGTGCAGCCCCGCGTCCACCAGCATGGTCGTCGCGACGGCATGGGTGGCGAGGTCAACCGAGGCGATGCGGCCGCGGACCGGCGCGCAGCCGTCGGACGAGGCGACGCCGATGTAGAGCTTGCCGAGCGCGAGGGAGACCGAGGGCGACGATTCCATGTACTCGCCGTTGCTGGCGGCAGTGGGGTCTGCGACCTGCGCCGACCAGAGCTCTGCGCCGGTGGCCGGATCGAGCGCGTGGATCTTGCCGTCGGGAGCCGCCGCGTAAAGCGTGCCGCCCGCGAGCGCGGGCGCGGCCCAGATGCCGAGCTTGTGCGTGGCGCAGCCGGCGCTGACCACGCCGGGGAAGCTCTGGCTCCAGCGCACGCTCCCGTCGGCCGCGTTGAGCGCGTTGACCCGGCTCGAGCCGATGGCGGTGTTGACGTAGACGGTGTCGGCGGTGATCAGCGCCTGCGCGTAGACGTACTGGCCGAGCCGATTGTCGGTGATGGTCCAGGCGGGCGTGAGGTTTGGGACCTGGTCGGCGGTAAAGACGCCGTGGTTTTCCGAGTCGCCGCCGAGCGGCGAGAAGCGGTACTGCAGCCAATCCCCGCCGCCCAGGGGCGCTGGCGGTGTGACTGTTCCAGCGTCTCCCGCGGCGCCGGCTCCCCCGTCCGAGGCGCCGCTGTCCTGGCCTGCATCGCTCGGGTCGCCTGGGCCGGCGTCAGAGGGCAAGGTCCCAGCATCGAGAGTGCCGCCCGCATCGCCAGCGCCGGTTCCAGCGTCGGCCGGGCCTCCTTGCCCGCCGAAACCGGCATCGGTCGCAGGTGGAGGCGTCGTCGCCGGAGAGGAAGAACCACCGCCGCAGCGCAAGGCTACGCCAGCAACGATCAAGGCTGCGCCGATCCAGAGCAGCTGCGACTTGCGATCTCTTCCCACGACCGCCCCCCCGCCACGCCGGGGGAGTCTATTCACGCAGGTGCGAAGTCACAGCGGCCAGGCGGCCGGGCGTCTTCAGTGCTTGGGCTGCTCGGCGTCGGGCGGGGCTGAGGCCGACGCGGGCGCCGTTCCCTCTTGCGCAGCAGCGGGCCTGCGGCGACGAGGCCCGCCGATGCGCTGGAGGATGTCGTCCGACGGCCCGGCGACAATGGCGGCGCGGGGTGCTTCAGGCTCGGCCGGCTTGTCGGCTTGCGCTTCGGCCGGGGCGGGCGCTTGCGCTTCTACCTGCTCGGCGGGCTTCTCGCCTTCGGGCCGACCGACGGCGAGCGGTCCGGTGCCCGTGGGGCGTGGCTTGGCCTCGGGCGGCGCGAGCGGGATGCCCGACTGCCACAGGCGCCGCTCGGCGTGCGCGAGGCGCTCCTTGGTCACCTCGAGCTCGCTCTTGGTCACGAGGTAGACGCGGTTGTTGGTCTCGGCCCGGCCGCGGGTCTTCTTCATCTCCTCGCGCGCCTCGGCCAGCTTGCGATGGTCGTCCTTGAGCTGCTCCTCGGCGGCGGCGAGCTTTGCCTGCAGCTCGCGGCGGCCCTGCTCCAGCTCCTTGCGCGCCTGCTCGAGCTCCTTGACCCGCGCCTCGTCCACTGCGCCCGCGGGCGGCATCGTGGTGACGCCGGCGCCCGGCGGGGGCAGCGCGCCGAGCTGTGCGGTGAGCTGGCGGACCTTTTCCTGGAGGCGCGAGACATCGCCTTCGCGCGCGGCGGCCTCGGCCTTGGCTGCCTGCGCTTCCTTGCGGGCAGACTGGTCGGACGCGTGCGCCTGCTCGACCAGCTCGCGGGCGTGGTGCAGATCCTCCTCGAGCTCGGCGATCCGGGCGGCTCCGCTGCTGGCCTTGGGCGCGCGCGCGTCCTGGGCCCGCTTGCGAACCTCGTTCAGCTTCTCTCGCGTCTCGGCCAGCTGCTGCGAGCGGGTCTTCAGCTCGGCCTCGAGCTCCTTGGCCTTGGCCCGCGCGGCCTCGGCGTCTTTCTTGGCGCTCTCGGCGGCGGCCTGCAACGAGGCCAGCGCTGCAGCGGCGGCGCGGGCCTGGACGGCGAAGATTACGGCGGCGATGACCGCCACGACGACGACGATGAAGAAGAGACCAGTCATGCGATGCTCCGATGAGGGGCGCGGAGCCTACTCGGGAAGGTGCAATCGCGAAAGCCGAATCCATGGCGCCGGCTGCGAGCGCATGCCCGCGGGCGTCGCGAGGCCCGGCCGCAGTGGGGCCTGGTCTAGACGGTGGGCGAGGTGCCCTTCAGCTCGGCGAAGACGCCTGATTCGACGCCGGCGCGATGCTCCTTGCCGGGGTGGAAATGGTAGGTCGGGCCGACGAACTTGATGCCGGGGGCGCCGTGGTCGCGGCACTCTTCGACGCGCAGGGCGACCACAGCGCAGGGGAAAGGCGCCGTGCCCATCAGCTCTTTTTCGACCACGGCGGTGCCGCGGACGCCGTAGCAGAGGTCGTCGCCGAGCACTTCCAGCGCCACGTGCGGGTTGCCGCGGATGTTCTTGAGCGCCCGGCCGCGGGTGTCCACCGCGATGGTGATGGTCTGCGGATCGCGCGCCACCACCCAGGTCATGAGCGTGGTCATGGGGCGGCCCTGGTCGTCCACGGTGGAGACGACGCAGGTCTGGCCGCCGAGGAGAAACTGGACCAGAGCCTTCGGCATCTCGGCCGGCGGGGCGGCAGATTGGGGCTGCTTGGGGTCGGTCATGGGAGTGTCGCTCGCGGTCAGGGACAGGCGGTGAGGCCGTCGGCGGAGGTGCGCCCGCGGAAGACCGCGCAGGCCTGGTCGCGCTCGGCGCCGTCGAGCTGATCGGCGACCAACGACAAGAGCGCGGCAGGGCCAGTGCCGCCGTCGCCAGGGCGCGGCGCGGCGATGGCGCGAGCAGCGGCCAGGACCGCCCTCGAGGCGGCCACCAGATCGCCGGTCTGCTCGGCCCACGCCCAGAGCGCGCCGGCGAGGTGCTGCGCGGCCGCCGCGCCGGCCGGGAGCGGACGGGCCAGGTCGGTCTCGCCCATCGGGTCGCCGCCCGGCTCGGAGGCCGCGAGGTAGCCTGGGTCGGCGGCCGCGGCGGCGCCGAGGAAGAGCGCGATGCCTTCGGCCTCGTCGGGGTGGGTCTCGAGCAAGGGCTTCAGCTGGCGCCGGGCGGCCTCGCGCGCCACCGCGCCGGCGTTGAGCGAGGCGGGCACGCGCGCGCCGGCGGGTCCGCCGAGGAGCGTAAAGGCGTCCGACGCAGGCAGGTAGCGCAGGCCGGAGCGCAGCTCGGCCATCGCGTCGGCGGCGGGCTCAGCCGCAACTGGCGCGGGCGGGAGCGATTCGGCGCCGGCCGAGAGCAGGAACGAGCGAGCGCGCTCGAGGGCCGCATAGGCGCCGAGCAGCGCCTGGCAGCGAGCGCCTTGCGGAGCCGCCGCTCCAGAGGTGAGGCGGCGCAGGGCGCACTCGGGCTGCGCGCCACCGGCGAGCTGGCCGCCACGCAGGGTCGCGCCGATGACCAGGGTCCCTGCCGGCCCTCGCACCGAGCTCAGGTCCGCGCCCGGCAGATCGGTCTCGATGGCCGTCACCTGGCCGCTCACCGGATCGACCGCCGGAACGGCCGCGCGAGGCGCAGCGCCCTGCACGCCACAGGCCGCGGCAGTCGCAAGGAGCAAGGGCACGAGCGTCTTGCCGGCCCGGAGGAGCGCTGGTCGCGCAGACATCGCCATCCTCCCCTTTCTACACGATCTTGGCAGCGCCCGCCGCCCGCGATCGCAAAGCGGCGGTCCCCTTGCTGCGCGGAGGCTACAATGGGTCCCTTGCGCAGCTCGATCGCCACCCGCGTCTTCGTCGGATTCGCGACGGTGCTCGTCACCTCGGCGTCGGTGTCGGTCTATGGCGTGGTGCAGATGCGGCGCATCGGCAAGGGGCTCGGGCAGGTCTCGACGGGCTATTTTCCCCTGGCGCGCGCGGCGGGCTCCTTGGAAGCCTTTCAAAAGGAGCGCGAGCGAGGGACCGACCGCCTCCTTCTTGAGCCAGACCCTGCCGCAAGGCGCGCGCTGGTGCTGAACCACAGGACCTACTCGGCGCGGGTGGTGAACGAGAAGATCGCCCGCGCGCGGGAGCTGGTGGCGCAAGCGCTGGCGGCGCGGGCCGACGTGCGCGAGCCCGAGGCGCTCGAGACCATCGACGCCCGGCTGCTGTCGCTCTCGAGCCGCGTGGGCGAGGAGGACGTCGCGTTCACGGCGCTCGCCAAGGCGCTCGAGGCCGACGCAGCGCAGGTGCGGCGGCTGCCTGCCCAGCTCCCCAACGTCCCTGAGTTTGCCGCGCGCCTGAAGACGGCCGAGCGGCGGGTCGCGCGCGAGCTCAAGCTGCTCTTCGACGCCATCCAGGAGCAGACCAACCGCGGCGTCTCCGAGGCCGAGCGGCAGGAGCGACAGGCGCGCTTGACCATCGTCAGCTTGTCCCTCTTCGCGCTCGGCGTGGGCCTGCTCGTCACCTGGCTGTCGCAGCGCGCGCTCCGGCCCATTCGCGGCCTGACCGAGGCGGCGCAGCGCCTGGGCCGCGGCGCCCCCGACGCCGTGGCCGCGGTGCCCGAGAGAGGCGGCGACGAGCTGGCGGTCCTGGCGCGCGAGTTCAACGCCATGGCCCAGCGCCTCTCGGCCCGCGAGCGCGAGCTGCGCGCGCAAGGCGAGGCGCTCCTGCGCTCGGAGCGGCTGGCGGCCATCGGGCGCATCGCGGCGCAGATCACCCACGAGATCCGCAATCCGCTCTCGAGCATCGGGCTCAACGCCGAGGAGCTGGGCGAGCGGCTGCGCGAGCTCGACTCGGCGGACGCGCAGTCTGCCTCGGCGCTCTGCGATGCCATCGCCCGCGAGGTGGACAGGCTCGCCGCCATCACCGAGGAGTACCTGCGCTTCGCGCGGCTTCCCAAGCCCCAGCTCGCGACCTCCGATCTCAACGAGGTGGTCACGGCGCTGGTCGAGTTCGTCCGGCCCGAGCTGGTCGCAGGCGGCGTCCGGGCAACGCTCGCGCTCGCGCCCGATCTGCCCGAGGTGCAGGCCGACGTCGGGCAGCTCCGCCAGCTCTTCTTGAACCTGGTGCGCAACGCCCGCGAGGCGATGCCGGGCGGCGGCTCGCTGCAGCTGACGACCCTGGCCGAGGGCGAGTCAGTGGTGGTCGAGGTCAAAGACAGCGGCCCCGGCATCGCCCCCGAGCGGCTGCAGCGCATCTTCGACCCGTTCTTCACCACCAAAGAGCGGGGCACCGGTTTGGGCCTTGCGCTGGCGCAGGAGATCGCGCAAGAGCACGGCGGCCAGCTCACCTGCCAAAGCACGCCCGGTGCGGGCACGACGTTCACCCTGCGGCTCCCCGAGGCGCCCCCCATGCAGAACGCAACGAGCCACGACCCCGTGGCAGAGGAAGTGCTGGCCTCATGAGTGACCCCGTCCGAAAGTCCGTGCTCGACAACGGGCTGCGCATCGTCACCGTCGAGCTGCCCCACCTGCACAGCGCGATGATGGCGGTCTACGTCCGCGCCGGCTCGCGCCACGAAGACGCGCAGCGAAACGGCGTCTCGCACTTCCTCGAGCACCTCTTCTTCCGCGGCAGCGAAGGCTTCCCCGACGGCCGCGCCATGAACGCGCTGGTCGAGGACGCGGGCGGCTCGCTCAACGGCGTCACCACCCGCGACCACGGCTACTACTACACGCCGATCCACCCGGCGCAGATCGAGGTGGGGCTGCAAGTGCTCGGCGACATGCTGGCGCGGCCGCTCCTGAAAGACGTCGAGCTCGAGCGCGAGGTGATCCTGGAAGAGATCCTCGACGAGGTGGACGAGGACGGGCGCGACATCGACGTCGATAATTTATCGAAGCGCGCGCTCTTCGGCGAGCACCCGCTCGGGTTCAAGATCGCCGGCACGCGCGACACCGTGGCCGCGCTCAGCGAGCCCGTGCTCCGCGAGCACCACGCGCTCTGCTATGGCGGCCGCAACATGGTGGTCGCCGTCGCCGGCCCGCTCGAGCACCAGAGAGTCGCGGCGCTGGCGGCGAAGCATTTTGCAAAATTACCGAAAGGCCGCGCGCTCGAGGACTCGTCCCCTCCGCCCTTCCCCAGCGGGCCGCGGCTCATCGCCGTCGATCACCGCGAGTCGCAGACCGAGGTGCGCCTGACCTTCCCCGGCCCGCCCGAGCACGACGACGACTTCGCGCCGCTCCTGGTCTTGCGCCGGGTGCTCGACGACGGCCTCGCCTCGCGGCTGCAGCTCAACGTGGTCGAGCGCAAGGGGCTCGCCTACGCGGTGCACGCCGGGCTCGACACCTTCAGCGACTGCTCGCTCTTCGAGCTCGAGGCCGCGTGCGCGCCCAAGAAGGCACCGCTGGTGGCCACCGAGCTCTTGCGCCTGCTGGCCGAGCTCTGCACCGACCTGGTCCCCGAGGACGAGGTGAAGAGGGCCAAGGTGCGGCACCGCATCGGGCTCGAGTTCTCGCTCGACTCGCAGGGCGAGATGCTCGGCTGGTTCGGCGGCACCGAGCTGTTCCGCCCGGCCGAGACCTTCGCCGAGCGCTCCGCCCGGGTCGACGCGGTGACCGCCGAGGACGTGCGGCGCGTGGCGCAGAAGCTCTTCCGCCGCTCGGCGCTGGTGGCCTGCGCGGTGGGGCCGATGGGCGCCGCCGAGAAGAAGCTGGCCGCCATCGTCGACGAGGCCCTGGGGCTACCTTTGTGAACGACCCGCTCGGCGGCCTTGGCCGGCAAGAGGAGCCGCCGCGCGAACCTGATCCACGGGGTGACGGGGCACGCCTGCGGCGCCCGAGGCCCACCTCGACGCTGGTGCTCCTCGCCCTGCTGGTGGCGGGCTTTGCCGTCGAGGTCTGGCTCGACCCGGCGCACCGCGGCGACAACCCGCTCATGCTGCTTCGCCTCGGCTCGCTCTTCGCGCCCGCGGTGAGGGACGGCGACTGGTGGCGCCTGGGCAGCTACGCCTTTTTGCACATCGGCGTCGCGCACATCGTCATGAACGGCTGGGCGCTCTGGGTGCTGATGCGCGAGGTCGAGGGCGCCTTCGGCAGCGCGACCGCGGTGGGCCTCTTCGCCATCGCTTGTCTCGCCGGGGGCGCTGCCAGCGGCCTGCACGGCCTGCTGAGCGAGAGCACCATCCAATCCGCCGGCGCCTCGGGAGGCATCTTCGGGCTCTTCGGCGCCACCGGCGCGCTCTGGCTGCGCCTGCGCCACCGCGTGCCGCCGCACGTGCTCAAGGCCGTGCTGCGCAGCTTCGCGGTCAACCTCCTCATCAACGTCGCCATCGCCTTCGTGGCGCCGGTGGACAGCTACGCCCACGCCGGCGGCTTCGTCTTTGGCGCGCTCTTCGGGATGCTCGCGCCCGTGCCGGTCCTGCCGCGACAGCCCTGGCACCTTCCCGTGCAGGCCGCGCTGCTCTGCGCCGCGCTCGTGCTTTTCTCGGCCGAGGGCGCCGCCGTCGCGCGCGCGGTGAGCCCGAAGACGCGCCTGCTGGTCGATGAGGAGCAAGGTGTCGAGGCGCGCGTTCCGTGGATGCTCGCGCCCTTCGCCCGAGGATTGGCCGCGACGCCCGGAGGGGCGGGCTTGCGCGCCGCCATCGGCAGGAGCAATGCGCCCGACGAGGCGACCCCGCGGGGCAAGAGCGTCCAGCTCGGCGAGCGCCGCTTCCGCCTGCGGCAGCAACGCACCGAGGAGCACGACGGCAGAAGCTGCGGCGAGGAGACCACGCTCATCTCCGACGACGAGGACCGGCTGGTGGTCACGCTCTGCTGCGTCAGTCCGGCGTGCGAGGGCGCCACGGGCAAGAAGGTCGCGGAAGGCATCGCCGCCACGCTCCGCTCGACGCGCTGACCACCTGTCTTTTCCCCTTGTCAAGACTTGCGGCCGAGCGAAAAGGCGGCCTGTCGCTCGCTCATCTGGACGCGACGGTTGCTCGCGGGACCCCGTGCTAGCATCGTGTTCGAGATGCGCGACTTCCTCTACAAGCTGGTGCAGCGCCTCCACGACCAGGGCCGGCCGCTCTCGCGCAACAAGCACTTCCATTCTTTCGAAGGCGGCACGGGACGCGCGCTGCGCATCGACCGGCACTTGCGCGATCTCGAGGCGCACCTTGCGGCCATGCAAGAGCGCGGTGAGCGCCCCCGCGTGCGCGCGCTGGCGGGCGGGGGAGCCCAGGTGGTCCTGAGCGATCCGCGCCTGTCGGTGGTGCGAACCGCGACCCTCTCGAGCGAAGAGGTGGCCCTCTTGCGCCGCCACCCGGCGGGCGAGTGGGCGCTCGCGCCGGCGCAGCTGGACGACGAAGAGTCGGCGCAAGGCGCGGCGGCCACCGGATCGCCGCGCCGCTGAGCGCAAGCCCTTTCAGGCGTTCGTCAGGGTCCGTACCAGAGGAAGTTGAGCTGCAGTCCTGCCGCGCTGGCGACGTCATTGTCCTGGCCGCGCCCGTTGGGAATCGCGTGCCACCAGACGAAGAACTCGGGGCTGAGCGAGAAGTTGCGGCCGACGCGCGCGTCGTACGAGATGCCGCCGGCCAGCGCGAGCCCCGTGCGCGGACTGTTGTCGTCAAAGCCGTTGTAGCTGCGCATCGTGCCGGCGAGGCCGATGCCGAAGTTGATGTTGAGACCGTTGCCCCGGCGGTCGCCGATCAGCACCGTCTGCCCGCGGATGGTTCCCATCCAGGTCGAGGCCGAGGTGTCGTTGCCGTAGTCCACGCCCGCGCCCGTGAAGTCGAAGAAGAACTGGAAGCGGTCGCTAAAGCCGTAGCCGAGACGGAGGTTGCCTTGCAGCCCGCCGGCGCGGCCGAGGGGCGAGACCAGCATCGAGCCGCCGCCCACCCCGAACGAGAACAGCAGGCCCTCGCGCGCATCGCGGACGCGGCGGCGCGGGCGATCCCAGCCATCATATTGGGCGTGCGTCTCCTGCTCGACTGAGTTCGGTGGCTCCTCCGGCGATGGGGGCGGAGGCTGTGCACCCACGGCCGGTGGCGGCGCGCGGTCGGCCTCGTTGATCGCCACCCCGAGCAGGAACAGGTGGGCGAAGAGGTCGGCAAAGATCGCCGCGTGGTCCAAGGAGCTCGAGGCCACCATCGGGGCCGCGTCGAAGCTCGTCGCGGAGGCCCGCGCGGCCGGCGCGAGGATGAGAGTGAAAGCAGCAATTGCAGCCAGTGCGAGGCCTGCTCTTCTAGTTGGTCGTTGGCGTTGCATCACTCTTTCGGACCTCCAGCCGGCGATACCGGCCACGCATACTAACCGTTGAAATTGCGGACGGAATGCGACGCAGGGCGGAGGGTGAACCTTCAAACCTCGCATATTACCAATCGTTAAGAAATGCGCGCGCCCGCCGGAGACCCAGGCGCGCAGGCGGCAAGCTGTCCGCAGCCGGCGGCCACGTCCTGCCCGCCCGAGTAGCGGATGCCGAACGGCACCCGGCCGGCCGAGAGCGCGTCGAGGAACGCGCGCCTCCGCTCACCCGCCGAGCGCGCGTAGCCGCCGACGTCGCCGTTGACGTCGATGAGGTCGAGCTTGACGAGTCGCGGGTCGAGCAGCGCCGCGAGCGCCTCGGCGTCCGCGACGCTGTCGTTCACGCCTGCGAGCAGCACGTATTCGACCAGCACGCGCGTGCGCCGCGCGCGTGCGTGGTCGTGCAGCGCGGCGACCAGCGACGGCAGCGGGTGCACGCGCTCGATGGGCATCAGCGGCAGGCGCTTCTCGGCGACCGCGTGCGTGAGCGAGACCGCGAGCCGGTACTTGTGGCCCTCGGCGGTGAAGCGGCGGATGGCCGGCACGATGCCCGCCGTCGAGATGGTGATGGTGCGCCCATCGACCTGGATGCCGCCCGGGTAGCTGAGCACGCGAGCGGCCCGGATGACCTCGTCGTAGTTCAAGAACGGCTCGCCCATGCCCATGAAGACCACGCCCTTCACGGGGCGATCGGCCTCGGCGCGGATGGCCAGCACCTGCCCGACGATCTCGTGGGCGAAGAGGTTGCGCGCGAAGCCGAGCTTGCCCGTGGCGCAGAACGAGCACGCGAGCGCGCAGCCCGCCTGGCTGGAGACGCAGACGATGTACTTCTTCTCTTTGCCCTCGAAGGCGGTCAGGTCCGCGCCGGGCGCCTCGCAGGGCACGGGGATGCGCACCGCCTCGACCAGGTGGCCGCCGTCGAGCGTGAAGAGATACTTCACGAAGCCGTCGGCGGCGGAGTCGCGCGAGTGGATGCGCAGCGGCTCGGCCCGGGTCTCGCGCTCGAGCGCTGCGAGCACGGTCTTCTTCACGCCCTGCACCGAGCGCAGATCGGCCTCGCCCCGGCCCACCGCGGACGCCAGCAGCTTGCGCCCGATGGCCAGATCGACGCCGAGGTGGCCGAGCGACTGCGCGGCCTCCTCGGGCAAGAGCCCTGCGCGGTGCGCGATCACTTCTTCGACTTGTCGGGATCGAGCGCTTCATCGCCGAAGTCGACCGCGATGGTCGAGTCGGGGTTGTCGGGCATCGCCGTCTCGTGGGCACGCCTGCCGCCGCGCGAGGGCCGGTCGGTGTGCTTGACCGCCACGGCCGCCTTCGGGTCCGAGGTGAGCTTGGCGGTAATCGGCTTCGCGCCATCGGCCACCATCTCGGTCTCGTAAGGCAGGTAGCCGGCCTTGCTGAAGGCGAGGCGCACCTGCGTCATCTTCGGCACCTCGAGGACGAAGTTGGTCTCCTTGGTCATCGAGCCGCCCTTCCAGGTCGCGGTCACGCTCGCGCCCGTCGGATCGGAGGTGATGGCCAGCGCCACCGGCACCGCGGCCGCTTCCTGCTCGGCGATCTTGGTCCGCTCGGCGGCGATGCGCGCCTGCTCGGCCTTGTCCTTGGCCTCTTGCGCGAGCCGCGCCACTTCCTCGTCGTGCCGCTGGCCGCGATCGTACATCACGTAGCCGCCGACTCCCGCGAGGGCCAGGACCGCCACCGCGATGCCCGCGTAGATGCCGACCTTGCTGGTGGGCGGCGGCTGGCGGGGCGCGAAGGACGCGAGATTATTGTCGGTGCGATCGGAGTCCTCGGCCTCCATCGCCGACGGCTTGGCGGCGTGCGTCCGGCCCGGCGACGACCGGCTCTGGTTCTGGCGGGTCGAGGGCCCGGGCGTCTTATTCGACCGCGTCGGCGGCTGCGAGGGCGAGAGCTTGATGACCGCGGGCTGCGCCATCTCCGAGGCGTCGGCCGTGGGCAGCTCGTTGGGGACGCCGGTCCGGTTCATGAACTCGAGGATGGCGTCGTGCATCTCGCGCATCGACTGGAAGCGATCGTCCTGCTTCTTCTCGAGCGTCTTGAGGATGAGAGCCTCGATCTCCTCCGACAGCTCCGGGTTGTGGATGCGCGGCGAGGGAGGCGGCGTCTGCAGATGGCCGATGAGCACTTCGCCGAACGAGCTGCCGGGGAAGGGCAGACGACCCGAGAGCATCTGGTACATCATCACGCCGAGCGAATAGATGTCGCTGCGCCCGTCGATGAGGCTGGTCATGCCGCCGGCCTGCTCGGGCGACATGTACGCCGGCGTGCCCATCACCATGCCGGTCTGGGTCTTGCCGGTCGAGTTGCCGCCCGCGTCCGTCAATTTCGCAATACCGAAATCGACAACTTTCACAAAGTTCTTCTTCCCCTTGTGCGTGATCAAATAGACGTTGTCGGGCTTCAGGTCGCGGTGGATGATCTGGTGGTCGTGCGCGGCCTGGAGCGCTTCGCAAGTTTGCAAAAGAATCGGTAACGCAACTTCGAGCGACATCGGCTCGTTCGGGCGCACGTGATCCTGCAGCGCCTTGCCGTTCAAGAACTCCATCACGAAGTAGTGGCGGTTGTCCTCGGTGACGCTGAGGTCGAGGATCTTCAAGATGTTGTCGTGGCCGATGACGTTGACGGCCTTCGCTTCGTTGAAGAAGCGGTCGACGATCTTGGCGTCGGTCGAGTACTGCTGGAGCAGGAACTTGATGGCGACGCGCGAGCCGATCACCGGGTGCTGGGCCAGGTACACGGCGCCCATGCCGCCCTTCCCCAGCACTTTGACGATCTGGTAGGAGCCGACCATCCGCCCGATGAGCTCGTCCTGCGGCTCGAGGTGGCTCAGGTCGAGCCCGTCCTCGGGGCAGTGCAAGATTTCATCGTCGTAGTTGTTCTGGCAGTCGGGACAAGTCCGCACGGGGTCGCTCCGCCGGGGCATGGCGCCAAGACCGCGATGGGGCGCGCGGCGAGGGCTCTGCTGGCCGGAAATCTGTCAATCGCCCGCATAGTTGACGCCCGCGCCTTGGCCCCTGTCAAGCGCAGGAATGAGGGCTCCGCAGGCGTCCGGGCGCTCGCTTGCGGCTGCTTTGTTACACTCCCTCCATGCGGTTCGCCAAGCTCCATGGCCTGGGCAACGATTTCATCCTTCTCGACTTGAGACAGGAGGGGGCCGGTGGCGCGCCCTCGCCTGCTCGCTCGGCGCTCTGGTGCGATCGCCACCGCGGCATCGGCGCCGACGGCGTCCTCACCCTGCTACCGGCGGCAGGCGGCGGCGCGCGGCTCGTGATCCACAACTCGGACGGCTCGGTCCCCGAGATGTGCGGCAACGGCGCCCGCGTGGCGGCGCTCTGGATGGCCACCGATGGGTGCACGAGGCCCTCTGCAGAGGCCGCCGCGGCGCGCCTGGACACCGAGGCCGGGCCCAGACCCTGCCTCGTCTGGGCGCGAGATCCGCTGCGCGGCGAGGTCGAGGTGGGGATGGGTCCCGCGGTCTTTTCACCTGGGCGCGAGCTGCAGCTCGAGGGGCGCGCCGCGCCCGCCTTCTCCGTCTCGCTGGGCAACCCGCACCGCGTGCTCTTTCTCGACGTGCCGCGCGAGGAGCTGCGGCGGCTCGCAGAGCGAGAGGGCCCGGGGCTCTGCAGAGCCGAGAATGCCAACATCGAGCTTGTCGCCAAGGTCGGCCCGCAGCGCTTTGCCACCGTGGTCTTCGAGCGCGGCGCGGGCTTGACCCAGGCCTGCGGCACGGGTGCATGCGCAGTGGCAGCAGCGGCCATCCAGAGCGGTGCAGCTCAGCCGGGCTCGCCCATCACCATCGACCTGCCGGGCGGCCCGCTGACCATCACCGTGGCCGAGGATTTCTCGGAGGTGCGCATGCGCGGCCCCGCCGAGCTGGTCTTCCGCGGCGAGCTCGCCGAGTAGGCCCAAGGCCGGTCAAATGAGGTCGCTCGACGCACCTATTCGTCGAAAATTTCCTTGATGGTCTCGCGGGCGTTCGCCGGGATGAACACGGTGCGCGTGATGTCCTTGCCCAGGTCCGGGTTGATCAGCCGCACCTGGTGCGAACCGGTGGTCAGCTTGATGGTGTCCGGCAGCGGCGTGACGCCCATGTCCTTGCCATCGACCGACACTTTGGCCCACGGCCGGACGATGACGACGAGCTCACCCTTGGCGGTGATGATCGGCGGCGGAGCCATCACCTTGGGCGGCTCGGGCTTGGGCTCGGCCGAGCGGATGATGACCGTGGTCGGGGGCTTCGGCGGCTCGACCGGCGGAGGCTCGATGGGCTTGTGCTCTTCCTTGGGTCGGCTCACCTGGGCCACGCGCCGCGGCCTCTTCTCTTCTTTCTTGGCCGCCTCCTTGACCTCTTGCTTGGGCGGCTCGGTGGGCGCGGGCTTGGGCGGCTCGACGACCTTGGGCGGCTCGACCGGCCGCGCCGCCACGTTCGAGCGCTCGATGGGCACGATGTTCGAGTTGTCGTCCTGCTGCGGCCGCAAGAACCAGAACGCCGCGCCGCCGACGATGGCGATGCCGAGGAAGGCCAGGACGCCGTACTTCGCGGCGTTGCTCTTCCGCGGCCGGTGGGGCGCCTCGTCCATCAGCTGGGTGCCGCCGCCCTGGCCGTCGGTCGAATCATCGGAGCCGTCCTGCTGCTGCGCGTCCGGCCCCACCAGCGGAGGCGCCGAGCCGGTGCCCGCGTAGAGCGACTCCTCGACGAGGCTCAGGTCCGCGGCCTCGACTCCGGTGGTCGCAGCTCCTGGGGTCTCGGCCGGCGGCGCGTACGAGCGCACGAAGTCGGCGATGCGCGAGGCGGTGACGCTCTGGCCCAAGCCCACCAGGACCTGCTCCAGATCCTGCTGCAGCTCCTGGCAGCTCTCGTAGCGCTGGTCGCGGTCCTTGGACAGCGCGCGCTCGATGACCGTGAGCAGGTCCGGCGGCGCGTCGGGCCGCAGCTCGGCGAGCGGCTGCGGGTCCTCGGTCATGATCTTGCCGATCAGCGCCACTTCGCTGTTGCCGTCCCACGGCCGCTTGCCCGCGAGCAGCTCGTACATGACGACGCCGAGCGCGAAGACGTCGACGCGGCGGTCGAGCGGCTCGCCGCGCAGCTGCTCGGGCGGCATGTACGCGACCTTGCCCTTCAAGGTGCCGGTGCGGGTCGCGCCGCTGGAGTTGGCCGCCTTGGCGATGCCGAAGTCGACGACTTTGGCCGAGCCGTTCTTGTGGACCAGGATGTTGTCGGGCGAGATGTCTCGGTGGACGAGGCCGAGCGGCTGCCCGCTCGCCGGGTCGGTCAGCTCGTGCGCGTAGTGCAGGCCCGCCGCGCCCTGCGCCATGATGCGGACCACCTCGGGGATGGGGAGCAGCTCGCCGAGCTCACCGGCCCGCTTCGCGACCGAGCGCAGGTTCGGCCCGTCGATGAACTCCATCGCGATGTAGTAGTTGCCGTTGGCCTCGCCCAGGTCGAAGATCTGGACGATGTTCGGGTGGTCGAGCTGGGCCGCGAGCCGCGCCTCGTTGAGGAACATGTCGACGAACTGCTTGTCGCGCGCGAGGTGCGGCAGGATGCGCTTGAGGCAGACGAGCTTCTCGAAGCCGGCCGCGCCGGCCTGCTTGGCGAGGTACACCTCGGCCATGCCGCCCGAGGCGATGAGCTTGATGAGCTTGTACTTGCCAATCGGCGTGGTCATCGCGGCAACTCTTTGAAAAGGCGGGCTGCGGAGGCGCCGATGCTATCCCATTGGCGCCAGGGCAACAACGCGCGAGAACGCCAGGCGGTCTGCCTGCGCGAGCCGATCTACCTGCTCGCGTCCGGGACGCCGCCGTCCACTGCCCTGCCCGGTGGGGTGATCGGCGGCGAGAGAGCCGGCGCTGGCGCCGAGGTCGCCGGCGCGGGGATTGCACTCGCGGTCGCCCGCCCGGCTGCTGCGTCGCCCAGCCGATCAGCCATGCCCCTGATCTCTTGCGAGAGGAGGCCCGCGTCGCGCGAGTGGCGGCCGCCGTTCTGCCGGGCCTGCTCGAGCATGCGCCGCGCCGACTCGAGCGACCCGGCCGCGAGCTGCAGCTCGCCGAGCGCGGCCGCAAAGGACAGGTCGCCCCGCAGCGTCCCGAGCTGCTCGTGCTGCGCCGGCGCGAGGCCCGGGAGCTGGTTGGCGCGCTCGACCAGCGCCATGGCCAGCGCCTGGGAAGTGGCGTCGGGCTTGTCGGCCGCCGTTTTCGCCCAGGGCAGGAGCTGATCAAAGAGCGCGCGATCGAGGGCCGCCTGGTCGTCGAACTCGCCCTCGACAGGCCTGGCGCCGGGCGGCACAGGGATTGGCCCGTAGGCCTTTCCCAGCTCGCCGTCGCCGCTGCCGAGGTTGCGCGTCCCGGTGGGAAAGTTGCGCCCGCGGCCGACGAGCAGCTGGTTGCCATCGACGGTGAGGAACCACTTGCGGGCGTTGCGCTCCGAGGCCAGCCAGAGCACGACGCCAAAGAGCGCCAGCACCAGGAGCCAGGGGATGAAGCTGCCGCCGCCCTTCGCCGCCCGCTTTGCCTCGTCAGCCACCTAGGTCTTCTCCGCCTTCATGACGCCGATGTACGGCAGGTTTCGATAACGCTCGGCCACGTCGAGCCCATAGCCGAGGACGAACAGGTCCGGCACGGTGAACCCGAGGTAGTCGATAGGAATGTGCGTGCGCGCGCGCGAGGGCTTTTGCAGCAGGGCGCAGATTTTTACCGAAGCCGGCCGGCGCGTGGAGAGGTTGTCGAGCAGGTAGCGCATGGTGAGGCCGGTGTCGATGATGTCCTCGATGACGACCACGTGCTTGTTCTCGATGGGCTTGGTCAGGTCGCTCGTGATCTTGACCACGCCGCTCGACTCGGTGGACTCGCCGTAGCTGGAGAGGCCGATGAAGTCCATGGCCAGCGGCAGCTCGATGCTGCGCACCAGGTCGGCGACGAAGATCGACGCCCCCTTGAGGACGCAGACCACCACCAGCTCTTTTCCCTCGTAGTCCTTGCGAATCTGCGCGCCGAGCTCGCGGGTCCGCGTGGCGATCTGCTCGGCGCTGAAGAGCGGCTCGACGTTCTTTGCAAAATTCATTATCGAAAACCTCGTTTACACATAGGCGTTGTTCATGATCTCGCCGAAGCCGCCGCCGCCCGGCACGATGTACTGCTTGTCGTCGAGCCCGCGCTCCTTGTCCCAGTGCGTCCCCGGCACGGTTTCGAAGATCTCCTGCGGCGAGAGCCCGCGGTCGAGGCGCAGCGCGTAGACGATGGTGCCCGGGTGGTCGGTCGTCACGCGCTTCAGGTACTCGGGCGTGACGATCAGGTGCAGGCAGATGACCTTGCGCGGCTGGCCGAGGACCGTGTCCTTGTAGGTCTTGATGGCGGTGGAGATCGAGCCGCCGGTGGCGCCCATGGGGTCGGGAAAGAGCAGGATGGCGTCGTCGATGTCGCCGCCGATCTTGCTGCCGCTGATGCGCGAGCCGATGACCTTGGACGCCTCGTCGGTCACCCGCGCCATCACGAAGTGGTCCTGCCGCACCAGCCGCGGGTCGAGCAGCGTGTTCAGGAAGTCGTAGGTGATCTGCGAGGGCAGCGTGCCGGCGCGGGCGATGTTGACGGTGATGGCGCGGACATCCGGGTCCATGGTCTCGCCGTGGAAGACGCCGTGCGGGGTCACGTCCACCATCCGCGTCGGCGTCGAGATGTGGCGGCGCGGGAACTCGGCGTTGACCACCGTGCGCAAGAGCTCGCCATAGAGCGTGCCGACGAGGCGATTGATGTCGGGCTGGTACGTCCCCTTGCCGCACAATTTCGCCAGCTGCGTCAGCGAGAGCGGGTCGGCGAGGATGTGCACGTCGGCCCCGTACCGGTGCGGCATCTCGGCGGGTCGATAGGGAATCTTGTCGTAGGCGTGGTCGCGCATTGGTTACCGATTATTTAAGGAACTGGAAGAGCTCTTGCTCGGGGGGCGCGGTCGCCGGCCGCGGCTCGGGCGAGAAGCAGGCGCGGCAGCGGGGCTCGTACTGTCCGGCGGCCCCGACCACCACGCGCTCCTCGGCGGCGATGGTGCGCTGCGAGCGGCTGCCGGGCGCGCCGCAGACCACGCAGATCGCCAGCTCCTTGGTGATCGACTCGGCCACCGCCAGGAGCTGCGGGATGGGGTCGAAGGGCACGCCGCGGTAGTCCATGTCGAGCCCCGCGGCGATGACGCGGATGCCGCGATCGGCGAGCGTCTGGCAGACCTCGAGCGCCTCGGCGCCGAGGAACTGCACCTCGTCGATGCCGACCACGTCCACCTCGGGCAGCAGCTTGTCGAGGATGTCGCGCGCGCGGTCGACGACGATGGAGTGGATGCGCTGGGCCGAGTGGCTGACGATCATCTCGGCGTCGTAGCGCGCGTCGATGCGCGGCTTGAAGCACTGCACCCGCCGCTTGGCGATCACCGCCCGCTTGAGGCGCCGGATCAGCTCCTCGGTCTTGCCCGAGAACATCGGGCCGCAGATGACCTCCAGGCTGCCCATCCGCTACTTGCCGCCCTGGGCGCCGGAAGAGGGCTCTGCCGCGAAGCGCACGGTGAGGTTGGCGTCGATGCCGTCGGCCGTGGGCCTGGCCAGGATGAGCGCGTCGCGCAGGCCGGCGATCTTGTCGCCCATCATGCCGGCAGCGAGGCCGACCGCGCCCCCTTGCTGCTGCGCCGCCGCCTGCACCTTCTGCAAGGCCGCGCGCACGTCGAGATACGCGAGCTGCGCGGTCGGCTGGTCGAAGCCCTTGACGCCAGCCTGCTGCAAGCCCTGGCTGAGCGTGCCCTGGCCGGAGGGCGCGAGCGCCTGGCCGAGCGGGCCGAAGCTCCTGGCGAACTCCTCGGTGCGCGGGCCGCCGAGCGAGATGTAGAGCTGATCGCCCTTCTGCGCCGCGACGATGCCGCCCTCGCCCAGCAGGTAGACCTTGGTGCCGGCCACCTCGTGCTGCGAGACGGCGATCTTGCCGCCGAGCTCCTTCATGGCGCGCTCGAGCGCTGCCCGGACCACCTCGCCCTGGCCAGCCTTGATCTCGACCGCGGCCAGGAGCGTCGAGCGATCGAAGGTCGCCACCTGCTCGCCGAGCACCGCCTCGAGCAGCGCGCCGGCGTCCAGGTAGAAGCCGAGACCCGCGTTGCCGGTGAAGCTCGGCAGCCACTCTCTCTCGACGTCGAGCCCCACCAGCACCCGCAGCCGCTCTTGCAGCTCGGCCTGCCGCTCGCCGGCGGCGCGGCCAAGCTCGCGCCAGAGGGCCGCGGGCGAGCCGGAGAGCTTGAAGTAGGCCACCGCGCCGGCCGGCAGCAGCGCCGCCAGATCGGGCGGATCTTTTAGAGGCGTGAACGCCTGCACGAGCTTCTCGCCGGTGAGGTTGCGCAGCTCTGCGAAGAGCCGCACCTCGAGCTGGTCGGGCTTGACGTTGAGCGCGAAGGCCGAGGCGCCGAGCTGCGCCCGGGTGCGCGCGAGCGGCCCTTCGGACTCGGCGGGCGCCGTGGCCATGGCCGCCTCTTGCTTGAGCGGCGGCGGGGCCGAATAGAAGACGAAGTCGCCGGCGCCGACGTGCTGCTCGGTGGCCAGGAACGTCGCGTCCCTGTCGAGGCCCTGGTCGGCCTGGAGCGCGTCGATGGCGGCGAGCGACGAGAGGGGGTCTGTGGCCGCGGGAGTGCGCAGGTAGAGGTAGCCGAACTTGAAGGTGAAGGCGACCTGCTCGGCGCCGTTGCTGCGCGTGCCAACGACCGCGCGGGCGCCGCCCTTGAGCTTGCCTTCGGCGAGCTGGAAGGGCCTGAGCTGCGCGCTCTGGGCCGACCCGTCGCGCTCGAGCAGGCGGCGCAGCGCGGCCTCGGCCTTTGCTTCATCGGCGACACCGACTGCGACCATCAGCGCCTCGGGATCTTCACGCACCGTGAAGATGGCGAGCCCTTCGTCGGGGTCGAATCCATTCAATGTTGCCTGCTCGGCACTGGTAACGTCGAAGCCGATGGCGGAGCTGACCGACGCGGCGACCTGGTCGTAGAAGTCGCGCAGACCCAGGCGCGCGGCCACCGAGCGCTGCAAGGCGACCCGGGCCCAGGGCCGCTCGGTGACCAGCGCTGCGCGGGCCGAGGGCGGGACCGCGGCGGGCACCGGCCGGCGCAGCACGGTGACCTTGGCAGTGGCGACGACCGGGTCGCTGCCACCCTTTTGCAGCACGGTCTCGGTGACCGTGAAGGCGCCCGCGCGCGGGAAGGCGTGGTCGGCCTGCGCGGCGGCCACCTCGGGCGTGCCGTCGCCGAAGTTCCAGCGCGCGGTGACGCCTTCCGGCAGCGGCCCCAGGCCTCCGAAGTGGACCGGCACGCCCGACTGCGTGGTCCGATCCCCGCCCGCGTCCGCGGGGAGGCGTTGGTGGGCGCAGGCCAGGAGCAGCGAGGCGAAAACGAACGCGAGGCGCCTTCCCGGAGATCGCATGCGCGTGCATCTAGCACAGCGGCGGAATGCGCGCCCCGCCGCGCCGCAAACGGCTCGGTCAGGACGTCAGAATGCAGGCTCTCGCGCTCGCCTGCTTGCCACCGCTGAGCGGGACCAGCGCGAAGCAGCGGCGAGGCCCGCAGGGCGCGTTGACAGGGAGCGTTCTGGCGCTTATGAACTTTCATAAGATTCTGAAAGTTCTGACGCGCGCGAGACCAGCGCGTCCTTGGGGCCGCCGATGTGGACAGCCGGACTCGCCGAGCTCAACGTGGCCGCGGGCAGGACCTCGGCCGGGAGCAGGGCGGCACAGCTCCTGCCCTCGCACGCGCCAGCCGAGCTGCGCGAGGTGGCTCACCTCGAGCGGCTGCTCCGCGCGGTGCCGCAGAAGGCCCCGCACGATCTGGGCCCCGCTGCCAGCGCGCTGCTCGAGGCGGGAGGCAAGCGTGTGCGGCCCCTCATGCTCCTCCTCTCGGCGCGGGCGGCGTCTCCGCAAAGCCGCGCCCAGGGCCGGGCGGCGCTCGCCATCGCCTCCGAGCTGGTCCACTCCGCGAGCCTCCTGCACGACGACGTCATCGACGACGGGCTCACCCGGCGAGGACTGCCGGCGCCGCGGGTCCGCTGGGGCAACAGCGTCTCGGTCATCGCCGGCGACTGGCTGCTCACCGCCGCTCTCACGCTGGCCCAGCGCTCGCGCGTGCCCGGCGCGGTCGAGGCGCTGGTGCGCGCGCTCCACGCGCTGGTCGAGGGCGAGGCCATCCAGCTCAAGCTGCGCGGCTCGACCCGCTTCACCGTGGCCGAGGCGCTGGCCGTCGCGCGCGGCAAGACGGGCTCGCTCTTTGCCTTTTGCGGCGAGGCCGGCGCGCTCGCGGCCCGCGCGCCCAGCAAGATTCGCGAGGCGCTCTACGAGTTCGGGCTCCGCTCGGGGACCGCCTTCCAGATCGCCGACGATCTGCTCGACGTCGAAGGCGACGCCGAGGCGCTCGGCAAGGCCGCGCTGGCCGACGCCGCCGAGGGCAAGCCGAGCCTCCCGCTGGCGGTGGCGCTCGAGCGCGACCCGGATCTGCGCGAGTCGCTGGCCCTCTTGCTGCGCGCCGACGAGGCGGGCGAGCCGCTCGGCGAGCGGGTGATCGCGCTCGCCGCCCGCGTGCGCGCCTCCGGAGCGCTCGCCGCGGCCCGCGAGCTGGCCGAGCGCGAGCGCGCGGCAGCCATGGCCGCGCTGCAGAGGTTGCCCGGCAGCGAGACGCGCGACCTGCTCGAGGTGGTCGCGGGCGCCCTGGTCAGTCGATCGTCGTAACCCTAAATCCCGGCGCGCGTTCGCGCCGTTGCTACAGTGGTGACATGGCCCCCCAATTGGCCCAGGACGACCAAGACCACCTCCACGAAGTCGCCGACGCCGTCGGCGCGCTGATGGAGTTCTGGGGCTTCAAGCGCGCGATGGGCCGCATCTGGGCCACGCTCTACCTCGAGGGCGAGCCGCTGCCCGCCGCCGAGCTGTGCGAGCGGCTCGACATCTCCACCGGCGCCGCCTCGATGACGCTCGCGGACCTCGAGCACTGGGGCGTCGTGCTCCGCACCCGCAGGCCCGGCGACCGGCGCGAGTATTTCGAGGCCGAGACCGACGTCTGGAAGATGGTCTCGCGCGTGCTCCGCGAGCGCGAGCTGGCGCAGATCGAGCGCGCGCTGCAGGTCTTCGACAACGCCCGGGAGGCGATCGCCTCGCGCAAGTACGGCGTGGTCGAGGCCTTCCGCGCGCGCCGCAAGCTCGAGCGCATCGCCCGGCTCAGCGACCTCGCCAAGGTGGGCAAGAGCCTGCTGATGGCGGTGGTCCAGCAGGGCAAGGCAGACCTTGGCCCGCTCCGGCGATTCGCGCGCGCGGGCGCCGCCCTGGCCGGCAAGCGGCGCGAGTAGGCTTGTCCCTCTAGAACTCGAGCGAGAGGCCGAAGCGCCAGGCTCGGTCGCTCAGGATCAACGCGCCGCCTTTGCCGAAGCTGCTCAGGTGCGTCCAGCCATACTCGGCGAAGAGCGAAGTGCGCTGCAGGTGCGCGTCCACGTAGGCCTCGCGCGCCAAGCTCGGGTCGAGCACGTCGAGCGGCACCGCCAGGCCGAGCGCCGTGGTGTAGCCGGTGGTCCAGCCCGAGCCGCGGCCGCCGGGACCCGGCGAGGCGTCGCCGGCGCGCGTGGTCACCTGTCCACGGCCGTTGTACGCCGCCCACAGCGCGGCCTGCAGCCCGAGCTGCGCATAGGGGATGAGGGGCACGCGGAAGGTGTCGGCTGCCCAGTCGAAGCGATAGGTCCCCACCACGCCGAAGGGCAGGACGTCGAGCAGCGCGGTGTCGCCGCTCGGCGTCTGGTCGAGGTGGTTCACGCCGTGGCCGATGTTCTGCCAGTACCCGGCGGTGACTCCGGCGATGAACGAGCCGAAGAAGTGCAGCGCCTCGAAGCCCACCTCGACCTGGACGCGCGGGGGCGCACGGCCGTGAAAGACGTCGTGGTACGGATGCGCGCCGGCGGCGACGAGGCCGCTCTCTGAGTCCACTTGCGGATCGTAGCGGTCCAGCTTGACCGCGACGAGCAGCCGCCGCGGAGGGCGCTCGTCGGGCGCCAGGATCTTCGTGCCGTCGCTCTCGGCCCGGGCTGCCGCGGGAAGCGCGAGCGCCAGCAAGAGCAGCAGCGAACCCGCCCGCCGCGAGCGTCGCCAAAGGAGGAGCGCGCCGAGGAGCGCCACCAGCCAGCCGGCGCCGCCGAGCGTTGCGCAGCCTCCGCCGCCGAGCGCCGACCCGCCGGCGTCGCGATAGTGCTGGTAGAAATCGTCGATGGGCTTTGGCGTCCCGAAGGCAGGGTCGGACAGGTCCGAGACGTTGCCGAAAGTGTCGGTGGCCGAGAGGGCCAGCGCGTAGGTGGTGCCGTTCTGCAGCGCGACGTTGCCGATCGACTGCACGTCGGTGCTCATCGAGGTGATCTTGGTCAGCACCGGGTCGCCGAAGGCGCCGCTGGTGTCTCCGGCGTCGCTGCCGGTGCCCGCGTCCGGCGCCACGGTCAGGGCCACCGCGTAGACCGAATAAGTGGCGATGCTGTCGGTTGAGTCGCCCTGGGACCACGAGAGCTTCAGGTGCCGGTCGCCCTCGGTGACGACGATCGCGGTCGGGGGCACCGGCGGCTGCAGCGCGAACTTCTCCGTGGTCGAGAGCGGCGTGCCCGTGCCGGCCTTGAGGCAGATGTAGACGGTGGCCGGCGCGCCCGAGGTGACCGTCGCGTTGCAGTCCTTTTGGGTCTGGGCGAAGAGGAAGTCGGCCGGGTGCAGCGTCAACGAGCCCGACTGCGTCTGCACCGGCGTCAGCGCGGGCGCCCCGGTGGCGGCGTTGCAGTCGGAGGTGGTGGTGAGCAGCGCCGTCACCGCCTGAGAGGCGAAGGTGGAGCCGAAGTTCCAGGTGACGGTGATGGCGCGCTGGTCGTTGCAGTCGGCCTGGCCAAAGAGCGTCGGGCTGACGGTGATGGTCTGGGCACGCGCGGAAGCCGCCGCAAGGCAGCCGAGCACCGCCGCGGCCAGGGTCAGGCGCCAGTTGGGAATCACGAGCATGCAGGTCCTATTCAGCAAAAGCCGCGCCAGCACAAGGCGCCCGTGGGGGCGTGGAGCAGGCCGGCAAGGGGCGACAACTTGTCCGCCGCCCCGGCGCGCCGCCTGACAAACTGGCACGATCAGTTCTTCAGGCCGAGCCGGGCTTCGTGATTCTGGAGAAGCACCTCGGCGATCTGGACCGCGTTCAGCGCCGCTCCCTTGCGCAGGTTGTCCGAGACGACGAACAGCGCCAGCGTGTTGGGCGTGGCCAGGTCCTTGCGGATGCGGCCCACCAAGGTGTCGTCGTCGTGCGCGGCGAGCAGCGGCATCGGGTAGACGTGGCTCGCGAGGTCGTCGAGCACCTTCACGCCCGGCGCCTTCTTCAAGATCTCGCGGGCCTCGGCCGGCGAGAGCTCGCGCGCGAAGGTCAGGTGCGCCGCCTCCGAGTGGCAGTGGAAGACCGGCACGCGCACGCAGGTCGCGCTCACCAAGAGCCCTGGCAGCTCGAGGATCTTGCGGCTCTCGTTCACCATCTTCATCTCCTCCTCGGTGTAGCCGTTGCCCGAGTCGGGGCCGATCTCGGGCAGGAGGTTGAAGGCGATGCGGTGCGCGAACTTCTTCACCTCGGGGTCCTGCATGGCAAACATCTGCCGCGTCTGCGTCTCGAGCTCGTCGATGCCCTTCTGGCCCGCGCCGGACACGCTCTGGTAGGTCGAGACCACCGCGCGCTGCAGCCCCGCTGCGTCGTGCAGCGGCTTCATCACGACGACGAGCTGGATGGTCGAGCAGTTCGGGTTGGCCACGATGCGCCGCCCGCCGGGCTTGACCGCGAGCTCGAGCGCATGCGCGTTCACCTCGGGCACGACGAGGGGCACGTCGTTGTCCATGCGGAACGCGGAGGAGTTGTCGATCACCACCGCGCCCGCCTTGGCCGCGTGCGGGGCGAACTCGCGCGAGACCGTGGCGCCGGGCGAGAAGAGGGCGATGTCGACACCGGCAAACGAGTCGGGAGTGAGCTTCTTGACGAGGTGCTCCTCGCCGCGAAACTCGACCTCCTTGCCCACGCTGCGCTCGGACGCCAGGAGGACCAGCTCGCCGACCGGAAAGTCGCGCTCCGCCAGCACTGACAGCATCTCGCGGCCGACCGCGCCGGTTGCTCCGGCGATCGCCACCTTCACCTTGCGCTGCATCTTGCGGGCTCCTTTTCCTGCGCTCGAACCTATCACTGCTGGGGAAGACCCCCGACGCGCCCTTCGGCGAGCGCGACCTCGGCCATGCTCGCTTGCACGTAGTTCGGGCTGAAGGCGAAGACCGCGTCGCGATCGTAGCGCGCCGACTCGAGCTGCTCCGCGCAGGCCGCGGCCACCCAGCGCGCGAGCGGGGGACCTGCGGCACCGAACCATCCCTCCTCGGCGCCCGCCGCGAGGAGCGAGGGGCGGCAGGCCGCGGCGCCTGGACCCACCAGCCTGAATGAACGCTCATTCAGGTTGGCGCGCAGCATCGCCACCAGCGGCGCGGGCCGGTAGACCGCCTCGCGCCCCTCGACGCGCGCGTAGAGCTCGTCGCGGCGCGCCTCGAGCGTCGGGACGACAAGCACGCCCTCCGGCGCTTCGTGCGAGAGCGCCAGCGCCTGCAGGCTCGAGCAGCCCGCGAGCGGAAGCCGTCGCGCGTAGGCGAGCGACTTGGCGCAGGCGAGGCCCACGCGCAGCCCCGTGAACGAGCCGGGGCCGATTCCAGCAGCGAGGCCTCCGAGCTCTTCGGGCCTGCGCCCGGCCTGGGCCAGAAGCGACCAGAGCGCGCCCGGCAGCACGTCGCCGTGCCGCGTGGGCGGCTCGATCAGCACCTCGGCGAGCACCGTGGGCGGCGCGCCTGGCGCGAGTTCGCAGAGCGCGCACGAGAGCGCGAGCGAGGAGGTGTCGAGAGCCAGGACCAGCACGCGCTGCTTTTACTCCCGCGCGGACTTGAGCGCTCGCTTCACGAAGCGGCTCACGGTGCGCGTGGGTGGCTCGTCGCCGTCGGCCTCGGCCGCTTCTTCGGGCGCAGGGGGGTCAGGCGCTTGCGCCGGGGCGTAGACCAGCCACGCGCGCAGCTCTCCGCCCACCGTCAGCGCGATGCGGCCGTCGGGCATGTGGGGCAGCCGCCGCACGAGCGCGGCGAGGCTCCGCGCGGCCTGCGCGAGCGGCACCTCGTCGAGCGGGGTCTGGGCCTTGGTCCGGCGAGGAGGCATGGGCGCTCAGTGCATGAACTTGCGCATCACGTCGTTCTTGAGCGCAAAGAGCATCAAGGAGAGGACCAGCGCGACGCCGACCATGTTGGCCACTTCGCGGAAGCGCAGCGAGAGCGGCCGGCGGCGGATGCCCTCGATGGCCGCGCTCAAGATGTGGAAGCCGTCGAGCACGGGGATGGGGATGAGGTTCATCAGGCCGAGGCTGATGCTGATGAGCGACATGACGCTGAAGAAGGCGAGCGGGCCGTCGTCGAGCGCCTTGCGCGACACGTCGGCGATCATCAGCGGGCCGCCGATGGCCTCCGAGGAGATGTCGCCGGTGACGATCTTGGCGAGGCCCACCGCCATGCCGCGCGTCGCTTCCCAGGTTCCGACCACGCCCCGCTGGACCGCCTCGGGAAAGGGGAAGCGCACGCTGACGGGCTCGTCGTGGCCCGCCTCGAGCAGCTGGTCGGGGGCGGCGCCAAGCTCGGGGACCTGGACGCGCACGCCGGCCTCGTCGTGGTCGGCGCGCAGGTGCTGCCTGACGGTCGCTTCCACCAGCTTGCCGTCCCTGCGCACCGTCATCGCCAGCGGCTTGCCGCCCGCGGCGCGGAGCGCGTTCTCGACGTCGTCGGGCCAGAAGAGCGCGGGCTTGCCGGCGATCGACACCACGCGGTCGCCGCGCAAGAGGCCTGCCTCGGCGGCGGCGGAGTCGGACTTGAGCGCAAAGATCGTCAGGCCCGAGGACTCGAGGCCATAGGGCGTCGCGCCGTCGGGGTTGACCACGCCCTGCGCGGGCGCGGCGCCGGCCTGGGGCGCTGGCACTTGCAGCTTGAGCGGGTCCTGCGCCCAGAGCGTCCCGCCCGGCGCGGCCACCTCGCGCTTGCGCAGCACCTCGAGCGAAAGCGGCTTGCCGGCCCGCGCGCGCAGCATCGACTCGAGCTGCTCCCAGCTCTGGATGCTCTGCCCATCGAGCCTCGTCACCACGTCGAAGGTCTGGACGCCTGCGCGCGCCGCCGGCGTGTCCGGGCCGAGCAGCGTCACCTCGGCCTTGCGCGGCGACTGCACGATTCCGATGCGCCCCTGCTTCACCGTTTGGATGGGGTTTGCCTCCTCGCGCGACTCAGGCGTGATGCGCAGCTTCTCCTCGCGGCCCGCGCGCTGCACGGTCAGCTCCACCGCGCGCCCCGGCCGCGCCGAGACCAGCTCGCGGAAGTGGTTGAAGCCCCGCACCGGCTCGCCGTCCATCGAGATGATGCGATCGCCGTGGCGCACGCCCGCGGCCTCGGCCGGCGAGCTGGGGATGACGAATCCGACCACCGGCGCCCAGTCCTTGTGCGGCACGGCGTTGAGCCCGATGCCGACGCAGATGGCGAGCAGGAAGTTGGCGGCCGGGCCGGCGAAGGCGATGCACGCCTTGCGGAAGGGCGGCTGCTCCAGGTAGCCGCGGCCTTTGTCGGCGCCCTCCAGCTCCTCGCCCGGCACGTCGCCCCCGAACTTGACGTAGCCGCCGAGCGGCAGCGCGCTCACCCGATACTCGGTCTCGCCCTTGGTGAAGCCGAAGAGCTTGGGCCCGAAGCCGATGGAGAAGCGCAAGACTTTTACATTGAATATCTTGCCAACCAGCAAGTGCCCCATCTCGTGCACGAAGACGAGGATGGAGATGAGGGTGGCGAACGCGAGCAGTGTCAGGACGGCCGACTGCACCCAGGGCATGGGAGGCAGTCTAATCGGTGGGGCGGAAACCGCCAGCACCCCTGTCCATTTCCCATCAGCTAAAGGAAGAGCTGCGAACAGAGCAGGACGTAGGGGGCGTTGAAGAAGAGGGCGTCGATCCGGTCGAGCATGCCGCCGTGCCCTGGGAGCAGGCGGCCGCTGTCCTTGGCGCCGAAGGCGCGCTTGAGCATCGATTCGGACAGGTCGCCCAAGGGGCCGAGCACGCTGGCGCCCGCTCCCACGGCGGCTGCGCCTAGAATGCCGAGCTCGGGGATGAAGAGCAGCTTGACCGCGATGGCGCCGCCGATCGACCCCGCGGCGCCGCCGAAGAATCCCTCCCAGGTCTTCTTTGGCGAGACGCGCGGGAAGAGCTTGTGGCGTCCGAAGGCGCGGCCGGCGAAGTAGCCCGCGGTGTCGTTCATCCAGGTGACCGTGAGCGCGAGCATGATCCACCCGCCGCCGTGGGGCAGCCTGCGCAGCGGGACCAGCGCCGACAAGAGGAGCCCTGGCCACGCCGCGCCCAGCACCGCGAGGCCCACGCGGGACGGGGCGCGCGACTGATCCAGCTCGAAGAAGAGCGCGTCGGTGAGCGCGACGATGACCAGCGCCGCGATCAGCCCCGCCGCTGTCAGCCCGAAGAGCGGAATCTCGGCCAAGAGCGGCAGGAGCGCGGCCACGGCGATCGAGGCAAAGAGCGAGATCGACAGCGAGGTGCCCGCGGCCATCGGCTCGCCCGGCGGACGCGGCGCCCAGGGCAGGCCATTCACCTCGGCGGCGGCGACTCCGCAGGCGGCGCCGATGAGCAGCGCGAAGGGCAGGCCGCCGTGCCAGACCAGGTAGAGCACGAGCGGCAGGAGGACCACCGCGGAGAGCAGGCGCAGGACCAGATTGCGGTTCGCGTCGGTCATCGGCCCAACCTAGACCGAACTAGACCGAAGCGGTGCGGATCTGCGCCGAGGTCTTGCCAAACCGGCGCTCGCGGCCCTGGAAATCGAGCAGCGCGTCGAGGAGGTCTGCCTCGCCGAAGTCAGGCCAGGCGCGGTCGGTGTAGTGGATCTCCGAGTAGGCCATCTGCCAGAGGAGGAAGTTGGAGAGCCGCTTCTCGCCGCTGGTGCGGACGACCAGCTCCAGCGGCGGCAGGCCCGCGGTCCAGAGCCGCTCCTCGATCGTCGAGGTGACGATGTCGTCGGGCCGCAAGATGCCCTTGACCACGTCTTCGGCCACGCGGCGGGCGGCGGCGGCGATCTCTTCGCGGCCCCCGTAGCTCAGCGCCAGCGTCAGCACCATGTGCTCGTTGCCGGCGCTGGCGGCGCGCAGCTCTTCGAGCGGCTCGCGCACGCGCGGCGGCATCCGCTCGAGCTCGCCGATGGCGTTCAGGCGGATGCCGTTGTCCATGATCTCGGCGCGCTCCTGGATCAGGTAGTCGCGCAGCAGATCCATCAGGCCTTCGACCTCGCCCGGCGGCCGCGACCAGTTCTGGCTGGAGAAGGCGTAGAGCGTCAGCGCCTCGAGGTCGAGCTTGCGCGCCGCCCGCGACACCGCGCGCACCGAGTCCGAGCCGCGCCGGTGGCCTTCCAGCCGCGGCAGCCCGCGCGACTCCGCCCAGCGGCCGTTGCCGTCCATGATGATGCCGACGTGGCGCGGCAGCGCGCGCGACCGCACCTCGGCGCGCATCCTGGCGATCTGGGCCTCGGTCCGGATCATCGCCACCAATATAGGCGGCGCCCTCGCGGGCGAGGAAAGAAGATTTGGTGAAGGTGTCCAAAAGCTGGATGGCCACCTTTGGCCCTCTGTCGGCGCTCTGCTACGGTGCCGCGCCATGCGCGGGTGGTTCGGCCACTTCCGGATCGAACAGAAGGTCGGCCGCGGCGGCTTCGGCGCGGTCTTTCGCGCCATCGACACCCGCTCGAACGCGACGGTGGCGGTCAAGCTCTTGCCGCCTGGCACAGACCCTCTGGCTGGCGCGCGGCTGCAGCGCGAGTTCGAGTCGCTGCGCAGCCTCTCGCACCCGAACATCGTGCGCGTGCTCGACGCCGGATCCACTGAAGATACCTTGTGGCTGGAGATGGAGTTCGTCGAGGGGCTGCCGCTGCGCGAGTGGCTGTCGATCTGCAACGAGCCGACCATGCTCGAGCCCGACGAGCTGGCCGAAGGGTCGGAGGGCGTGGACCTCGACGCGCTCTTCGACGACGAGCCCGACTCGGGGGCGCTGATCGCCGCGGTCAGGGCCCGCCGCGCGGACGAAGAGGCCGAAGAGCCGCAGCTGCTCGAGCCGGCCGAGCAGGCGGCGCTGAACCACCCGGTGCGCCTCGCCGCGCTCTGCGAATCGCTGGCGCAGGTCTGCGACGGGCTCGCGGTGGTGCACGGCCGAGGGCTGGTCCACCGCGACCTCAAGCCTTCGAACATCCTGGTCACGCCCGCGCGGCGAGCCATCCTGGTGGACTTCGGCCTCGTCAAGCCGCGCGAAGAAGAGCAGATCACCGACGCCGGCCGCGTGGTCGGCACCTACCGGTACATGGCGCCGGAGCAGGCCAAGGGCGAGCCGGTGGATCAGCGCAGCGATCTCTACTCGCTCGGCGCCACGCTCTACGAATTGCTCGCGGGCCGGCCGCCGTTCACGCAAGAGGGGCAGATGCAGCTCCTGCAGGCGGTCATCGTCAGCCCTCCGCCGCCCATCGAGCGCATCAACCCGGGCGCGCCGCAGACTCTCTGCCTGCTCGCGCAGCGGCTGCTCGCCAAAGCACCCAGCGAACGCCCCGGCGACGCGAGCGAGGTGGCGATGATGCTGCGCGCGGTGGGCAGGCACGTCGGCCGCCCTTGAGCGACGCTTCAGCGCGCCGTCTCTCGAATCCGCCGCCGCATGTCCTTCCAGAACCCGCCGCCGAACCAGTGGTGCTTCCAGCCCTTGGTCGCGAGATAGGTGAGCACGATCGCGGCCGCGGCCAGCGCGTGCGGCAGCAGTGAGCGGCCGAGCGCATGCGCGTCCCAGGCGAGGAGGGCGACGGCCAGGAGCAGCCAGGAGGCGACCGGGTTGTGCTCCTTGTAGACGGCGCGCTTCCAGGAGAAGGGCCGCGCCGGCGAGTCGGTCCGTCGCGCCAGGGCCGGCCAGAAGCGGGGCACGCGGGCGCAATAGGCGTCGAAAGCAGCTCCGAAGCGGCCGCGGAGAAAGCCCTCCTCGGCGGCGATGATTAGACGATACTGAATGCCAAATAATAAAGCGACGGCAATGAGTAGAATCCACTCATGCGCGACGAGAGAGAGGCCGAGCGTGATGCCGAGATTGCCCAGATAGAGCGGGTTTCGCGCGTGGGCGTAGGGGCCCGAGGTGTTGAGCTGGGTCGCGATCAGCACTTCGTTCTGGCCGGAGGTGCCGTCCTGGACCTGGCCGATCACCCAGGCGCGCAGCGCTTGTCCAGCGGCGCAGAGCAAGAGGCCGCAGGCCGTCCACGCGGGCCCGCCCCCGCCGCGCCCGTTCCACAACAGCGGCACCGCCAGCGGAACCAGCAAGAGCGGCGTGAACGAGCGCCACTTGAAGAGGAGATTTCCCAGGCGCTCCACGGCCGCGCTCGTACCACAACCGCGAACGGGAGCGCGACCGCGGAATCGACCGCGAGCGCGCGCAAGCCACGAGAAGACGACGCCCACCCGGCGGACCCCGACCAGAGAGGGGGGGGACCCGGCCGTTGCCCACCGGATGGACGCCGCCCCCTTCATCGTCCACTTGGCCGCAGACTTGAAGTCCCGGACCGTGGCATGGTCCGCGGCCGTGCACCCCTATCGCCGGCTGCTCGGCTCCTTGCGCCCGCACGCCGGGCTGCTCGCAGGCGCCATCGCCGCCATGGCGCTCTTGTCGGGCGCCACCGGGCTCTTCTCCTGGCTGGTGGGCCCGCTCTTCCAGTTCGTCTTCAAGGGCGGAAACGTCGGCACCGAGCTGGTGCAGCGCACCTTCCCCTGGCTCGACGCCTCGCGCATCGACCGCGAGATGCTCTTGCGCGCCCTGCCCGTCCTCATCCTCGCCATCGCGCTCGCCCGCGGCGCCGCCTACTTCGGCCAGTTCTACGCCATGGGCCTGCTCGGGCAGCGCGTGGTGGCCGACCTGCGCATCGCGCTGCACAAGAAGCTCTTGCTCCTCTCGCCGGCCTTCTTCGCGCGCTCCTCGTCGGGCGATCTCCTGGCCCGCTTCTCGAGCGACGTGGCCGCGGTCGAGTTCGCCGTCACCTACGGCTTCGCCTCTTATGTCCGCGACGGCCTGCAAGTGCTGGTGCTGCTCGGCGTCTCGATCGCGCTCGATTGGCGCCTGGCGCTGCTCGCCTTCGTGGCCGTGCCGCTCACCGTGCTGCCCATCGTCCGCTTCGCCAAGCGGCTCAAGCGCATCGCCACCCGCGGGCAGGAGCAGATCGGCAACCTCTACACGCTCTTGCACGAGGCGCTCTCGGGCGTGCGCATCGTCCAGGCCTTCGGCATGGAGCAGTACGAGGCCGACAAGTTCCGCGCCGAGCAGGACCGCTTCCTGGCGACGATGCGAAAGAGCTTCTTCGTCCGCGCCATCTTCACGCCCACGCTGGAATTGATGGCCGCCATCGGCATCGCGGCCACCGTCGTCTACGCGGCCCGCGCGGTCGCAGACGGGCACCTGCAGCCCGAGCGGGTGATCTCGTTCCTCGCCACCATCGTGCTCCTCTACACGCCGCTCAAGTCGCTCGGCGGCACGGGGCAAGGCGTGACCCAGGGAATGGCGGGCGCGCGCAGGCTCTATGAAGTGCTCGACGAGCCCGAGTTCCCCGAGCAGCGCCCCGGCGCGCCGACCTTACCGAAATTTGCAAACGAGGTCCGCTTCGACAACGTCTCGTTTGCTTATCGAAGCGGCGCGCCGGTCCTGCGCGAGGTGAGCCTGACCCTGCGCCGCGGCGAGGTGGTGGCGCTGGTCGGCCCCTCGGGCGGCGGCAAGACGACCCTGATGAATCTCTTGCTGCGCTTCGCCGATCCGACCAGCGGCACCGTCAAAATCGACGGGCGAGACCTGCGCGACGTCTCGGTGCCCTCGCTGCGCGGGCAGATCGCGCTGGTGGCGCAGGAGACGTTCCTCTTCAACGACACCGTCCGGGCGAACGTCGCCTACGGGCAGCCGCAGGTGAATGAACGTTCGTTCATCAATGCGATCACCGACGCGCGCGCGCTCGACTTCATCCAGGCGCTCCCGCAGGGCGACGGCACCGCGGTGGGCGAGCGCGGGGCGATGCTCTCGGGCGGGCAGAAGCAGCGGCTGGCGATCGCGCGGGCGCTGCTCAAGGACGCGCCCATCCTGCTGCTCGACGAGGCGACCAGCGCGCTCGACACCGAGAGCGAGCGCGAGGTGCAGCGGGCGCTTGATCGGCTGATGGAGGACCGCACCTGCCTCGTCATCGCCCACCGGCTGTCGACCATCCGCCACGCGAGCCGCATCGCCGTGCTGCAAGAGGGACGGCTGGTCGAGCTCGGCACGCACGAGGAGCTGATGGCGCGCGCGGGCGAGTACGCGCGCCTCTATGCGCTGCAGTTCGCCCCGCTCGGCGAACCGGCAAGCCGGCAAGCGCCCGACGGCGCGCCGCTTGCCGCCAATCCGCGAACGGGCTAGACCGGGCAGGACCGCATCTGGTGCGGCCTGGAACCCCTATGGACGCGCAAGGCAAGAAGAAGACGCTGCAGCTCTACCTCGCCAAGGGGGTGGCCATGATCCACCTCGACGCGAGGCGCGAAGGCGTGCTCGTGCCGGAGCGGTTCAAGGAAGACGCCCATCTGCGTCTCAACCTGAGCTACCGGTATTCGATCCCCGACTTCGACGCCAACGAGGAGCGCGTCCAGGCCACGCTCTCGTTCGGCGGCGTGCCCTTCCAGTGCGTTGTCCCCTGGGCGGCCATCTTCGGCATCACCAGCCACGCCAACGGCGATGGGCAGGTGTGGCCCGAGGATCTGCCGACCGAAGTGGTGCGCACGCTCGCCGAGCGAGACGACGCCGGGTCTGCCTCCGCGAAAGATGGAAGGCTGCCGCAAGCGCACGGCCGGCCGAACCTGGTCGCGCTCGACGGCGCCGAGGGACCGGTGCCGCCGCCGCTGGAGAAGTCCAAGCTAGACGGCGCCAAGCCGCGCGCCAGCCATCTGCGCCTCGTCCGTTGATGCTCGCTCGCGGAGGGCTCGCCAGCCTCGCTGCGGTCGCTTGCGCGCTCTGCGCGTGCGCCAAAGGGCACTCGCCCGCCGATGCGGGCAGCGACGGCGGGCCCCTCGAGACCTGCTCGCAGCGCAGCGTTCCGGTGTCGTCGAACGGCGCCCCGCACCGGTTCTTCACGCCCGCGCTCGTGCCGCTGGTGGCGGGCCGCGGCTTCTCGTCGAGCCCGGTGTCCGTCCGCGCCGACAACACCACCGTCGCCCTCTTTCCCGTCGAGGGAGGCATCGGCGCCGCGACCAGCTCGGGCGGGGGCTTCTCGGGCTCGTTCCTCCTCGCCGACCAGGCCGACTCGCCCGCGCTGGCGGCGCTCGGAGGCCGCTTCTTCGTCGGGTTCCGCCAGGGCGGCGTCTTGCTCGTCGGCGTCAGCGACGGCGCGCAGGGCCTGGTCCAGCTCGGCTCGGGCCATGGCCGCATGCTGCAGATTCCGCTGCCCCAGGGCGCGACCGCTCCGGGCGAGCTCTCGCTTGCGGCCTCTTCCGGAGGCGAGGTGGTGGCCGCATTTTCCGCCACCGTGATCGGCGGACGCACCGCCGTCTTCGTCTCGCGGCTGCAGAACGCGGGCTGCCAGGCGTGCACGCTCTCGTTCGCCCAGCCCGTCGCGGCGGGGCCCGGCAACGCCAGCGAAACGCAGCCGCGGGTGGCGACCGGTCCGCACGGGTCGGTCGCGATCGCCTTCGTCCGCGAGAAGCCGCAGGGGCCGCCGGCCGAGGCGTGGATCTCGCAAGGCACGCTCGGCGCCACCCTGTCGTTGCGCGCGGCGCTGGTGGACGACGAGGCAGCCGAGACCGCGGCGACCGCCGCCTACTTCAGCGACGGCTCCCTGGCCTTCGTCTATGCGCGGCTGCAGCAAGCGTCGGCGGTGGACGGCGGCGTCTCGCCCGCGCCGGAGCTGGCCGACGTGGTCGCCCGCCGCCTCGACCAGAGCCACACCGGCGCGGCCATCCGCGTTCACGATGACGACGGCGCGGTGGCGGGCACGCATTGGCTGCCGGGCGCCGCGGTCGATGTCTACGACCGGCTCTGGGTCTCGTTCTACGACACGCGCTTCGCGGCGCCGGGCAGCAACGCCTGGGGTCCGGGGCCCGCCGAGGCCGCGCGCGACGGAGCCTGCACCGCCGTCGTGATGCTCGCGCGGTCGGACGACAAGGGCGCCACCTTCCGGCCCAACTCGCTCGTCACCGCCGACGGCACGACCGTTCCTTTCGACGCAGTGCCAGGCAGCCAGCGGCGCGCGCGCGCCCCCCTCGGGCCGGTCTACGTGACGGCGACCGACACCGAGCTCCTGGTGGGCTACTCCGACGATCTCGGAGTCGGCCGGACCCAGCTTGCCGAGGCGGGCCTGCCGTAAAGAAGAGGCTTGCTCGCTGTAATCCTGCACTCATAGGCGGTGGCTCCTCGAAGCCGTAATCTCACTGCCCGTGACAAAGCGCGCCGCCAGCCCCGCGCTCGTGCTCCGCGTGCTCGGCGAGCTCGCCGTCGAGAGGCATGGCGAGCGGCTGCCGCTGCCTCCCTCGAAGAAGGCGCGGGCGCTGCTTGGATATCTGATCGCCGAGCCGCGCGAGCACACCCGCGAGCAGCTCTGCGCGCTCTTCTGGGACGGCCCCGACGACCCGCGCGGCGCGCTCCGCTGGAGCCTGTCCCGGCTGCGGCCGCTGCTCGAAGGCCATGCCCTGCTCGAAGGCGGGCGCGAGCGCGTGCAGCTCGTGCCCGGGACGGCTGGCGTCGATCTGCACGCGGCGCGCGCGCTGTGCAGCGGGGGCCTGCAAGCGGCCGACGAGGCGGCGCTGCGCGCGGTGGCCGGGTCGTTCCGCGGCGAGCTGCTCGAAGGGCTCGAGCTGCCCGACGCCTTTCGCTTCCAGTCTTGGTGCACTTCACAGCGCGAGGACGCCCGCCGTCTGCACGCCAGGGTCCTCGCGGCGCTCTTGCGGGCGCTCCAGCCGCGGCCCGAGGAGGCGCTGCCGGTCGCGCGGAGCCTGGTCGAGCTCGATCCGACCGACGAGGCCGCGCACCGCTCGGTGATGCAGCTCTTGGCGGCGCTGGGCAGGCCCAAGGAGGCCGTCAAGCAGTACGACGCCTGCCGCGACATCTTGAAGGCGACGCTCGGCGCGCAGCCCTCGGGCGAGACCGAATCGGTGCGGCGCGCGATCGGCATCGGTGCGCCCCAGCCGCCGCCGGCGCGGCCCGGAGCGATCGCGGCGCAGGCCCCAAGGCCAACTGTCGCGACTCCGCTCATCGCCCGCGAAGCCGAGCGGGCGGCGGCCGAGCGCGCGCTGCGCGAGCCCTCGTCGGGCCTGCTCCTGCTCGTGGGCGAGGCGGGCATCGGCAAGTCGCGCTTGCTCGGAGAGCTGGCCGCGCAGGCTCGGGCCGAAGGGGCGCAGGTGCTCTCCGCGCGCTCGTACGAGGCCGAGCTGCATCGGCCCTACGGCTGCTTCATCGACGCCCTCCGCGGCGCGCCGCTCCTGGCGCTGGCCGACCAGGCGCTGGCGCTCGATCTCGCCGCACTCATCCCCGAGCTCTCTCCGGGAGCGCCGGCCGGCGACCGGCTGCGCCTGACCGACGCGGTGGCGGCGCTGCTCGCGCGCGGGCTGGCCCAGGGGCCACTCTGGCTGCTCCTCGACGACCTGCACTGGCTCGACGAAGGCAGCGCCTCGCTGGCCCATTACCTCGTGCGCACGCTGGCGCAGAAAGGCCTCCGCGCGGTGGCGGCCAGCCGCGCGGGCGAGCTGGCCGAGAACCCGGCCGCGCTGCGCCTGGTGCGCGCGCTGCGACACGACGGCCTCTGCACCGAGGTGCCGCTCTCGCCGCTCGGGCCCGAGGCCATCTCGCAGCTCTTGCGGTCGCGCGGCCTGGCGGTGGACGCCGCCCGCGTGCACGAGGGCAGCGGCGGCAACCCGCTCTTTGCCCTGGAGATGGGCCGCGCGCTGGCGGCCGGCCGCCCCGTCGAGTCGGGCACGCTGGCCGAGATCCTGGAGCTGCGCATCTCCGCGCTGGACGCGGCCGCGCTCGCGCTGCTCGAGTGGGCGGCGACGCTCGGGCACGTCTTCACGCTCGACCTGATCGCGGCGGCGGCGCAGCGCCCGGCGCACGAGCTGCTCGAGGCGACCGCGACGCTCGAGCGCCACGGCCTCCTCCACGCGCACGCGGACGGCGCAGGCTACGAGTTCGTCCACGACCTGATCCGCGAGGCGGCCTTCCGGCGCGTGCCCTCGGCGAGGCGGCGCGTGCTCCACGCGGCGTTGGCGCGCGCGCTCTCGGAGTCGAGCTCCGGCGGAGAGGCGCTGGCCGCCGAGGTCGCCCACCACGCGCTCCTCGGCGGCGACCAGGCGCTGGCCGTGCGCGCGAGCATCCCGGCCGGCCGGCGGGCGCTGCGCCTCTTCGCGCTGCGAGAAGCGCGGGCCATGGCCGAGCGCGCGCTCCCGCTGGTCCCGGCGCTGCCACACGGCGAGCGGCTGCGCGCGGAGCTGGCGCTGGTCGAGACCATCGTCCTCTCCAAGCCGGGCGTCGTCGAGATGGAGCGCGCCGTGGCCCGCCTGGCCGAGATCGTGCTCGAGGCCGAGTCCACCTCGCAGGCCGACGTGGTCTCGCAGGCGCTGCATATTTATTCATGGGGAAACTACTTCCGCGAGAACGAGAGCGACTCCTACGGAGACAGCATGCGCTCCGCGGAGGCCGCGCGGCTGATCGCCGATCCGCTCGACCGGGCGCGCGGGCTGGCGCAGGCGGGGCGGTGCCTGGCGCAGATCGAGCGCGACCTCGACCGCGGGCTCGAGCTGCTCGACGAGGCCGAGGCGATCGCCGGCAAGGCGGCCGCCACCCTGGTTGATCTCGACTACGGGCGGGGCCTCGCCTATCTGCACCTCGGGCGCACCGACGAGGGCCGGGCCGCGCTCTTGCGCGCCGTGGCGCTGACGCGCGGCGCCGGCGACCACTGGCGCCACGCGGAGAGCCTCTTTGCGCTCTGCCGCTCGGCGCTCTCCACCTCCGAGCGCGAGGCGGCGCTGCGCTATGCCGAGGAGGTAGTCCCCGTCGCCGAACGGCTCAACTCGGGACCCGAGCCTGCACAGGCCCGCGCGCTGCTTGCGCTGGCGCGGCTGCTCGGCGATCCGCGCGACGCCTCTGCCTCCGCGCTCTTCGAAAAGTCCTGCCTGCAGCTCGAGGAAGAGGAGGCCTTCTGGCGCCTCTCGCTGCTCTTGATCCTGCGCGCCGAGCTGGAGGCGGGTGCCGGCCGGCTCGAGGAGGCCGAGCAGTTCGGCCTGCGCGCCCAGGCGCTGCACAAGGGCAAGGCGATCCAGCTGCGCGCAGGGCGCTGCCTGCTGGTGCTGGCCGAGATCGCGCTCGCCCGCGGCCAGCGCGACCTGGCGCGCACGCGTCTGGCCGCGGCCCTGGCGGCGCCCGGCGCGCAGAGCCAGGATCAGCGGATCAGGGCCGCCGCCGTGGCCGCGCAGGCCGTCGAATCGACGCGCGCGCACACGCGCCCTTCCACGCTGCGCCGCTAGGAGTCGTCGCGCGGATTCAGGTTTGCGATGTGATGTCGGGAGGAAGCCATGAAGACCTATCTGGTCGAGCACGCCTACGCAGAGCCCTTGAGCGACGAGCACCACAGCGAGGAGACCCGCCGCGCCACGCCCTGCCTGGCGCAGTACCAGGTCACCTGGAAGGCGAGCTACCTCGCCGAGGACCGGCTGCGGATGATTTGCGAGTTCGAGGCCGACACCAGGGAGCGGGTGGTGGACGCGCTGCGCAGCGCCGCGGTCGCCTTCGTCAAGGTCTGGCCGGCGCATAAATATTCATCGGGAACCTGAGCGCGATTCCACGCCCGCTCCCACGCTGGCTCCCACGCCCCGGCCTGAAGCTGCTCCTCGCGCTGCCGACGAAGGCAGCGACAGGAGCCACCATGACGACGCAGATCGACGAAACGAAGCTGAACGCCTTCATCGGCCACGCAGTCTCTGACCTGGGGGCGGCGATGAGCGCCGCGCTGGTCGTGCTCGGCGACCGGCTTGGCTTGTACAAGGGCCTCGCCGAGGGCGGGCCGTCCACCCCCGCGCAGCTCGCGCGGCGCACCGGGACCTCGGAGCGCTACGTGCGCGAGTGGCTCAACAACCAGGCCGCGGGCGGCTACGTCACCTACGACGCAGCCGGGGCGACCTTCGCGCTGCCGCCCGAGCAGGCCTTCGCGCTCGCCGCGGATGACAGCCCGGCGTCGGTCTCGGGCGCGTTCCACATCGTGCAGGCGATCTTCGCCTCGGTCGCCAAGATCGAGGAGAAGTTCCGCACCGGCGGAGGCATGGAGTGGGGCGAGCACCACCCCTGCTTGTTCGAGGGCACCGAGCGCTTCTTCCGCGCGGGCTACATCGGCAACCTCGTGAGCTCTTGGCTGCCGGCGCTGGGGGGCGTGGTGCAAAAGCTCGAGGCCGGCGCGTCGGTCGCGGACGTGGGCTGCGGCCACGGCGCCTCGACCGTCCTGATGGCCAAGGCGTTCCCCAAGTCGAAGTTCGTCGGCTTCGACTCGCACGCCGAATCGATCCGCACCGCCAACCTGCGCGCGCAGGCCGCGGACCTGGGCGAGCGCGTCCGCTTCGAGGTCGCGGGCGCCACCGACTTCCCCGGCGAGGACTACGATCTGGTCGCGCACTTCGACTGCCTGCACGACATGGCCGACCCCGTGGGCGCCGCGCGCCACGTGCGGAAGACCATCGCCAAGGACGGGACCTGGATGGTGGTCGAGCCCTTCGCGGCCGACAAGCCCGAGGAGAACCACAACCCGGTCGGCCGCGTCTTCTACGCCGCGTCCACCATGCTCTGCGTCCCCTGCTCGCTGGCCCAGCGCGGCCCCGCGCTCGGCGCGCAGGCGGGCGAGGCGCGCCTCAAGGGCGTCCTCACCGAGGGAGGCTTCACCCGCGTCCGCAAGGCGACGCAGACGCCGTTCAACCTCATCCTCGAGGCAAAGCCCTAAACGCGAGTGCCGGGGGCTCAACCAGCGGAGGGGGCCCGCGGGCGCAGGAGCAGCGCGAGGGCGGGGACGACGAAGAGGGTCGCCGCCGTCGAGAAGGAGAGGCCGCCGAGCACCGCGATCGCGAGCGGCCGGTGGAGCGCGCCGCCCGCGCCCAGGCCCAGCACCAGCGGCAGCAGCGCGGCCAGGGTGGCGAGCGTGGTCATCAAGATGGGGCGCAGGCGGGCGCGGGCCGCCTCGAGCAGCGCCTCGCGCGGCGCCACGCCGGCCTCTTCCGAGAGGAGCGCGTGATCGAGCAGGAGGATGCCGTTCTTGACCACGAGCCCCACGAGCAGGATGGCGCCCATCAAGGACGAGACGTTGAGCGAGGTCTTGGTGAGCCAGAGCGTGGCCACGCCGCCCGCGAGCGCGAGCGGGGCCGCGGCCAGGACCGCGAGCGTGCGGCCCAGGGATCGGAGCTGGAAGAGCAGCACCGCCGCGACCGCCACCAGCGCGATCAAGAGCACCGAGAGCAGCGACTTGAACGACGCCTGCTGCTGGTCGTAGAGGCCGCCGAGCTCCCAGGTGTAGCCGACCGGCAGGGCGAAATTCTTCAGGCGTGCGCGCACCGTGTCCACCGCGGGGCCGAGGCTCACGCCCGAGAGGCGCGCGGTCACGTGCGCCATGTTGCGCTGATTCGAGCGCAAGAGCGCCGCGGCCGGACAGCTGCGCTCGGCGCGGGCCAGCGCGCGCACCGGCACCAGCGCGCCCTGGGCCGAGGTGAGCCGCTGCTCCTCCAGCGCTTCCGGCGCGGCCGACTCGCCGCCGCCGGGGATGTCCAGCCGCACCCGCACGCCCTCGAGGTGGTCGGGCCGGCGCAGCTGGGTGGCCACCTCGCCGAGGAAGGCGCCCGCGAGCTGCTTGCCCACGGAGGACGCGTCCACCCCTTGCCGCCCGGCCTGCAGCGCGTCGATGCGCAGGTCGAGCTCGGGCGCGCAGCCCTCGTCGCCATTGAAGAGATCGACGAGGCCCGGCGCGTCCTTCAGCTTCTCCGCCACCTGCACGGCGAGGGCGCGGACGACCTTGGCGTCGGGGCCGAAGACCTTGATCTCGATGGGCTCGGGCGAGCCCTGCAGGTCGCCGAGCATGTCGGCCAGGACCTGTACGAACTCGACGCGGAGGCCTGGGACGGCCTCGGCGAACGCCTTGCGCTGCTCGTCGATGATCTCGTCCACCTCGCGCTTGCGGTTGCTCTTGAGGCGCACCGCGATGTCGCCGCGCGAGGAGAGCGTGGCCACCGGCGGTCCCAACTCGGCGCCGAGCCGGCGCGAGAACGCCTCCACCTCGGGGGTCTTTCTCAGCACGTCCTCGAGGCGCGAGGCGAGCGCGTCGGTCTCGGCGAGCGCGGCGCCGACGGGCGCGAAGTAGTCGATGACGTAGCCGCCCTCGTCGGCCTCGGGGAGGAAGTCGGTCGCGACCTTCGATCCCGCGAACACGCCGCCGCCCACCAGCAAAAGCGCCGCGAGCAGCACCAGGAGCGGGTGGCGCAGCGCCGACTCGAGCAGCGTCGCGTAGCGCGAGGCCGCGCCCTGCCCGGCCGAGGCGCGCGCGGTGGGCCGGAGGAAGCGCGCGGCCAGGGACGGCAGCACCGCGAGCGCGATCGGCAGCGAGATGACGACCGCCGCCGCCAGGGACAGCGAGAGCGCGGAGAAGAACTGCCCGGCGACGCCGGTGAGCAGGCCGAGCGGAAGGAAGACGACCACGGTGGTCGCGGTGGTGCCGACCACCGGCCAGAAGAGCTCGTCGGTGCCGCGGCGGGCGGCCTCTCCTGGCGAGAGGCCGGCCTCGAGGTGCTTGTGCACCGCCTCGACGATCACCACCGCGTCGTCGATGACGAGGCCCACCGAGACGGCGAGGCCGCCGAGCGACATCAAGTTCAGCGTCTGGTTGAGCGCGAGCAGCGGCAGGAGCGCGGCCGCGAGCGTCAAGGGCAGCGAGACCGCGGCCACCAGCGTCGCGCGCAGATCGCGCAGGAACGCGAGCAGCACCAGCACGGCGAAGAGCGCGCCGAAGAGCACCGCGTCGCGCACGCCCGCGACGGCATCGGCGACGAAGGCGGCCTGCTGGTAGACGGGGCGGATGACGACGCCGGGCGGGAGCGAAGGCTTGATCTGGGCCAGCCGCGCCTGCACCGCCTCGTCGAGCTGGAGGATGTCGCCGCCCACCCGGCGCGCGATGTTGAGGATGACGCCAGGCTTGCCGTCCACGCGGATGAGGGTCGTTCGCGGCGCGGTCGCCTCCACCACCTTGCCGAGGTCCGCGATGCGCAGCGGCCGGTCGCTGGTGCCGCCGACCACCACCGAGGCGACCTCGGCCAGCTCGCGCAGCTCTCCTGTGACCACGCCCAGCGCCAGCTCGTGCCGATCGGCGAGCCGCGCCACCGTCTGCACCGAGTTGGCGTTGCGCAGCCGCTCGGCCACTTGCGGCACGGTGAGCCTGGCCGCCAGCAGGCGCGCCGGGTCGAGCAGCACCTGCACCTCGGGGACGTCGGAGGACTGCACCGTCACCGCGCCGACGCCCGGCAACCCCGAGAGCGCGGGCCGCAGCGTGTACTGCGCGATCTCGTAGAGCTGCGGCGCGGGCAGGTCGCCCTCGACGTTGAGCGACAAGATGGGAAAGGCGCTGGCCAGCACGCGCTCGGAGGTGATGTCCACCTCGGGGGGGAGCGACGAGCGCGCCTCCGAGAGCCGCGCCAGCACCAGCGGGTGCGCCTGGGCCAGATCGGTGTCGGCCGAGAAGAACAGCGACAGCTCGGTGGCGCCGCGGATGGTCTTGCTCCGCACCTGCTCGACGCCGGGGACCGACGCGAGCGCCGCCTCGAGCGGGCGGGTGACGCCGGCCAGCACCAGCTCCGCGGGCGCGCCCGGCAAGGACGCGACCACCTGCTCGCGCGGGAACGTCACCTCGGGATAGACGCCTTTGGGCAGCCGGCCGGCGACGACGAGGCCCGCGAGCGCCGCCGCCACCGAGAGGAACAAGATGCCGCGCCCGTGACGCAGCGCGAGCGCCGCCGCGCTCATTCCTTTTCCTTCGCCGGCGCCGCGGTCTCGCTGGCGGCGGCTTTTGGTGCAGACCCGGCGGCCTCGGCGGCCTTGACCGACGTGCCGTCGGGCAGCGCGTAGGCGCCTTGGACGATCACCTGCTCGCCCTCGGCCAGACCCTTGGTCACCTCCGCGAGCTTGCCGTCCTGCGCTCCGAGCTCGACCGCTTTCTTCTGCGCCTTGCCTTTCTCGACCACCTCGACCGCGGCGCCCTGCCCGCCCTCGCCCGAGAGGAGCGCCTCGCGCGGCACGGCGAGCACGCCCTTGTGCAGCGCAACTGCGATGCGCACGCGGGCCAGCGCGCCGCCCTTGAGGAGCAGCTCTGCGTTGTCGACGCGCACGCGCACCAGCGCAGCGCCCGTGGCCGCGTCGATGACGGGCGCGACCGCGATCACCTGCGCGGGGAAGCTCTGGCCCGAGAGGCCATCGACCTCGACGATGGCTGCCTGGCCGCGCCGCACAAGCTGGGCGCGGTCGGGCGCGATCGGGGCCCGCAGCTCGAGCACGTTGGTGCGGGTCACCTCGACCACGGGCTTGCCGGCGTCGAGCGGCTCGCCGGGCGCGACGAAGACGTGCGCGACCACGCCGGCAAAGGGCGCGCGCAGCTCGCTCCGGCCAAAGTGGTTGCTCGCGGTGGAGAGCGCCGCCTGCGCCGAGAGCGCGGACGCCTGTGCGCTCTCGAGGGCGAGCTTGCCGTCGTCCACCTCCTGCCGCGCGGCCACGCCCACCTCGAAGGCTTTTTGCGAGCGCTCGAGCCGGCCCTTGGCGTTGGCCTCTTGCGCGCGCGCTTGCGCAAGCTGCGCCTTGGCTTGCGCGACCGCGTCCCGCAGCGGCAGCGGGTCGAGCCGCGCGAGCAGCTGGTTCTTGGTGACCGCGTCACCCTCCGCCACCAGCACCTGCGCGAGCCGTCCGGCCACCAGCGGCCCAAGCTTCACGTCCATGCCTGGGGGCGCGTCGAGCGTGCCCGCGGCCTCGATCCAATCGGTGAGATCGGCGCGGGTCACCTTGGCGAGCTGCACCTCGACCGGCGCGGGCGGCTCGGCTTTCTCCTCCTTCTTGCAGGAGACGAGCGCAAGGAGCGCCAGCACAGCGACTCTATTCGGCACCCGTTGCCTCCTCGAGATCTGCGAGCGACTTCTGCGCCTCGGCCAGCGCGTCGACCGAACGGCTCCGCGCGCTCGTCACTTCGCCCTGCGCTTGCAAGACGGCGAGCAGCGGCGCGCGGCCAAGCTGGTAGCCGGCGCGCGCCATCTGCTCGACCTTGAGCGCGGCCGGAAGCTGGTCGTCGGCGAAGAAATGCGCACGCGCCAGGGCCGCCTCGGCGCGGAGCCGCGAGGCGCGGACCTCGCTCTGCAAGCGCACCTGCGCGGCGCGCTCCTGGGCGGCGAGCTGGGCGGCCTGCGCCTCGGCTTCGTGCACCTTGCCGCGGTTCCACGAGAGCAGCGGCAGGTCGAACGCGACGCCGCCGCGCACGCCGAGGTGGGGCGTCGGGTCGCTCCCGGTCAGCCGCTCGAGCGTCACCGAGACCTCGGGCAGCGGCCGCACCGAGGTCCGCTCGGAGTCCGCCCGGAGCAGCGCCGACCGCTGCTGGGCCCGCAGCGTGCGCAGGTCCGGATGCTCCTTGGCGCGCGCTTGCAGCTCGGCGAGCGGGGGCAAGGTGACCGCGGGCACGAGCTTGTCGCTGGCCAGCCACTCGGCCTCGGGGTCGCCGAGGAGGCGGGCAAAGTCCTGGCGTGCATCGCGCTCGGCGGTCACGCGATCGGCCTTGTCCTGGGCGGCCCGGCGCCGCACGAGCCCGGCCTGCTCGGCCTCGAGCTCGGGCGCGCTGCCGAAGCCAAACTTCTCGCGCGCCATCCGCTCCAGCTCGACGGCCAGCTTCTCGCCCTCGCCCGCCAGCTCGACCTGCGCCTGCGCGGCCGCGAGCGCGAAATAGGCGCGCCGCACGCTGGCCCGAAGCTTGAGCCGCTGGCCCGACAGCTCGGCCTGGGCCGCCGGAATCGCGCTCTCAGCCGCGGCGATGGCCGCGCCGCGCTGGCCAAAGATGGGCAGCCGCACGGCGACGCCCGCTGTGATCGTCGGCTCATCGGGGCCCGCGCTCAGCGAGAGCGTCGGATTGGCGAGCTGGCCGGCCGACTCGACCCCCGCCTGCGCCACCGGCTCGTTGAGCCGCGCGGCCTGCAGCTCGGCGCTGCCCTTCTCGGCGCGCGCCTGGGCCTCGGCCAGGGTCAGCGGCAGCGGCGCGGCGAAGAGGAGCAGCGCGAGCAGCGTCACTTCGCCTCGGGCTTCTGGTCGGCGCGGCGCTCGGCCTCTTGCTGTGCGGGCGTCTCCACCTCGATCGCGACCACCTCGCCCGTCAGCGCGTCCACCTTGACCTCGTGCACGTTGGGGTCGCCGCGCACCTTGAGATCGAACGAATAGACCAGCTTGCCCTGCTCCTCTTCCAGCTCGGCGGATTGCACGCGCGCGCGCTTGACCGCTCCCAGCGCGGTCGCGCGCGCGGCGGCGCAGGTCACCTTGGCTCTCTGGCGCAAGCCTGCGCGCGCCTCCTTGCACGGCGAGGCGAGAGCGGGGAGAGCGATCAGAGCGGCGAGGATGGCGAGGCGCATGGGGTAGACCTCCTGCGCAAGAATCTGTGGCGCGCACCTTATAGAGCGCTGAGAGCCCGATGAGAAGGTTCTCATCAGGCGGCGGGCCCCCGGGCCCCGTGCTATCGAAACCAGATGCAGCTGGTCATCGCCGAAGACGAGCTTCGGGTGCGGGCGTTCCTGGTGCGGGGCCTCGGCGAGGAGGGCTTCGCGGTGCGCGAGGCGCAGGACGGCGAGGCAGCGCTGTCGGCCATGCGCGAGGGCGGCGTCAACCTCTTGCTCCTCGACTGGATGCTGCCCAAGCGCTCGGGCCTCGACGTCCTGCGCGAGCTGCGCGCCTCGGGCGACATGACGCCGATCGTGATGCTGACCGCGCGCGACGCCGTCGCCGACCGGACCCTGGCGCTGAACGAAGGCGCCGACGATTACGTCGTCAAGCCCTTCGCCTTCGAGGAGCTGCTCGCCCGCGTGCGCGCCGTCTTGCGCCGATCGCAGGGCCGGGCCAGCCCCGAGCTGCGCTGCCTGGACCTGATCTTGGACCCTGCCTCGCGCCGGGTGACGCGCGCCGGCCGCGAGCTGCGCCTGACCGCGCGCGAGTTCGCCTTGCTGCAGTTCCTGCTCGAGCACAAGGGGCAGGTGGTGAGCCGCGCGCGCATCGTCGAGGCGGTCTGGGAGCACGACTTCGAGACCTTCTCCAACGTGGTCGAGGTCTACGTCCGCTACCTGCGCGCCAAGCTCGACGAGCCGTTCGCCAAGAAGCTGATCCACACCGTGCGCGGGGTCGGGTACACGCTGCGCGAGGATCCGCCGTGAAGCTGACCGTCAGCTCCCGGCTGGCGCTCTCGTTCGCGGGCGCGGTGGCGCTGGCGCTGCTCGCGTTTGGCGCCGTCGTCGGCGCGCTGCTCGTGCAGGCCGAGCGGCTGGAGATGGCGCGCACCGGCATCGACACCGGCGACCTCTACGAAGACCTGCGCCGCGTCGGCTGGGCGATGGCGCTCTCGCTGCCGCTGGCGGCCGCCGGCGCCGGCGCGCTCGGCCTCTGGCTGGCCGGCCGAGCGGCGCGCCCCTTGCGCGAGGCGAACGCGCGGGCCAAGGCGGCGCGCGCCTCCGAGCTCGACTTGACCTTGCCCGAGAGCGGCGAGGGCGACGAGTGGGACGAGCTGGCGCGCACCCTGAACGCGCTCCTCGCCGACGGGCGCGCCTCGCTCTCGCGCATCCGCCGCTTCACGGCCGACGCGGCTCACGAGCTGCGCACGCCCTTGACGGCCATCCTCGGCGAGGCCGACGTCACGCTGCGCCGCGAGCGCACCGCCGCCGAGCTGCGCGACTCCTTGACCATCGTGCGCGAGGAGGCCGCCCGGCTGGCGCGGCTGCTCGATGCCCTCCTGGCGCTGGCGCGCGCCGACGCCAAGGCGCTGGTCGGCGCGCGCGTGCAGGTCACTTTGCAGGAGCTGGCGCGAGAGGCCGCCGCCGGCCGGCCCGAAGTCGAGGTCTCGGGCGAGGCGCCGCCCGTCCTGGCCGACCGCGTCCTGCTCGGGCGTGCATTGTCGAATCTGATCGAAAATGGCCTGCGCCACGGCGGCGGCCAGGTCCGGGTCGAGCTCTCGTCTGCCGAGGGCAACGCGCGCGCGCGCGTCTCGGATCAAGGCCCTGGAATCCCGGCGTCGCTCGCGCCACTGCTCTTCGAGCGCTTCGCGCAGGGAGACCCTTCCCGCGCGGGCCCAGGGCTTGGCCTCGGCCTCTCGCTCGCGCGCGCCATCGCGGTGGCCCACGGCGGCACGCTCCAGCACCTCCCCTCACCACGCGGCGCGACGTTCGAGCTCTCACTACCGGCGACGTTCGAGCTCTCACTACCGGCGACGGTCCGCTGAGCAGGACGACCTCCGCGGCACTAGGGGCGAGCAGCGCGCGCCGGCTCCCAGGAGAAGATGGTGTTACAGGCCGGCCGCGGCCGCCTCGTCGCACGAGACCACCACGCGGCCGGTGGCGCGGCGGAGCCACTGCGCCGGACAGGCCCGCAGGTCCTCGGCGCCCTTGAGCGCGCGAGCCAGCACCTCGGACTTCTTGGCCCCCGCCGTCATCAGCACGATGGCGCGGGCCGGGAGCAGCGCCGCCGGAGTGAGCGTCAGGCGGGCCACGTGCGGCTCGACGGCCGTGGGCGCGGCCACGCTGCGCACCAGCAGGTCGTCGGAGCGCTCGGCGGCAGCGTCGGTGTTGGCAAAGAGCGAGCAGATGTGGCCGTCGGGACCCAGGCCGAGCAGGATCAGGTCGAATCGCGGCGGGCCGCCACCAGCGCGGAGCAGCGCGTTTGAGCCTGAGGCCACCTGGCGCAGCTCGGCAGCGGCGCGGGCGGCCTCGCCCGGCAGATCGGCCGCCTCACCGCGCAGCCGATGGACCCGCGCCGGGTCGATGCCGAGCGGCCGGAGAAGTTCGCGCTCGGCCACCCCGTGATTCGATAACGCATCTTTTATCGAAACGGCACGCTCGTCGGTATAGAAGAACTCGAGCTGCGCCCAGGGGACGCGCCCCTTCCAGCGCTCGCTGCGCAGGGCGGCAAAGAGCGGCGGCGCCGCCGAGCCGCCCGTCAGCGCCACCAGCGCCCGCCCGCGTGCGGCCACCGCGCCCGCGGTCGATTCGACAAACAGCTCGGCGGCATTGTCGGCCACTGCCGCCGCGTCCTTGCCGACGACGACCTCGCTCACGAGCTCTTCTTGCTGAGGTCGAGCCCGAGCAGCTTCGCGGCCTGCGCGAGCGAGGCCGCGTAGAGCTCGTCGTGGCCGCTGAGCAGCTTGAGCTCGAGGCCCATCAACCGCCCCGGCGTCTCGGCGGGCATGCGCACCCGGTGCACCACGGCGCCGTCGTCGTCGCCCTGCACATCGGCGGTGAGGATGCCGCGTTCGCGCTTGATGGTGAACCTGGCCGGCGGCGCATCGAACTGCACCATCGCCACCTGGCCCTCGGCGATGGGAGGCGCGTGCACCGCGGCCTTGCCCGCCCGCGCCGGCTCCGAGGGAGCGGACTGGTCGGCCGAGGGCATGGGCCCGTCCAGCACCTCGACAACGGCGCGGGGGATCCGAGCCGCGAACCAGCCCGCCAAGAGCGCCGCTTCAGGCCCGGACTGGCCCGCCGCGATCACCCGCACGCTGTCGATCTTGCGCCGGTGCTCGCGCAGATTGGGCAGGTCGAGCATCTCGGCCGAGATGGCCTGCCAGGGGAAGATGCGCGCCCAGGCCAGGTCGCCGATGGGCGCGCCGTTCGAGACCCGCCGTGCGATTTGCAAAAACGCCGGCAGCGTCCGCGTGCCGGAATCGATAATCACCCGGTCGGCCCGCTCGAGCGCCTTCTCGAACAGGGCGCCCTCGGGCCGGCCGCCCCAGATGAACACCACCGGCAGCTCGGGCAAAAAGAGCCCGTCCATGGCCGACTGCAGATGGCGCGTGGCCAGCCCGGTCGCGGTCAGCTCGATGCGCTCGAGCGCCACCGAGCTGCCATTTCTCACCACTGACACGCGCCCGCGCACCCGGTCGCCCGCGAGCTTCGACTCGGCCACCAGCACCAGGAGCCGCGCCGGGTGCAGCGTGCCCGCCACCTCCAGCGCCGGCCGCGCCTTCTCGTAGCCCTCGGTGCTGAAGTAGCAGGCGACGAGGTTCATGGTGCAGACGCGCTCGTCGCCGTCGCGTCCCAGCTTCTCGCGCTCTTTTTGCAAACGGGTGGTGATGGCCTTCAGGTCGATGCCGGCGTCGAAGGTCAGATCGCCCTCGGCGGCGGGCTTGGGCTCGACGATGGACTCGGTCACAAGCGCCTCCAGCTGCGTCCGTCCTGGGAAAGCAGGCGCTCCGCCTCTTCCGGCCCCCAGGTGCCCGCTTGATAGGCAAAGGGGGCAGGGAACTCCGGCGATTCGGTATTTTGCAAAATGCCTCCGGCCAGCTTCCAGGCGGCCTCCACCTCGTCCTTGCGGGTGAAGAGCGTCTGGTCGCCGCGCAGGGCGTCGAGGAGCAGCCGCTCGTAGGCCTCGGGCGTCGAGGCGCCGAACGCCTGCCCGTAGCGGAAGTCCATGCTGACGGTGCGCGGCCTGTAACGCTCGCCCGGCACCTTTGCCGAAAATCGCAAAAGAATGCCTTCGTCGGGCTGGACGCGGATGACGAGCACGTTCGGCTGCGTGGCTCCCGCGCCGAAGAGCGAGTGCGGCAGCGCGGTAAAGTGGATGGCGATCTCGGTGCGCCGCTTGGGCATTCGTTTACCGATTCGCAAATAGAAGGGCACGCCGTCCCAGCGCCACGACTGGATGCCGAGCTTGACGGCGATGAAGGTCGGCGTGCGCGACCCCTCGGCGACGTCTTTTTCCTGCTGATACCCGGCGACGTCCTGCCCGCCGACCGAGCCTTGCACGTACTGGCCGAGGACGACGTTCTTCTTCACCTGCTCCATCGTCACCATCGGGAGCAGCGCGCGCAGCACCTTGAGCTTCTCGTCGCGCACGGCGTCGGCGTCGAAGGCGACCGGCGGCTCCATCGCCGTCAGGCAGACCAGTTGCAAGACGTGGTTTTGCAGCATGTCGCGGACGATGCCCGCCTCTTCATAGTACTTGCCGCGCTGCTCGATGCCGAGCTCTTCACCAGCGGTAATTTCGATGTGATCGATGTATTTGCGATTCCAGATCGGCTCCCAGATGGAGTTTGCGAATCGCAGCACCAACAAGTTCTGCACCGTCTCCTTGCCAAGGTAGTGGTCGATGCGGAAGACCTGCTTCTCGTCGAGCACTTCCAGCACCAGGCGGTTCAGCTTGCGCGCGCTGTCGAGGTCGCGGCCGAACGGCTTTTCGATCACGACCCGGGTAAAGGCGTCGTCGTGGACGTCGCGCACGAGGCCCGCGTCCTTGAGCTGCTTCAAGAGGAGCGGAAAGGTGCTTGGCGGGGTGGCGAAGTAGAAGAGCCGGTTGCCGCGGGTGGCGCGCGCCTTGTCGGTCTCTTCCAGCACTTTTTTCAAGTCTTGAAACGTCTGTGGATCGGCAAAATCGCCGCCCACGTAGCGCAGACCCGCCGAGAAGTCGGCCCACACCTCCTCGTCCACCGGCTTGTTGCGCGAGAACTTGCCGACCGCCTCGCGCATGCCGCTGCGAAACTCGTCGTCGGTGATGGCGCTCTTCGACACGCCGACCACCCCGAACGCCGCCGGCAGGTGCGCGCCGAGCGCCAGGTTGTAGAGCGCGGGCATGAGCTTGCGCTGGGTGAGGTCGCCGCTGGCGCCGAAGACGACGACGGCGCAGGGCTCGGGAGTGGACTCCGCGCGCAGGCCCTGCCGCAGCGGATTCTCGACTTCATCGTCCTCGGGTCGATAGGGCATGCGGGGAACAAAAGCCCACCCGGGACGGGAACGCAACGGCGCAGTAGAGTGCGCGCCTTCGAAAGGGAGGAACCATGCAGATCGCGATGCTCGGACTCGGCAAGATGGGCGGCAACATGGTGCAGCGCCTGCTCAAGGGCGGGCACAAGGTCGTCGCCTTCGACGTCGATCCGAAGAAGGCCGTGGACCTTGTTCAATATGGAGCAGCTCCCGCGACCACGCTCGACGAGGTGGTGGCTGCCCTCGCGCCGCCGCGCGTGGTCTGGGCGATGGTGCCCTCGGGCAAGATCACCGAGGAGCTGATCCACTCGCTGGCCGCCAAGCTCTCGCCGGGCGACGTCATCATCGACGGCGGCAACTCCAACTTCCACGACTCGCAGCGGCGCGCCAAGGAGCTCGACGCACAGAAGATCCACTTCCTCGACGCCGGCACTTCAGGCGGCGTGTGGGGATTGCAGAACGGCTATTGCTTGATGGTCGGCGGCAGCAAGGCGGCCTTCGCCATCGCCGAGCCGGCGCTCAAGACGCTGGCCCCCGAGAACGGCCTCCTGCACGCGGGCCCTCCCGGCGCCGGCCACTACGTCAAGATGGTCCACAACGGCATTGAGTACGGACTCATGGCCGCCTATGCGGAGGGGTTCGAAGTCATGGCCTCGGCCCCCTTTGCCGAGAAGTTGGATCTACCGGCCATCGCCGCGCTCTGGGACAAGGGCAGCGTCGTGCGCTCGTGGCTCTTGCAACTCCTGGCCGACGCGCTCCAGAAGAGCCCGCGGCTCGAGGACATCAAGGGCTTTGTCGAGGACTCCGGCGAGGGCCGCTGGACGGTGCAGGCGGCGATCGACCAAAACGTGCCGGCTCCTATCATTACCCTCTCGTTGCTCAGGCGCATTGCCTCGCGGCAGGAAGAGTCCTTCGGCGCCAAGGTGCAGGCGGCATTGCGCAATGAGTTTGGGGGGCATGCGGTCAAGAAGGGTTGAGTTCGGCTTAGGTACCGGTCCGCAGCGGGCAGAGGCCCGCCGCGGCACCGGCGCTCGGCCCGCTTCTCTAGCCGGGAGCTCACTTCGGGTCGGGGTCGGCGCGCTTCCGTTCCTGCTCGTCGCGCGTCGCCTGCATCGCCGCCCGCGCCTGCCGGCTGAGCGACTGGAGCTGCAGCACGATCTGGAACTTCTCCTCGAACGAGAGCGCGGCCAGTGCACGGCGGCGCTCGTGCTTGCTCTTGAAGATGCGGGCCAGGACCTCCTCCTTGGTCAGGCCCGGCTGAGGATCCTCAGGCACCGCGCTCCTCCTTCAATTTTTCCCACCGCCCGCCCGCGCCGCGCGGCTCAACTGAGGAGTCAAACCAACCCCAATCTGCCTCGCATCAGTTGCCGGCCGACCCCTTCGCGTTCCAGAACGAGCAATTGTCCGCCCAGCAGACGGGGCCGACGCCGGTATATCCGGTGTCGCACTTTTTGTAGCAAAGGCCCGCGTCCTTGTCCTCGCTGTCGGCGCACGAGTGGACCTTGCCGACGCCGCGGCCGTAGCTCTTCTTCTGGCAGGAGACGCCGATGTCGGTCATCTCCGACGGACAGTCCGGGCTGCACACGCAGCAGCCCACCGCGTGGAAGCCCGACTTGCAGTGCGGGTAATACATCGCGCCGTTCTTCTCGCAGCTGCCGTGGGCCTTCTCGCACTTCTTCTTGTCCCAGAGGGCGTAGCCGGCGCCGCGGCCGTACGACTTGGGCTTGGTGCAATGGCCGCCCGTGTCGGTGTAGCCCGAGGGGCAGCTCTCCCAGCAGACGGGGCCGACGCCTTTGTAGCCGGACTTGCACTTGTCGTAGCAGAGGCCCGCGTCCTCGTCCTGCGAGCTGGGGCACGACTTCGGGATGGTCCCGGCGCCGCGGGTCTTCGAGTTGGTGCAGACGAGGCATGTGCTCTGCTTGTTCGACCACATGCGCTGGATGGCGTAGCCGCCGGCCTGGCCGCTCATCGAGCCGTACTGCGCGTTGCAGATGTCGCCGATCTCGCCCCACTGGTCGGTCTTGCCGCTCTTGTCGTTGGAGTCGTACCAGCCGCTGTCCTGGGCGTCGGTGATGGTCTCGACCAGCTCGTGGGACACCGCCATCGTGATGTGATCGAAGTAGCGCAGGGTGCCGCCGCCGCAGCCGCTCACGCCGTCCACGTCGGGCACGATGGCGTACTTGAAGTGGGGCACGTCGCTGCCGTCGTAGTGCTTGTGATAGGCGCAGAAGGAGACGTCGCCCGAGGCCGACTTCGACTTGTTGGCCGAGGTGTCGGTGCCGTCGTGGATGACGGTGCCTTTGGGGAAGGCGATGACGTAGATGGCCTCGCCCGAGGCCTTGGTGATGTGGCCGGCTTTCATCTGCGCCACCATCTCGGCCCGGATCTCGTCGTCGGAGATGTTGGTCTTGGTGTTGGCGGGCGTGATGGTGAACTTGTCGCCCCAGGTCGTGCCCGCGATGTGCTTGCCGCCGGCGTCGTACTCGTTGAGCCAGGCGAAATACGGCGCCGAGCCGAAGGCCTTGAGGAAGTCGGGCAGCTTGGAAGTGACGTCCGAGTTCACGCTCGAGCCCCAGAAGACGGCGTAGAGCGTCGGGTTGGCGAAGACCGCGGCACCGGAGCCGCCGAAGACGAGGTTCGGCACCGAGGTGGAGTTGCTGCTGCTGCTCGACGAGCTGTGGGCCGCCTTGGGCGTATTCTTGCTGGGCGGCATCGCCGCCTTGCGCACCGTGGTCGGCAGCTGGTGCGTCCGCCCCTTGGTGGCCGTCTTGATGACCGGCTGATCGGCGGCGGCGGGCGAAGCCAGCACATTCACTGCAAGCAGGAAAGCAGCGACCAGGGCGATCTTCATTGGGTCTCCTTGTCCCTGGCGCGGGAGGAGGGATGGCCGCGAGACCAGGGCCGGCAACGCGAAGATACCTGATTGGGACCTCGAGTTCGCGGACCAAGGGGGAGCCGCAATGCCGCGCTGCCCGCAGAGCGAGCCTGGGGCCGCGACCGTGGGGTCGTGGCACCGTGCCGGACCCATGCCGTCTGCCGAAGAGAGCGGCGTCCGGAAACCGCCAGAACGAATCGGCCGCGGGGGCTATCTCATGGCCGTGCCCACCAAGGTGGCAACGCGAGGAGAGAGCCCATGTCGAGCTTCCGCATCATCCCGCTGAGCGAGGCCGCGGCGTCCAGCGCGCGCGCCGGCCAGACCGAACCCGCGCAGGCCGTCGATTCCGTCATCGCCGATGAGGCGCACGCGTTCCCGTGCCGCCATTGCCTGACCGATGCCGCCCCGGGAGAGAAGCTGCTGCTGCTCCCGCACAGCCCGTTCGAGCAAGTGGGCCCTTACGCCGAGGTCGGTCCGATCTTCGTCCACGCCGACGCGTGCCCGCGCTGGGAGCGGCCCGGCGAGATCCCCGATCAGCTGCGCCGCCGGCTGCTGGCGCTGCGCGGGTACGATGCTCGCGAGCGGATGGTGGCCGCCGATGTCGTCGATGGGCGCGAGTTGGAGACGCTGCTGTCAAAGCTGCTCGCGCGGCCCGAGGTGGAGTTCGTCCACGCGCGCTTCGCCAGGCCTGGCTGCTTCGCTTGTCGCATCGAGCGCGCCACCTGACGCCGCGCTCTACTCGGCTCGGAGCGCAGTCGCCGGGTCCACTCGCATCGCCCGGCGCGCTGGGAGCCAGCTCGCCACCAATGCCACCAGCGCGAGCAGCCCCGCGATGCCGAGGTACGTGAGCGGGTCGCGGGCGCTGACGCCGTAGAGCTGCGACGACAAGAGCTGGGCAGTGGCCAGCGCGCCGCAGAGGCCGATCGCGACTCCGAGCGCGGCCTGCCGGACGGCGCCGGTCATCACCAGGAGCAGCACGTCGCCCTGCTGCGCGCCGATGGCCAGGCGCACGCCAAACTCGCGGGTGCGCTGCGTGACCGCATAGGAGGTCACCCCGTAGATGCCGAGCGCCGAGAGCACCAGCGCCAGCACCGCGAAGGCGGCGAGCAGCTGCAGCGGGAAGCGGCGCGGGGCGAGCGCGGCCGCCACGCGGTCCTCGTAGGGCTCGATGAAGTCGGGCGGCTGCGAGGCGTCCAGGCCCGCGAGCAGGGCGCGCACCGAGGCCGCGAGCGACGAGGCCGACCCGCCCGCGGCGCGCACCAGGAGCGTCATCTGGTCGTCGGGAAACTGGCTCGCGCAGGCGTAGAAGATGGGGGGCGTGACGGCCTCCAGGCCGAGGTCGTGCGCGTCGCCGACCACGCCGACGATGGTGCGCCACTTGCCCTCTTTCCCGCCGGCGCGAAGCCGTTTGCCGATCACGTCCTGGCCCGGGAAGTAGCGGCGCACCCAGGCCTCGTTGACGAGGGCCACCGGCAGGGCGGCCTCGTCGTCGGACTCGGCGAACTCGCGGCCGCTCTTGACGGCGATGCGCAGCGCCTTGAAGGTGCCGAAGGTCGCGCGCCGGAACTGGTCGTCTGGATAGGGCTCGCCGGGCTTGGCCACGTAGCCCTCGATGTCGTAGCTCCAGTCGGTGCGGCCCTGCAGCGGCGGGACGTTGATGGCCCCGGCCGACTCGACGCCGGGCAGCGCCGAGGCCCTTCGCACCGCTTCGTTCCAATAGCGGGCCTGCGCCGTGGCCGGCTGGTATGCGGGGCCGCCCAGGCTCACCTTCGCGGCCAGGACTTCCTCGGGCGTAAAGCCCGCCGGGACGCGCAGGACCTCCGCGAAGCTGCGCAAGAGCAGGCCCGCGCCGACCAGCAACACGAGCGAGAGCGCGAACTGGCCCACCACCAGCGCGCCCCGCATGCGACCCGCGCGCGGGCCCGAGGTGCCGTGCGAGCCGTCCTTGAGCGCCGCGCCCACCTCGACGCGGCTGGCCTGCAAGGCAGGCAAGAGGCCGAAGAGGAGCGTGGTGAACACGATCAAGACCGCCGCGAGCCCGAGCACGGAGCGGTCGAGCGTGACGTCGGCCAGGGCCTTTATCGACTGCGGCGCTGCGGCCAGCAGAACATCCAGGGACCAGGTGGCGACGAGCAGCCCGCCCAGCGCACCGAAGAGCGCGAGCAGGAGGCTCTCCGCCAAGAGGAGCCTGACCAGGCGGCCCCGGCTGGCGCCGAGTGCGTTGCGCACCGCCAGCTCGCGCGCCCGGGCGGCGCCGCGGGCCAGCAAGAGGTTGGCGACGTTGCCGCAGGCGATGAGCAGGACGAAGAGCACCGCGCCGAGCAAGACGTAGAGCGGCCGCTCGGCCTGGCCGGAGAAGCGGTCGCGCAGGGGAGTAAGGGAGAGGCTCCAGCGCGTGGTGCCGACATACGAGTCGGGCCAGGTGGCGCGCAGCGAGGCGGCCAGCTCTTCGATTCGCGCCGAGCCCGTCTGCAAAGACAGTCCAGGCGCCAGCCGCGCCACCGCGTCGAGGTAGCGATTGCCGCGCTCTTCGCGCAGCTGCTTTGGCGTGAAGCCAAACGGCACGTAGAGCTCGTGCGGCTCGTCCCAGCGAAAGGCGGCGGGCAGGACGCCGACGATGGCGTGCACCTTGCCGTCGAGCGTCACCGTCCTGCCGATCGCGTCGGGCGCGGCGCCGTAGCGCTTCTGCCACGCGCCATAGGAGAGGAGGGCGACGCCGTCGCGGCCAGCCAGGTCCTCCTCGTCGGTGAAGCCGCGGCCGACGATCGGGCGCACGCCGAGCGCGGCGAAGAACCCGGCGGTGGCGTGGCCGACCGAGATGCGCTCGGCGTGCTCGCCCTGCAGCGCAGCGGTGTCCGCGTGATAGACGCCGACCGCGGAAAACAGGGGCGAGGCGCGAAAGTCCAGGTACTCGGGCGCCGAGCACTGCAGCCCCTCGAGCCCCTGGGCGGCGAAGGCCTCGCGGATGCTGACCAGCCGCGACTCGTCGTTCCAACCGAGCGAGCGCAAGAGCACCGCGTGGGCGACGCTGAAGAGCGCGGTGGTGGCGCCGATCCCAAGCGCGAGCGCCAGCACCGACGCGGCCGTGAACCCCGGCGTGCGCACGAGGCTCCGCAGGGCAAAGCGCAGATCGCGCCAGATCGACTCCATGGTGCCTCCGCCGGCGCGACCGGATCACGCGCCTGAGGGATGCAGCAAAGCGAACTTCGTGCCACCAACGCGCGCAGCCAAGGGACGCCGCGCCCCGCCCGGCCATGGAACTGCGCGTCCCAAAACCGGTCGCTCCACGCTCTTCTTTCGCCACCAATAGGCGGCGAGCGGGCACAGGTCCGCCGACGCTTTTGGCTCCCGGCTACTTGGATCCTCGAGCTGAAAATTGCCGGGTGGCGCCGGTGCGTCGGCGGGCCTGTGCCCGCTCGACGCCGGTCCCGCCTACTTTGCTTCTTCGGCCGGCTTCTCTTCCGCCGGCTTCTCCTCGGCAGGCTTCTCGCCCTCGGCCGGCTTGGCGTCGTCGGCCTTCTTCTCCTCGGCCGGCTTCTCTTCGGCCTTCTCTTCGGCCTTGGGCTTGTCGGCCGAGGCGCCGCCGCGCTTGCTCTCGGGCGCGTCCGGGCACTTGCCGGAGTCGATGCGGGCGATGGCCGTCTCGGACCCCGAGTCGCCGTCAACGTAATGATCGACGATCTCGGCGTCCTCGGGCTTCACGTCCTTGCACGCGGCCGCGAGTGCCTCGCGCACCTTCTTGTCCACCGCGAGCCTCCGCTTGAGGCCGCTGCCGTCGTTGACCTTCTCGATCTGCCAGTACCACTTGCCGTCGTCATCGACGGTGCCCGACGAGGAGCCGACCCAGGTCGGCGTGCGCACGGACTTGCTGGCGCCGCCGCAGGCGACGAGCAGGAGCAGGGTGGCGATCGGTGCGGCGCGGAGCAAAGTCCTCATGAATCCCTCCGGAAGCGTTCAAGAGCGTGGACGGCCGGCAGTCTACTCGGGTTTGCCGATGAGGCGAGCGGCTTCGCGCACCAGCTCGAACAGCTTGCCCGGGTCGCCGTCCTCGGAATGGAGCCGCAGCGCGCGCAGCCCGTGGTCGATGAGCACCTCGAGATCGCCTCGGGCCTGCGCGGCAAAGAGCGTGGCAAAGCCGTACGGCTGGCCCGGGATGGCGATGTCCGCCCCGCCGTCCACGGTCAGCTCGACGAAGATGCCGTTCTTCGGCCCGCCCTTGTGCTGCTGGCCGGTCGAGTGCAGAAAGCGCGGGCCAAAGCCGCTGGTCGTCGCGAGGTGGGTCACGTCGCGGACGCTGCCCTGCAACTTGCGCAGCTCAGCGTGCAGCCCATCGTCGGGGACGACGTAGGCCAGGAGCGCGACATAGTCGCCCGGCTCGCCGAGCGCGAGGTGGGCCGCCAGCCAGTGCGCGGGCGAGCGGGTCGCCTCCGGCCCGAGCGTGCCCGCCGCCTTGGACAAGATGTTGGCGTGCGCCGCGCTGGCGAAGACCGCGACGCCGTTGGCGCGCAAGGACGGCTCCTCCGCAGGCAGCGTCCCGCCCTTGGCAGCACCGAGGAGCGCCTTGGTCTTCTCCTTGCTCTCGGTGACGTTGGGCTCGTCAAACGCATCGAGGCCCATGACGGCGCCGGCGATGGCGGTCGCGATCTCCCAGCGGAGGAACTCGCCGCCCAGTGAATTCTTGCTCGGGAGCTGCCAGCGGATCACCGGGTGACCGGCCTTGGCCAGCGCATCGACGGCGCCGTCGTGGCGGTCGTCGTGCTCGTCCTGCAGCGAGAGCGAGACGAAGACGCGATCGTCGCCGTAGACAGAGGGCTTGCTGAGCGGCTCGCCGTCCACGGGCAGGATGCCCTTGCCGATCTTGCCCGTGCTCTCGGCGATCAGCTGCTCGACCCAGCCGCCGAAGGGCAACAGCTGCGGCGAGAGCACGAGCGTCAGCTTGTTCGCGGCCGAGGGCGGCCCCTTCCTGGCGAGGCCACCCAGCAGGGCGCCGAGCCGCACCGCGAGGTTGTCGCGCGGCGGCACGGCGGCGTCGCTGACCAGCGCGATGTGCTCGGCCTCCTCGAGCAGCGCAGCCACATCCAGGCCAAGGAGCGCCGCCGGCACCAGTCCGAAGAACGAGAGCGCCGAGTAGCGCCCGCCGATGTCGGCCGGATTGGGCCAGCTCTTGAGAAAGCCCTCGCTCCTGGCCAGCTTCTCCAGATCAGAGCCGGGGTCAGTGATGGCGACGAACTGGTCGGCCTTGGCCAGGCTTCGATAATGTCGATAAAACGAGTCCGGCTCGGTCGTCGTGCCGCTCTTTGACGAAATCAGGAACAGCGTTCGCTCGAGCGCGAAGCCCGCGATGGCGTTCTTCACCGCGTCCGGCGCCGTCGAGTCCAGCACGCGCAGGTCCAGCCCGCCCGGCTGCTTGCCAAAGACGCGGGAGAGCACGTCGGGGCAGAGGCTGGAGCCGCCCATCCCGCAGAGCACGACGTGGTCGAATCTCTCCTTGGCCGCTTTTGCGAATTCGGTAATTTCGGCGAGGTGCTCTTTCATCTTCCGGTGCACTTCCAGCCAGCCCAGGCGGTTCTTGGCCACCGCCTGGTGCTTCTCCTCGCTGCTCCACAGCGTCACGTCGCGGTTCCACAAGCGCGCGCCGAGCTTGCCTTCGCGCGCGGAGGCGATCGCGGCCTCCCCTTCCGCCTCGCGCCTGCCGAGCGCCTCCTGCCAGCGCACCTGCCGCTTGTGGCGGATGGCCGAGGCCCGCGCGTCGATGACGTGGAGCAGCTGGCCGAAGGCCTTCTCGAAGAGGACCACGCCCTCCTTGGTCAACTGCCGGCAGGCTTCTTCCAGGTCGATCCCAAGCTCGCCGAGCTTCTTCAATTGCCGCCGCGCCTCGGGCACGCCGAGCGTCACCGTGTCGGCGACGAGGCCATGGTCGTTGAAGGCCTGCAGCGTCGGCAGCGGCAGCGTGTTGACCGTGTCCTTGCCGATCAGCTCATCGACATAAAGCGTGTCTTTGTAGGCCTTGTTCTTGGTGCCGGTGGAGGCCCAGAGCGGCCGCTGTCGGGTGGCGCCCGCTTCCTCGAGCTTCTTCCAGCGCGGCGAGTCGATGGTCTTTTGGTAAAGTTGGTAAGCCTCTTTTGCGTTGGCGACGGCGATGGTGCCGAGGAGCGATTTGGAATCCGGCGTGCCCAGCGCCTCGAGCTTCTTGTCGATCAAGCTATCGACGCGGCTGACGAAGAAGCTGGCCACCGAGTGGATCTGCGCCAGCGGCTCGCCCTTTGCGTGGCGCTCTTCCAGGCCCGACAGGTACGCCTCGATCACCTGCTCGTAGACCTTGACGGAAAAGATCAGCGTGATGTTCACCGAGATGCCGAGCGCGGTGGCCTGCCGGATGGCGGGGATCCCCTCGACGGTGGCGGGGATCTTCACCAATAGATTGGGCCGATCGACCCCCTTCCAGAACCGCTGCGCCTCGACCACCGTGGTGTCGGTTTCGTAGGCGAGCAGCGGCGAGACCTCGAGCGAGCAGAAGCCGTCGGCGCCCTCGGTGGCGTCGAAGAGTGGGCGGAGGACGTCGCAGGCGTTCTGCACGTCGTTCATCGCCATCCGCTCGTAGATCTCGAGCGGGCTCTTGTCCTCGACCGCCAGCGCCGCCAGCTGCTCGTCGTACTCGTCGCTCTCGGCGATCGCCTTCTCGAAGATGGCCGGATTGGCGGTCACGCCGCGGATGCCGTCCTCGTGGATCATCCGCTTCAGGCCGCCCTCGCGGACCAGCTTCCTGCCGATGAGGTCGAGCCACGCCGACTGCCCGAGCTCGTTGAGCCGCGCTGCTGCTTTGGGGGTCGCCATCGATGCCGTCCTTTAGGGTTTCGCGGAGCTGCCGGACGCGCCGGCCGCGAACCAGTTTTGCAAATGCTTTGCGATCTTCTCGGGCGAGAGGTCGTACGCGTCGGCCAGCGCCTTGTCGGGCGCGCTGGCGCCGAACCGATCGACGCCGATGACGAGCCCGTCGCCGACCAGCCGATACCAGTCGAGGCCCCCGGCCGCCTCGATGGCCGCGAGCCTGGTCTTGCCGTCGTGCGGGACCAGCTTCTCCTGCTCGGCGCGCGGCCACTTGAGGAAGCGCTCGACGCAGGGCATCGACACCACGCGCGTCTTGCTGCGCAGCTCCTCGGGCAGGAGCGCCAGCGCCGCTTGCGTGGCGGCGACCTCGGACCCGGTGGCGATCAACACCAGCTCGGGCTTCTCTTTGGGCTCGACCAGCGCATAGGCGCCCTTCATGCACTTGCGCACGTCGGCCGCCTCCGCGCGCTGGAGCAGCGCCAGCTTCTGCCTCGTGAAGACCAGCACCGAGGGGCCGTCCTTGCGCTCGATGGCCGCGGCCCAGGTGGCGGCCACTTCGGTCGCGTCGCCGGGCCGCCACACTTCGAGGTGCGGAGTCGCGCGCAGCATGCAGAGCTGCTCGACGGGCTGGTGGGTCGGGCCATCTTCGCCGAGGAAGATCGAGTCGTGCGTGAAGACGAACAGCGTCCGCAATTTCGATAACGCCGCGAGCCGGATGGGCGGCTTCATGTAATCGCTAAAGATCAGGAAGGTTGCCGTGTAGGGGAGGAAGAAGCCCTCGTAGGCAAAGCCGTTGGCGATCGACCCCATCGCGTGCTCGCGCACCCCGAAGTGCAGGTTGCGCCCCGCGTAGCTGCCGCCGAACTCGGCGGGGTTCACATCGCCTCCGTCCTTGATGACGGTGAGCGTGGACGGGTCCAGGTCCGCCGAGCCGCCGACCAGCGCCGGCACCAGCTGCGCCGCTCTTTGCAAAAGCTGCTGCGAGAGCTTGCGCGTCGAGTCCGAGGCCGCCGACTTCACCACCTCCGCCAGCTGCTCGGCGAGATCCGCGGGCACCTCCAGACTGGTCAGCTGGTCGAGGAGCTTTGCCTTCTCGGGCTGCTCCTTGCGCCACGCGGCCAGATCTTTTTCCCATTGGTCGTGCTGCTGCTTCAGCTCTTGGCCGCGCGCGGCCCAGACTTGCTTGACGGCCTCGGGCACCAAGAAGGTCGGCTCGAGCGGCCAGCCCAGGTTCTCCTTGGTGGCCTTGGTCTCGTCCTTGCCGAGCGGCGAGCCGTGCGCGTCGTGCGTGTCGGCCTTGTGCGGCGAGCCGAACCCCAAGACCGTGCGCACCGAGATGAGCGAGGGCCGGTCCTTCACGCCCTTGGCGGTCTCGATGGCCTCGTGGATGGCCTCGGCGTCGTTGCCGTCCTTCACGTGCTGCACGTGCCAGCCGTAGGCCTCGAAGCGCTTGTCGCGATCTTCGGTAAAGGTGATCTCGGTGTGGCCGGCCAGCGAGATGTGGTTGTCGTCGTAGAGGAAGATGAGGTTGCCGAGCTTCCAGTGGCCGGCGAGCGACGCCGCCTCGGAGGCGACGCCTTCCATCAGATCTCCGTCGGAGCAGATGCCGTAGACGTAGTGGTCGATGGGGACGAAGCCGCTGCTGGACGGCGTGTTGACCCGCGCCGCCAGCATCTTGCCCGCGAGCGCCATGCCGACCGCGTTCGAGATGCCCTGGCCGAGCGGCCCGGTGGTGGCCTCGACGCCCGGCGTGTCGTGGAACTCGGGGTGGCCCGGCGTCTTCGATTTGTATTGCCGGAAGGCCTTGAGGTCGTCGACGGAGAGGTCGAAGCCGGCCAGGTGCAGGAGCGAATAGATCAGCATCGAGCCGTGGCCCGCCGAGAGCACGAAGCGGTCGCGGTTGAGCCAGCGCGGGTCCTTGCCGTCGTAGCGCAGGTGCCGGTTCCAGAGCGTGAAGGCCATCTCGGCGGCGCCCATCGGCAGGCCCGGGTGGCCGCTGTTGGCCTTCTCGATGGCATCGATCGAGAGGAAGCGGATGGTGTTCACGCACTGGTCGTGAAGCTCTTTTGACATCTTCGGCATGGAGGTCCCGGGCTTACGCGGCAGCCAGAGCGGCCGCGCCGTAGAGAGGAGTGAGCGGGTCGAGCACGACGTGGACGGGCATGGCCTCGAGCAGCCGGCGCATGCGACCCTTGTCGAGGAAGGCCTGGCGGAAGACGCCGTCGGTCAGCTCGGGCAGGATTCGCGGCGCGATGCCGCCTGCCACGAAGACGCCGCCCGTCGGCAAGAGCTTGAGGGCGAGGTTGCCGGCCTCGGCGCCGTAGGCGCGGCAGAAGAGGCGCAGCGCTCTCTGGCAGACGGGCTCGCCGGCGCGCGCGAGCTCGGTCACCACGGCCGGCGCCAAGGCGCGGTCGCTCGCCACTTGCGCGGCCAGCTTTGCCGGCAGGGGCGAGCCGTCGTGGTCGGCCAGCGCCTCGGCGAGGTTGACGAGGCCGTCGCCGCACAAGAGGCGCTCCCAGGAGACGTGCTCGTAGCGGCGCTGGAGGAAGCGCAGGACGTCGATCTCGGCCTCGCTGCGCGGGGCGAAGTCGGCGTGGCCGCCCTCGCTCGGCATCACCATGCGGCGGCCGTCAGCAGAGGTGATGACGAAGCCCTCGCCGAGCCCCGTGCCGGCGCCGATCAGCGCCATCGGGCCAGAGGCTGTGCGCACGCCCTCGTTGAGGGCGGTCATCTGCGCCTCTTCGACCAGCGAGAGCCCGAGCCCGAGCGCGCCGAAGTCGTTGGCCAGCTTGACGTGCTCGGCGGAGAGCGCTTGCAAGAGCTGCCGCTCGTCGATGACCCAGGGAAGGTTGGTCGCCTGGCTGCGCCCCTCGACCACGGGGCCCGCGACGCCAAAGCCCGCTCGGCGCGGCAACGGCCTGCCTCGATCGGCGGCGAAAGCGTGGCAGACCGCCTCGAGGCCCGGATAGCGGCGGCTCTCGTAACGCCGGCTGTCGAGCACCCGGGCGCTGCCCTTGGCGCCCCCCGAGCCCAGCTCGATCTCCACCACGGCGAGCAGGGCTTTGGTGCCGCCGATGTCGCCCGCGAGGACTTCCATCGTGCGCGGCACCCTAGCCGGTTCCCCGCGTCGGTCAAGCAATGGCGGAAGGGGCCAGCCCGGCGCCGCTTCGGCCGACCGGCAGAAGGGTCTGCCCGCTTGCTCTTTGGTCGTGCCGTCCAAAGCTTCCCACTGGGGACCCCTCTTTGGGTCTGGAGATTTCCATATGGCCTTGTGTCGTTTCGTTCGCTGCGCCGCGCTCGCGGTGACGTTGGTCGGCACCGCGGCCAGCGCGCAGGTCGCCGGCGAGCTGATCCTGGGCCTCAATGACAACAACACCTGGAGCGCCAACGCAGGCCGCACCAACGGCGCGGGCAACGGCGTCATCCTCGGCGAGGTCGGCTGGCCCGGGATCAGCGTCCAGTACAGCAAGGGCTTCAACGACTACAGCGACCTCGGGTTTCGCGCCTCGTTCCTCTACAGCTTCGAGGGCACGACCAACAGCCTCGTCGGCCTGAACCTGGCCGTGCCCTATCGCCGCCAGCTCTTTCAGGCCACCAGGCTCGGCGTCACCGCGCACATCGACCCGGGCGCGACCTTCTACGGCAACCGCGGCGTCCAGACGGGGAACGTCTGGGGGGTCGGCGCCCCGGTCGGGATCACCGCGGGCTATCGCTGGGACGACCACCTGACGCTGGACGTCACCGGCGACATCGAGTCCTTGGTTTCGTTCTCGAACCCGGTCGGCATCTTCTTTGGCCCCATGCTCGGCGTCGGCGGCGAATACAAGCTCGACGCCAACCTGGCCCTCACGCTCCGCGCCCGCGCCGGCCCTGAGTTCGGCGTGGTGAGCGGCGGCAGCGGCGCCCAGTTCGCGTTCCTGACCTTGATCGGCCTCGCGTACAACACGCACTGAGAAGCCGTGTGAGCGGGGAAGGAACTTTTCCCGCTCCGAAGTGTTCACAACTCGTGCCGGCCGCGCATCAGCAGGGACCTTCGTCCGAGCGACCGCCCCCTCCTCCGCCGGCACTGACGTTTGGCGGCTCGCCGCGGAGGGGTGGCCCGCGCTACACTCCGGCAAAGATGGGCTATCTGCGCGCACCACCCCCGACCCGCAAGCGGCGGCTGATCTCAGCCGTCGTGCTGGCGATCGCGGGTCACGCGCTGCTCTTGCCACTCTTGGCCCGCAGCGAGCTCTTCCAGGGTGGCGGGTCGGGGCCGAAGAAGAGCCGCGTCTCGCTGGTCTCAACCTCGCGCGGGCAGGTGCAGCGCCTCGCGCAGAGCCAGCCGGGTTCTCACCCCACTGCCGGGTCGAGCCGGTCGATGCAGCCGCTCCTGCCCTCCGAGCCGCTGCCCATGGAGCTGGTGCCCAAGAAGGCCGAGCTGGTGCCGGGGCAGGTGGTCTCCCTCGGCCAGCCAACCGACGAGCGCGCGCCCGACAAGCCAACCAAATATCTCAGCGAGAAGGACAGCCGCGTCGAGAAGGAGACGCGCGCGAAAGAGACGTCCGCGTTCCACAAGAACGCGCTCTCCAAGCTGCAGAAGGAGGGCGAGCAGAAGGCCGAGAAGCCCAAGAGCGCCGAGCCGCCGCCGCCGCCCACGCCCATCGCCGGCAAGCAGGGTGAGCAGGGCGAAAACGGCGGTCAGAAGCAGGCGTCCAAGGAAGCGGCGCGGCCGGCCGAGCTGCCTGGGCGCAAGCGCATCGACCGGCTCAAGGTGCAGACCGCCGAGGACGGCACCTTGCGCAATCGCGCCACCAGCGACGCGCTGCCCGGCGAGGGCAAGAAGCTGGCGATGGCGCGGCCGTCCGAGACTGGCTCGACGGGACCTGTGGGCGAGGGCGCGGGCAAGCCTGGCGCGCCTGGACAAGCGGGGCTGCTCGGGCCGCAAAAGCCGCTCAACCTCGCGCTCAACGACATCGGGCAGGCGCTCGGCCCGGTGGCGGGCGGGCCGATGAACGACGATCTGCACGGCGTCGAAGAGGGCGAGGAGACGCTGCTCAACAGCCGCGGCTTCAAGTACGCCGGCTTCCTGAACCGCGTGAAGGAGCAGGTCGGCCGCATCTGGGTCGGCAAGGTGCAAGACGAGTCGCAGCGGCGCGACCCCACCGGCCAGCTCTACTCGTACAAAGATCGGCGCACCGTGGTCGAGTTCGTCCTCGACGCGCGCGGCGACGTGCGCGAAGTGCGGGTCGCGTCCTCCAGCGGCGTCGACTACCTCGACCGCGTGGCCGTGGACTCGTTCAAGCAGGCCGAGCACTTCCCCAATCCGCCCTCCGGCCTGATGGGTCCCGACGGCCTCTTGCGCCAGTCGTTCGCCTTCACGCTGCTCGTCTCCACCGGCCCGCGGCTCAGCTTTGGCCCCGCGTACGTGCCGGGCTCTCCCGCCCAGCGCGGGTTCTGAGGCAACGTGCACTCACTGCTCTTGCGCGCTCCGCTGGTCGGCACCTTGTTGAAGGGCTGGGCGGCGAGCTTCGACATCGCCGTGGTCCGCCTCGCGCAGCAGCTCGGGCGCCGCGCGGCAGGTCCCGGCCCCTCGCACGCCGAGCGACTCCAGCGGCTGCGCGAGACCGCCGAGGCGTACGGCCCCATCTCGCCCGAGCGCTTCTTCGCGGCGCCGCCCTCCCTGACACGGGTCGATGAAGAGCGCGTCCGCCGGCTGCCCCGCGGCGGCGAGGTCGTCGATCTCTCCTGGCAGAGCGGCTGGCAGCCCCACGAGCCACGCGGCCGCGACTCGTATCTGGCCTTCGCGGAGAACCGCGTCGCGCACGCGCGGCTCCTGCGCCACAAAGAGCCGCGGCCCGCGATCATCTGCCTGCACGGCTATCGCGCCGGGGTGCACCGCTTCGAGGAGCTCGCGTGGCGCGCGGGCCGGCTGCACGCGCTCGGCCTCGACGTCGCGCTCTTGACGCTGCCCTTCCACGCGCGCCGCTCGCAGCGCGGCAAGCCCGCGTCGTTCCCGTCCCAGCGCGCGGGCCGGACCATCGAGGGCTTTGGCCAGGCCATCTGGGACCTGCGCTCTCTCGCGAATTGGCTGCGCGCGCGCGGGGCGCCCAAGGTCGGCGTCGCCGGGATGAGCCTGGGCGGCTACACCGCGGCGCTCGCGGCCACTGTCGAGCCGCGCCTCGACTTCGCCGTGCTCTACATCCCGCTGGCCGACTTGACCGAGGTCACCGTCGAGCACGAGGCGCTCCGCGGCGTCACCGTGCCGGACTCGCTGACCGACGCGGGCCGCCGCGCGCTGCAGCTGGTGCAGCCGCTCTCGCGCAAGCCGGTGATCCCGGGCGATCGCATGCTGGTGGTCGCCGCCGAGGTTGATCGCATCACCGCCGCGCGCACCCACGCCGAACGGCTGGCGGCCCACTTCGGCGCGCCGCTGGTGAAGTTCCCGGGCAGCCACTTGATCCAGCTCGGCCGGGCCGAGGGCTTTGCCGCGATGGAGCAGCTCTTCCGCCGCGCCGGCGCGGTCGGGTAATCAGCCGCGCCGCAGCACCAGCTCCCAGACGCCGGGCGCGCTCTCGCTGCTCGCGACGACCTCGTGCCCGAGCTCCTCGCAGTTGCGCTTGATGTCGGGCACCGCAGGGCGGTGGTCGGTGACAACCAGCAGCTCCGCTCCGTGCGCAAGCTTGCCGAGCGCGTACTTCGTGCGCGCCCAGGTGAGCGGGCAGAGCAGGCCGCGGATGTCCAGGCGCTGCATCGGCTAGCCCTTCGTCAGCTCCCGGTAGGCGTCGGCCGAGAGCAGCTCCTCGAGCTCCTTGGCGTCTTTCACCTGCACCTCGATCATCCAGGCCTCGCCGTAGGGATCGCTGTTCACCTTGTCGGGCGAATCGATCAGCGCCTGGTTCACCTTGGTGACGGTGCCGTCCACCGGCGCGTAGAGGTCGCTGACGGCCTTGGTGCTCTCGACGACGCCGAAGGGCTTGCCCTTCTCGAGCGTGCCGCCGACTTTCGGCAGCTCGACGAAGACGACGTCGCCGAGCTGATCGGTGGCGAAGGCCGTGATGCCGACCACCGCCGTGGTGCCGGTGATGCGCGCCCACTCGTGGTCCTTGGTGTAGCGGAGGTCATTGGGAACGGGCAGTGCGGCCATGGTTCGTCCTCGGAGTCAGCGCTACGAATTGGCTTCTTTGGCGACGAAGGGCGTCTTGACGACCCGCGCCTCCACCGGCTTGCCGCGCACGTCCACGTCGAGCTCGGTGCCCTCCTTGGCGAGCGCGACCGGCACGTAGGCGAGCGCGATGGCCTCTTTCAAGACCGGGCTCATGGTGCCGCTGGTGACGACGCCCAAATCCTCGGTGCCGCCGCGCGCGCGCACGATGTACCCATGGCGGGCGATGCCGCGGCCGGTGCACTTGAGGCCGACCAGACGCCGCTTGAGCCCTTCGGCCTTTTGCTTCTTGAGCGCGTCCGAGCCGATGAAGCCGCCCGGCTTGTCGAGCTTGACGATCCAGCCGAGGCCCGCCTCGAGCGGCGTGTGCGCAAGGTCCATGTCGTTGCCGTAGAGGCGAAACGCGACCTCGAGCCGGAGCGAGTCGCGCGCGCCCAGGCCGCACGGGACGACGCCCTTCTCCAACAAGGCGTCCCAGAGCTTGCGCGCGTCCGCGGGCGGGCAGAAGACCTCGAACCCGTCCTCGCCCGTGTAGCCCGTGCGCGCGACGATGCAGCCCGCGATGCCGGCGACCGTCGCTTTTCTAAAATGATAGTAGGCGAGGTCGATCACCTTGGGCTCGCAGAGCGCGTCGACGATGGCGGCCGCCGCGGGGCCTTGGACGGCGAGCTGCGCCCAGTGGTCCGAGTGCTGGGTGACGGTGGCGCCCTCCCCGGCGTGCGACTTCATCCACTCAAAATCTTTCTCGCGGCCGGTGGCGTTGACGCAGACGAAGAGCCGGTCGGCAGCGTGGCGATAGACGATGATGTCGTCGATCACCCCGCCCTGCTCGTTGCAGAGCGCGCTGTACTGGGCCTGCCCGTCCTTGCACTTGGACAGATCGTTGGTGACCAGGCGCTGCGCGACCTCGAGCGCGCGCGGTCCCTCGAGGGAGAGCTCGCCCATGTGGCTGACGTCGAACATGCCGGCCTTCTCGCGCACGGCGGCGTGCTCCTCGAGGACGCCCTTGTATTGCACCGGCATGTCCCAGCCGGCGAACTCGACCATGCGGGCGCCCGCTGCGAGGTGGGCGTCGTAGAGCGGTGTGCGAGAGGCCATGGGCGCTACTTATACAGCGAGGCTTCCAGTTGCAGCCTGGATTGCAGCGCCGGAACCAGGAGCGCGAAGCGCTGCTCGTCCTCGGCGGTGAAGGGCCGCGCGCGAAAGGCGCCGACCCAGGAGAGGAGCCTTCCCTCGTCGCAGACCAGCACGCGGATCTGGTCGAGGCCGCTCAGCCCGAGCTTGGCAAAGAGCTCGCGCACGATGGGCACCTTGGCGAGCTGGTCGGCGGGCAAGAGCGTGCTCGGGCGCACGACCTTGTTGCGCTGGTCCGCCTCGGGCGCCTCGGGGTCGAAGAGGAAGGCGTTGGCCGGCGCGGCCCGGGCCCAGTCCTGCATTTGCTTCTCGGCGCCGGCGGGCAGCCCCTCGAAGAAGGCGAACTCGATCTTGAACCCCGCCCCCGTGCGCACCGGCTTGTAGGCCGCCACCTTGTCGGCCTCGAGCAGCCGGCGCAGCTTGGGCAGGACCGCGAGCAGCGCGTGCCCGCCCAGGGTCGCGCCTTGCAGCTCGCCGACGATGTCTTTCACCCGCTTGTCGTCACTCTGGGTGGCCATGGGCGGAAACATAGCGGAAGCGCCGGGCCGCCGCATCACCGGAAGGAGCGTCCCGTGAGCCCGTGGTAAGCACGCGCGGTGGACAACGCCTTGCTCGCGCGGGCCTACGATCGCAGCGCCGCGGGCTACGACGAGCGCTTCCGGTCGCTGCAGCGCCTGAAGTACCGCGCGGCCGCTGCGCTGCTCTCGCCGCCGGCCGCTGGCCTCGCGCTCGACGCAGGCGCCGGCACCGGGCTGTTCGCCGAGTGGCTCGGGGACGAGGGCGAGCCGGCGCCCGCCCTGCGCGCGGACTTGCGAGCGCTCACCTGGGTCGCCCTCGATCTCAGCCAGGGCATGCTGCAACGGGCGCGGCCGAGGGCTGTCCTGCCCGTCGTGGCCGACCTCGCGGCGCCGCCGCTCGCCGACGGAAGCTGCGCGCTGGTGGTCGCCTTCACCTCGGTCCTCGAGGAGAAGAGCCGCGGCCTGCGCGCCCTCGCGCGACTCTTGCGGCCGTCGGGCGTCCTGGTCGCGACCTTCTTGCGCGACGAAGCGCCGGTCCCGGCGCAGGTCGGCCGGCTCGCCGGGCTGCAGCTCTTGCACGGGCCGCTTGCAGCCGGCCAGGACGTGCTCTTTCTCGCTCGGAGACCCGAATGAAGCTTGCCCTCTTCGCGCTCTTCACCACGCTCCTGGCCTGCGCAGCCGTGCGCCTCCGCGCTCCGGAGACGCGCCGCGTGGACACCCAGATCGACGAGCTGCACGGGGTGAAGGTCGCCGATCCGTACCGCTGGCTCGAGGACGAGAAGTCGCCCGAGGTGCAGGCCTGGATGTCGGCGCAGGACGCCGCCGCACGCAAGCAGCTCGGCGCGCTGCCCGGCCGCGAGGCCTTCAAGGCGCGCCTCTCGCAGCTGATGTACCTGGACCGCCTCGGCGCTCCCGAAAAGCGCGGCAGCCGCCTCTTCTGGACTCGCCGCGGGGCCACGCAAGAGAAGACCGTCGTCTACATGCGCGAGGCGGCGGGCGGCGGCGAGCAGGTCCTGCTCGACCCCAACGCCTGGTCGAGCGACGGCAGCACCGCGCTCGGCTCCTGGGTCCCCTCGTGGGACGGCAAGCGCGTGGCCTACGTGCAGCGGCCGAACAACGGCGACCTGGGCGTGCTGCACGTGCTGGACGTGGACTCGATGAAGGACCTGGAAGCCGACGTCATCCCCGGCCTGCGCTTCGGCGGCGCGAGCTGGAACTCCACCTCGGATGGCTTCTTCTACACCTGGTCGCCGAGCGATCCGGCCATCCCCGTCTCGGATCGGCCCGGCTATTCCGAGGTGCGCTTCCACAAGCTCGGCACCTCGCCAGCAGGGGACAAGGTGTGGCGCGAGAAGACCGGCGACCCCCAGCGCATCGTCCATGCCGAGGCCTCGAAGGACGGGCACTGGCTGATCCTCGAGGTCTCGGTCGGCAGCTCGGCGTCGAACGACCTGTACGTGCGCGACCTGCGCCTGGGCGAGGGCGGTCCTTGGGTCGCGCTCGTGGTCGGCAAGCCCGCGCACTACACGGCCGACGTCTATCGGGACCGCCTCTATCTCTGGACCGACGAGGGCGCCCCGCGCGGCCGCGCCTTCAGCATCGACCCGCAACACCCCGCGCGCGAAGGCTGGAAGGAGATCATCGCCGAGCACCCGCGGGACGTGCTCCACGGCATCACCGTCGTCGGCGGAAAGCTCGGCGTCTCCTGGCTGCAGGACGTGGCCTCCCGGCTCGAGGTCCGCTCGCTCGACGGCGCGCTGCTTCGCGAGCAGCCCCTGCCCGCGCGCGGCACCGCCTCTCCCCTCGTCGGCGACGAGGACGACGACGACGCCTACTTCTCCTTCACCTCGTTCACCACGCCGACCGAGATCCACAAGACCTCGGTCGCGACCGGCCAGACCAGCCTCTATTTCCGCCTCCAGGCGCCCGTCGATGGAACTCAAGTCGAGGCAAAGCAACTCTTCTTCAACTCAAAGGACGGAACCCGCATCCCTCTCTGGGTGATGCACAAGAAGGGCCTGGTATTGGACGGGAAAGCGCCGACGATACTCTATGGGTACGGAGGGTTTCTCATCAGCCTGCAGCCGGGCTTCAACCCCGAGGCCTTCGCCTGGATCGAGCAGGGCGGCGTCTATGCCGTGGCCAACTTGCGCGGCGGAGGCGAATACGGCGAACAGTGGCACAAGGCCGGGATGATGGCCAACAAGCAGAACGTCTTCGATGATTACTTCGCCGCTGCTGAATATTTGATCGCCGAGCGCTATACCAGCAAGGGACGCCTCGCCGCCGAAGGTGGCTCGAACGGCGGACTGCTGGTCGGCGCGGCGCTCACGCAGCGCCCCGATCTCTTCGGCGTGGCGCTCTGCGCGGTGCCGCTGCTCGATATGATTCGATATCCCAGGTTTGGGGTGGCGAAGTTCTGGGTTCCTGAGTACGGCGACCCGGAAGACGCAGCTCAATTCAAGACGCTCTATTCCTATTCACCCTATCACCAGGTCAAGGAAGGCACGCGCTATCCAGCGACGGTGATCTTCTCGGCCGACAGCGACGACCGGGTGGACCCGATGCACGCGCGCAAGATGGCCGCGGCGCTGCAGCGCGCCTCCAGCGGCGGCCCGGTGCTCTTGCGCATCGAGCGCCACGCGGGCCACGGCGGCGCCGACCTGATCCGCGCCAGCGTCGAGCGGCTGGCCGACGCGCTGGCGTTCGCGCGCGCGTATCTCGGCAAGGTCGATTGAGTGGGGATAGAGTGGCGTTGAGGGTTTCCCCAATGGCGCCTCGCACAGTCCTCGTCGGCATCGCCGGACTCTTGGCGCTCAGCTGCGCGCTCTCCGCGTGCGCAGGCGGCAAGGCGACGCCGCCCGTGGTGGGCTCACCCGACGCAGGACCCGCCGACGCAGGGCTGCCCGATGGCGGCGCGTGCATCGGCGCCGCCCTCTTGACGGAGCTGGGCAAGAGCAGCCTGCTGGTCGGCGCCTCGATGGCCGACGCGACCGCCAGCGCCGGCAATTGGGACGTGCGCTATGAATACATCGCGGGCGGCTTCAACGACTCGAGCGGCCCCTGCGCTTCCTGCGCCAGCGGCTGCATCTCCAATGGCAAGTCCTGCGCCAACTCAGCCGGCGGCTGCGCCTGGTGGGGCTGCTATCAATACGACCAGCTCACGCCAGGCTTCTACATCAGGGATTTCGTCGCCAAGGCAGCGGGCCGCGGTGAAATACCAATGCTGACCTACTATGAGCTGCTCCAGGCCAGCAAGGTGAATGAAGGCAGCGCCGAGGTCACCAAGACGGCCGACCAGCCATTCATGAGTCGGTACTTCAATGACTTCCGTTTCTTCCTGCAGCAGATTGGAACGGCCCGCGCTTTCGTCCAGGTCGAGCCTGATTTCTGGGGTTATGCCGAGCGGGTGAATTCAAACCCGCACCTGATCAGCTCCGCGGTGGCCTCGGCAAACCCCACCGACTGCGCCGCGCAGGAGAACACGTTCGCAGGTCTTGGCCGCTGCCTCATCGCCATGGCGCGCAAATACTCTCCCTCGGCGCTGATTGGCTTCCACGGCTCCGGGTTCGCCACCGGACCTGATTGCTTGAGCAACACCGACACCGCTCTCGACGTCGCGGCCGAGGGCAGGAAGCTCGGCGCGTTCCTCTTGAACTGCGGCGCCGCGGGCGCTGATTTCATCACCGTGGACGCCTCCGACCGCGACGAGGGTTACTATGCGTTCATCGGAAATCCCCGGACCTGGGACCCGGCGAATGCAAAGCTACCTACGTTCCACCAGGCCTTTAATTGGGTGACGGCGCTCTCCGAGTCTACCGGCCTTCCCGTCTTCTTCTGGCAGGTGCCGGTCGGCAACTCATCCCAGAACAACACCGCGAACCATTGGCAGGACAACCGCGTCGATTACTTCTTCAGCCATTCGGGCGAGCTCGCGGCGGCCCACGTGGCCGGTATGTTCTTTGGCGCCGGGGCCGGCGACCAGACCACTCCCGAGAGCGACGGCGGCAATCTCCTGGCAAAGCTGAAGGCCTATCGAACCGCCGGAGGACAGGCCGTCTGCCGATAGTGATACAAGCCGCTGCATGCGCCTCGAAGGAAAAGTAGCGATCGTCACCGGCGGCTCGCGCGGCGTGGGCAAGTCGGTCTGCCTCGCGCTCGCCCGGGAGGGCTGCGACGTCGTGGTCGCCGCCAAGACCAGCGAGCCCCACCCGCGGCTGCCCGGCACCATCCACGAGACGGCGGCCGAGGTGGAAAAGCTCGGCCGGCGCGCGCTCGCGACCATCTGCAACGTGCGCGAGTTCGACCACGTGGAGGCGATGCGCGACGCCGCGCTGGCGAAGTTCGGGCGCATCGACATCCTGATCAACAACGCCGGCGCCATCTTCTGGGCCGAGCTTGGCGAGTGGCCGCCCGGCAAGTTCGATCTGGTGATGGACGTCAACGTGCGCGGCTCGTTCCTCTGCTCCCGCGCGGTGCTGCCCGCCATGCGCGAGCAGAAGGCCGGCCAGATCGTGATGATGTCGCCGCCGGTGAACGTCAAGCGCGTCGCCGGCAAGGCGCCCTACCTGGTCTCGAAGATGGGCATGACCATGCTGGCGCACGCCATCGCCGAGGAGGAGAAGGGCAACGGCATCGCCGCCAACGCGCTCTGGCCGGTGACCATGATCGAGAGCGAGGCCACCCGCCACTTCGAGCTGGGCAAGCGCGAGGAGTGGCGGACGGCAGAGATCCTCGCCGACGCCACCGTCGAGCTCTGCTGCGCGCCCGCGCTGACGCTGAGCGGGCGCGCGATGTACGACGAAGAGGTGCTGGCGGAGCGGCGAGGCGTGACGGATTTTTCCAGCTACTCGGTCGTGCCCGGCACGCGGCCTCCGCCGGTGTGCCGCGAAATGGTCGAATAGCCCCTCTAGCGCCGAGGGGCGGTTCGGCGCTTTGATGGGGCCATGTCGCAAAGCAGCGGCCCGCCGGACCTGAGCGGCTCGTCAGCGATCGTGCCGGTGCGCTTCAACGTGGGCGGCATGGCGCTGCAGTGCACCACGCGCCAGATGTCCGTCGAGGGCTGCTGGGTGAGCTGCCCGGTGCCGCCCGCGTCGGGCACGCGGCTCTCCCTGCGACTCTACCTGCCCGGCGAGGTGACGCCCGAGGAGCTGACGGCCATCGTGCGCGCCGCGGTGGCCAGCGGGGACTCGAAGATCCGCGGGTTCTGGGCCGAGTTCCAGCCCGGCGCCGAGCCCTCCCAGGTCCGCATCGCCCGGTACCTCGAGCAGCTGGCCAAGGAGCCGCGCGTGACGCAGCCGGTGCTCACGCCGCCTCCGCCGCGTCCCTCGCTCACGCCGTCCGGCGGCGTCGCGCGGCTGACGCCGTCGTCCGGGACCTCGACGGTGCTCGGCCAGATCAAGGGCGCGCGACTGCCTGCGAGCCTGCTCGCGCCTCCCTCGGGCGCCGAGAAGCGGACCGCCCCGCGGGTCGAGATCGCGCAGCCGATCGCGGTCCGCTTCGGCAGCGTGGAGGAGTTCGTCCTCGAGTACGCGGCCAACATCAGCGCGGGCGGCGTCTTCATCCGCTGCCTCGCGCCCCCGCCGCTGCAGACCAAGGTGCACGTGCGCCTCGAGCTCCCCGACGGCGGCCCGCCCGCGGAGGTGGACGGCCTCGTGCTCCACCGCCTGACGCCGTCGCAGGTGAAGGACCCGCGCGACGCGGGGATGGGCGTGCACTTCGAACGCCCCGAGCCCGCGTTTACCTCGCGCGTCGAGCGGTTCCTCGACTGGGCCATCGCCGGCGGCAAGGGCTAGGCTAGAGCACGCTATCGCTCGACCCGGGCGCCCGGGGCCGCCGCGTCCACGGCCAGGGCGCGGCCCGGCACGCCGAGCGCCGCCGCGCGCCGCTCGAGTGCCCGGACCACCTCCGAGGCCTTCTCCGGCGCCACCAGCGCGCAGAGGGTCGTCCCCGCGCCGGAGAGCGCGGCCCCGTAGGCTCCGGCCTCGCGCGCCGCGGCGATCAGCGCAGGCAGCCACGGCATGAGCGCGGCGCGGGCCGGCTGGTGCAGCCGATCGCCCATCGCCTCGCCGAGCAGCTTGAGGCGCCCCTGCGCCAGCGCCGCAGCGAAGAGCGCCGCGCGGCCGAGGTTGAAGACCGCGTCGGCGAGCGGCACCTGTGCGGGCAGGACCGCGCGCGCGGCCTTGGTGGCGAGCGGCTGGTCGGGGACGAAGAGCGCGGCGGCAAGCGGCGCGCCCGGGGTGATGGGGCACGAGATCACCTCGCCCGCCTGTCCACGGATGGCCACCTGCGCCCCCCCGAGCAAGCAGGGCACGACGTTGTCCGGGTGGCCCTCCAGCGCCACGGCCACCGCGAGGACGCCCCTCTGGCCGAGTGCGCCGTCGAGCAGCGCGTCCGCCAGCAGCGCGCCCGCCAGCGCCGCGGCCGCCGAGGAGCCGAGGCCGCGCGCCAGGGGGATGTCATTTTCCACCTCCAGCTCGGCCGCCAGGCTGGCCGGGTCGCGCCCCGCGAAGAGCGCCGCCTCGCGCGCCGCGACCAGGATGCGATTGGTGGCATCGCGCGGCAGCGAATCTGCCCCCTCGCCCGCCAGCGAGACCAGCCGCAGCAGAGCGCCGCCCGGCCTCGCGCGAAGGCGCAGCGCGGGCCCGCCGAGCGCGACGCCGAGCGCGTCGAAGCCCGCGCCCAGGTTGGAGGTCGAGCAGGGGACGTGGATGCGGATCACGAGAGCGCTTCCTCGAGCGCGTGCGGCTCGTTGGCGACCGGCGCGGGCAAGGGCTCTGCCCGGTCGATGGCCGACTGCGGGTCCTTGAGCCCGTGCCCGGTCAAGACGGCGACCAGTTGCTGTCCGGCGAAGCGGCCCGGCGTCTCGCGCGCCAGCTTCAAGAGGCCAGCCACGGGCGCGGCGCTGGCCGGCTCGCAGAAGACGCCGGCCTCGCGCGCCAGCCGCTGCCACGCGGCCACGATCTCCTCGTCGCTCACCATGCCGATGAGGCCACCCGATTGGTCGCGCGCGAGCAGCGCTCCCTGCCAGCTCGCGGGCCGCCCGATGCGGATGGCCGTCGCCAGCGTCTCCGGGTGCTCGACCGGCGCGCCGCGGACGATGGGCGCGGCGCCCTCCGCCTGGAAGCCGTAGAGCACCGGCCGCGTCGGGCCCGATTCGGTAAAGCCCTTCCAATAGGCGGTGATGTTCCCCGCGTTGCCGACCGGCAGCGCCAGCCCCTCCGGGACGCGGCCGAGCGTTTCGATAATTTCAAATGCGGCCGTCTTCTGCCCCTCGATTCGATAAGGATTGACCGAGTTGACCAGCGCGATCGAGGTGCGCTCGGCCAGCGCCCGCACCGCGTCGAGCGCGGCGTCGAAGTTGCCGCGCAGCACGATGATGCGCGCGCCGTGGGCCACCGCTTGCGCCAGCTTGCCGAGCGCGACCTTGCCGTCCGGCACCACCACGCGGCAGGCGAGGCCCGAGGCCGCCGCATAGGCCGCCGCCGAGGCCGAGGTGTTCCCCGTCGAGGCGCAGACCACGGCCCGCGCGCCCGCCTCTCTTGCCTTGGCGATGGCCACGACCATCCCCCGGTCCTTGAACGAGCCGGTCGGGTTCATCCCTTCGCACTTGAGCCAAAGCTCGGCGCAGCCGAGGTCCTTCGCCAGCGTGGGCGCGGCCACCAGTGGCGTGTCGCCCTCGCCGAGCGTGAGCGCGGGCGTTCCGGCAGTGACGGGAAGGCGCGCGCCAAACCGGGCGAGCACGCCCCGGCGGAGTGTCGATGACGTCATCTCGCCAATATAGCCCGCGCCCTCGCGGCCGAGGCGGCGAGCGGATGGTCCGCATCCGCGCACTCTTGCCCGAACCTCCTTGCGAAGTCGGCGCCTCTTCCCTAACGTCGAATACTCATGATCGGCGATCGACTCTCGAGCAGGCTCGGTGTGCAGGAGAACGGCCGCATCTGGCTGCTCGAGCCCCCCGTCGGCTTTGCGCGCAGGCTCGATCCCCTGCCCGCCGGCGCGGGCGTCACCACCGTCACGCCGCGCGGGCCGCAAGACTGCATCGTGCTCTTCGCCATGTCGCGCGCCGCGCTCGGCGAGCTCTTTCCCAAGGCCGCCCACCACCTCGCGCCGCGCGGCTGCATCTGGGCCTCCTGGCCGCGCAAGTCGAGCGGCGTGTTCACCGATCTGACCGAGGAGCTGGTCCGCTCGGTGGGCCTGGCCGCGGGCCTTATGGACAACAAGATCATCTCGCTCGACGAGGTCTGGGCCGGCCTGCGCTTCGTCTTCAAGGAGCGCGACCGGCTCTACACGCCAGGCAGCATCGAGGCCGTGGCCCCGCCGGAAGCGTAGAGCTCCGATCAGTGAACGGCCATTCACACAGGCTCTCGTGGGAGGCGCCCGAGAACGCGCTCACCCGCGCGCTTCAGGCCAGGCGCCAGGCCGGTCTGCCGATCTGCGATCTGACCGAGTCGAATCCGACCCGCGTGGGCCTGCCCGGGGGCCCTCCGTCGCTCGAGTCGCCCGCGCTCTATGAGCCGGACCCCAAAGGGCTCCGGGCCGCGCGGGAGGCGGTCGCGCGCTACTACGCGGACAAAGGCGCGCGCGTCGATCCCGAGCAGATCGTGCTCACGGCCAGCACCAGCGAGGCCTACTCGCACCTCTTCAAGCTGCTCTGCGATCCAGGCGACCAGGTGCTGGTCCCGGAGCCCAGCTACCCGCTCTTCGGCTGGCTCACCTCGCTCGACTGCGTCCAGGCGGTGCCCTATCCACTCCACTTCGACGGCGAGTGGCACCTCGACGAGGGATCGCTCCGGACCGCTCTGGACGCGGCCCCGCGCGCGCGCGCCCTCCTCATCGTCAACCCGGGCAACCCGACCGGCGCGTTCCTGAAGACCAGTGAACGCTCATTCCTGGATGAGCTCTGCGCCGCGCGAGGCCTCGCGCTCATCTCCGACGAGGTGTTCGCCGACTTCGCCGCGGCGGCCGACCCGCGCCGGGTGGCCACGGTCGCTGGCGAGAGCGCGGTGCTCTCCTTCGCGCTCAGCGGGTTGTCGAAAGTGGCCGGGCTCCCGCAGCTCAAGCTCGGCTGGTGCGCGGTGAGCGGGCCCGCCGCGGAGGCCCGGCGCGCGGCCCTGCGGCTGGAGCTGATCGCCGACACCTACCTGGGCGTGAGCGGGCCCGTGCAGCACGCGGCGGGAGCGCTGCTCGAGGGCCGGCGCGCGTTTCAAGCAAAGCTGCGCGAGCGGCTCGCGGCCAACTTCGCGACGCTTGCGGCCGCGCGCCCGCCGGCCGCGAGCTGGAACCTGCTCCCGCGCGAGGGCGGCTGGTCGGCCATCCTCTCGGTGCCGCGCTCGCGGACCGAGGAGGAGCACGCGCTCGCCCTGCTCGACCGCGGGCTGCTCGTGCACCCAGGGTACTTCTTCGACTTCCAGAGCGGCGCCTACCTCGTGGCCAGCCTGCTCTTGCCCGAGGCGGAGCTGGCGCGGGCCGCTGCGGTGCTGGCCGCCGCGCTCGACCACTAACGCAACACTGTTGCAGTTGCCGCCGCGGTCGGCTAGCTTGCGCCGCCCATGAGCACCCGCGCCCCCGCTGCCCTCCCCGCCGCCCCCCTGCCGGGATTCGCCGATCGCGCCGAGCAGGCGCTCCTCGCCCGCGGCGGCCGCCGCACCAAGAGCCGGCGCGCGCTGCTCGAGCTCATCGGCGCCCTCGAGCGGCCGCTGGCGCCCGGCGAGCTGCACGAGGAGCTGCAAGCGCGCGGCGTGCGCATCGACCGCGTCTCGGTGTGGCGCAACGTCTCCGCGCTGGTCGAGCTTGGCCTCGTCCACCGCGTCCTCGGCCAGAGCGCCGTGCGGCCTTGCAGCGACGCGGACGCCGATCGCGCCGAGCCCGCGCGCTGCCACCACGCCATCGTCTGCAACGCCTGCGGCACCGCCAGCGAGTTCCACTCCGCCGCCGTCGAGCGCGCACTGCGCGAGGTGCGGCGCAGCACCGGCTTCCGCGTGCAGGGCCACCTCCTCGAGCTTCGCGGCCTCTGCCCGCGCTGCGCGGCCTGAAGCCTCGCCATGGTCGTCGCGCTCTTCCTCGCGGCCGGGTCCGCGCTGCTCGGCGGCGCGCTCGCGCTCCTGGCCCGCCAACGGCGCTCGCTGCTCGAGCGGACGCGCACCTTCGCCTTCGCGGCGGCCACCGGTGTCGTCGTCTTCCATCTCCTGCCCGAGGTGCTGCCCGCCCTCGGGCTGCGCGCGCTCGTGTTCATGGCGGCAGGCTTCGCCCTGCCCTGGCTGCTGGAGGCGGGCACCCACGCGCTGGCCCCACGCGCGGGCCAGGGGCGCCCCTCGCACCTGGTCGCGGCCGAGGTCGGGTTTCTCGCCCTGGCCTTCCACTCGCTGATCGAGGGCCTGACGCTCTGGGCCGCGCTGGAGGCGCCCGGGAGCCACTTCGACCTCGAGGTCGCCATCGTCGCCCACCACGCGCCGCTGACCGCCGCCGTGGCCCTGCCCTTCCTGGAGCTGCGCGGCCCGCGCAAGACCGCGGTGCGGATTGGCGGCATCGCGCTCTGCGGCGCTCTCGGCGTGCTGCTCGGCCAGCTCTTGCCGTCCCTGGCCTCGCTGCCGCTGGAGAAGCTGCTCCTGCCCGCGATGGCAGCGACCGCGGGCGCGCTGCTCCACGTCGCCTTCGATGAGATCAGCGAGCAGCGTTTCGCCTCGAGCTGGGAGCGCGCGGCCGACCTCTTCGCCTGCGCGGCGGGCTTCGGCGTCGCCGCGGGCAGCGCGCTGTGGAAGGCGCCGGACCCTGCCCAGGTGGCCGGGCTCGAAGGCTTCGCCGCGGCGCTCGAGTCGCTCGCCTCCCGCGCCGGGCCTGCGCTGTTGATCGGCGCCGCGGCGGCCCTCTGGCGACACCGCGCGCGCGCTTCCTCGAGGTGGCCGGCGCGCGCCGCGCAGGCGCTGGCGCCGGACGCCCTGCTCTTGACGCTGACCTTCTTCGGCCCGCTGGCGCTGCTCCTGCGCGCGCTCGGGTCGCTGGCGCTGGCGCTTGGCCTTTGCGAGCCCGCCGCGCCGCGTCCGGCGGGCCTCGGCGAGCGTGCCCCCTGGGTCCTGCTTGCCTTGCTGCTCGCCGCCACGCTGGTGCTGCTCGGGGCGCCGGAGGGGTTGGCCGGGCCTGCAGAAGCCGCGCTCTCTGCCCTGGCCACGCTCGCGCTCGCGTTTGCGAATCCGGCGGCGGCCACCTTGCTCGCCGCCGCCCTGGCTGCGAAGGGCGCGCCCCTGCCTGCCTTGCTCGCGGCGCTGGCGGTGGGCTCTGCCTTCTCCGCGGCGCTCCGCACGGACGCGCGCGCCGCCCTGGCCGCCGCGCTCACCTGCGCGGCGATCGCCGGCGCCGCTTCGCTGCTCGGCAAAGCGCGCCTGCAGGCGCTCTCGCTCGGAGGCTTGTCCAGCCCTGCCGTGGGCCGCGCGGCGCTCGCGCTCTGGCTCCTGCTCGTGCTGGTCCAGGTCTGGCGCAGGGGAGCGCGCGGCTTCTTCGCTCCGCTCCGGGCTGGCTCTCGAGCTGCGATAGCCGCCGACCGGTCGCCACCGTAGAGTCGCCCCCATGGACACAACTCTTCTGCGGCAGCGCGCCGAGCGGCTCGCCGAGCTGCACCGCGGCGCCATTCTGGTCCTCCCCAACGTCTGGGACGTCGCCAGCGCGCGCGTCGTCGAGGAGGCGGGCTTTCCCGCGCTGGCCACCAGCAGCGCCGGCATCGCCGCCGTGCTCGGCTACCCGGACGGCGAGAGCGTCAGCCGCGAGGAGATGCTGGAGATGGTCGCGCGCATCGCTCGCGCCGTGCGCATCCCGGTGAGCGCCGACCTCGAGGCCGGCTACGGCGCGCCGGGCGAGACGGTGGAGGCAGCCCTGCGCGCGGGCGCCGTGGGGATGAACCTCGAAGATGGGACCAACGACGCCACCTCGCCGCTGATCAGCATCGAGGCGCACGCCGCCAACGTGCGGGCCGCGCGGGCCGCGGCCGACAAGCTCTCGGTCCCCTTCGTGATCAACGCGCGCACCGACGTCTATCTCGCCTCGGTCGGCGAGGAGCACACCCGCTTCGACCACGCCGTCGCGCGCGCCAAGGCATCGATCGAGGCCGGAGCGACCTCGGTGTTCGTGCCGGGCGTGCGCGACGCGGCGCTCATCGGCCGGCTGGTGAAGGCGATCCCGGCGCCGCTCAACGTGCTGGCCGGCCCCGGCTCGCCAGGCGTGGCGGCGCTGGCGGCCCTTGGCGTCGCGCGGGTCAGCACCGGCTCCGGCCCCGCGCGCGCGGCGCTGACCCACGCGCGGCGCGTGGCGGAGGAGCTGCGCGACCAGGGGACGTACTCGTTCGCCGAGGGGATCCTCACGCACGCGCAGGTGAACGCGCTCTTCGCCCCGCGGCCTGGTTGACACCCGATCGCCGATAGCCGATCGCCGAGGGCCGTCTTCCAATAGAGTGCGTCCCCCTTCAGGAGGAACTCATGCCCCCAAAGACCCTCTGCCCCATCAGCCGCGCCGACTTCCTCGCCAAGGCGCAGCCCCTCACCATCGACCTCAACGGCTTTCCCGTGACGGCGGAGGCGCGCGAGTTCTCGACCGGCAGCTTCGGCTGGTACGTCAACGCCAAGGCGCCCATCGAGGTCGACGGCAAGAAGGTCCAGGTGCAGGTGGGCATGAACCTGATCGTCGTCGGCAGCAAGGACGCCGCCAAGGGTGAGGCCAAGGCGCCCGAGGCGCCGAAGTCAGATGACGCGGCGGGCGGCCCTGAGCAAGGCTGATATTTCTATCACCCCGGCAGCGCGAGGCCGTTGAAGACGAGCAGCGCGCGCACCCCGCCGGCGCCCATGACCACCAGCGCCGGGTTGAGGCGGTACTTGACCACGGCGACGAAGGCGACCACGGCGAGGATGATGCCGGTCTCGTCCGGGATGCCCGCCTTGGCGAGCGCGAGCGCCGCGGCGGCCATCATGCCGACCACCGCCGGCACGAGGCCCCGCAGCGCCGCCTTCACCATGCGGGCGCGGCGCCAGCGGTCGATCCAGGCGCCCATCAGGATGGTCAGCAGCAGGGGCGCGCCAAAGACGCCGATGGTGGCCGCGATGCCGCCGAGCACGCCGTCGGCGCGGGCGCCGATGAAGGTCGCCGCGATCAGCACCGGGCCCGGCGTCACCTGGCCGAAGGCGATGGCGTCGGCGAACTCCTGCGAGGTGATCCAGCCGTGGGTCAGCACCGCCTCGCGCTCGAGCAGCGGCACGATGGTGAAGCCGCCGCCGTAGGCCACCGCGCCGACCCGCGCGAAGGTGAAGAGCAGCGAGACCAGGAGCGGGGTCGAGAAGTGCGACCACACCCGCGCCACCAGGCCCGGCGCGCGCGGCACCGCTTGCGCGAGCAGCGCCGCCAGATCGCGCCGGAAGATCAGGTACGCGAGCGGGATCAGCGAGACGTGGGGCAGCCCACCGTCGGTAGGCGGCGGAGGCCGCGAGCGCTCGCCCGGGTGCTCCGGATCTTCCAGGGTCACGCCTTCGCCGCCGGGCGGCGGGGGCTCGTTCTGCCCGTCGTGGCGCCGCCGCTTGCGCCGCTCGCGCAGCCGCCAGCCCTTCTGCAGCGAGTCGGCGGCGAGGCCCGCGAGGATGCCCATGACGATCACCTCCAGCACCGTCGCGTGGCCGAGCCGCTCGAGCGCCAGCGCCATCGCCGCCAGCACCGCCTGCCATGAGCGCTTCAGGCCGCCCTGGCCCAGCTTCCAGGTGACCGCGACCACGAGGCCGACCACCGCCGCGTTGAAGCCAGCGAGCAGCGCCTCGAGGTGCGGCACGCCGTGGATGTGGCTGTACGAGAGGGCCAGCGCGATCATCGCCGCCATCGAGGGAAAGACGTAGACAGCGACCGCGGACGCCGCGCCCACGGGCCCGTAGAAGCGCAGCCCCACGTAGGCGAGCGCGTTGGTGGCCGCGCCGCCCGGCAACAGCTGCGCGACGGTGGCGGTGTGGACCCACTCGCGGTCGGTCAGCCAGCGCTTCTTGGCGAACAGATCGCCGGCCTGGCTCAAGATGGCGAGCCCGCCGCCAAAGCCGGTGCAGCCGAGCATCAGGCAGGCGCGCAGGAAGTCGCGGAGGGCGGGCCGATGGCGCCCCGGCTGCGCGGCCAGGGTCCTGCCGAGCGGCTGCGCGTCGACGACCTCGGACACCTCGCGAGCTTAAACCAAGTTGGGAAACGCAAAGTCGAATCGGCCGGGGCGCGTTAATCTCCAGGCGAATGCATGTCCTCCCTGGAATGAAGATCCTGCACCGGGCGCAGCCGTCGTGGGGCATCGGCCACGTCGTCGCCGTGCAGGACGACCCGCCCCGCCTGAGCGCCGAGTTCCCCGGGCGGCCCGGCGGACCGGTCATCCTCTCGTCGCGCGACGCGCAGCTGATGCGCTTCCGCTTCCCCGCGGGCGCCGATGCGCTGCTCGCCGACGGAACGCCCGCGCAGGTCCTGCGGCCGCTCGAGGGCCCGCGCGACTCGCTCTATCGCTACACGGTGGAGACACCGGGCAAGAAGCCGTCGGTGCGGCCCGAGGCCGATCTGCGCGCGATCGCGCCGCGCGAGGGGCCGATCGAGCAGCTCTCCGGAGGCCGCTGGGGAACGCCGGCCGATTTCCGCCTCCGCGCCGAGGTCGTCCGGCTCGATCTCGAGCGGCGCGCCGATGCGCTGGGCGCGCTGTTCGCCAGCCGCGTCTACGTCAAGCCCCACCAGGTCTCGGTCGCGCACCACGTCTTGTCGGCGCCGCAGCCGCGCTTCGTGCTGGCCGACGAGGTGGGCCTCGGCAAGACCATCGAGGCCGGCCTCGTCCTCTCGGGCCTCTTGCACGCCGGGCTCGTCAAGCGCTGCCTGGTCGTGGCGCCTTCGCACCTGACCGTCCAGTGGCTCGCCGAGCTGTTCCACAAGTTCAACCTGCTCTTCACGCTGATGGACCCGGACCGCGCCGCGGGCGATCGCGCCGCCCAGGACGCCGAGGCGCCCGACTTCCAGCCCGACGGCACAAACCTCGGCGTCGGCGAACCGCAATTTTCCAACGCGGCCAAGCGCGGAAAGTTTGCCAGCGAGGGCCACTCGACGCCCTGGTCGCGGCACCCGCTCGTGGTCACCTCGCTCGAGTGGCTCTCGCGCGCGCGCAACGAGGCCGACGAAGCGGCGGCGGCGAGCTGGGATCTGGTGATCATCGACGAGGCGCACCACCTGCGCGGCTCGCGCGCCTACGAGGTCGCCTCGCAGCTCGCGGCCCGCACCTGGGGCCTCTTGCTTCTTACTGCAACACCGTTGCAATTGGATCCGGGCGAGTACCACTCTCTCTTGCGCCTCGTCGATCCCGCGCCGGCGGCCACCGAGGAAGAGCTGCGCACGCGGCTCGCGAAGCAAGGCGACCTCTCGCGAGAGGTGCGCGCGCTCCTCTCTGGTGACGAGGCCGCCGAGGGCCGCATCGCCGGGCTTTTCCCAGCCGACGCCGAGCTGCCGCTCTTGCACGGCGACGCCCTGCTCTCGCACCTCTCGGAGAGCTATGGCCTCTCGTCGCGCCTGTTGCGCAACCGGCGCGTCACGGTCGGCGGCTTTACCCGGCGCGTGCTCACGCGGGTGCCGGTCGAGCTGTCGTGGGACGAGAAGAAGCTCGAGTCGCTGGTGCGCCAGGCACTCGCGGCCGCGCACGAGGCGGGCCGGCTTCCGCAGGGCGCGCTGCTCGCCTCGCTCTTGCGCAGGCTCGGCAGCTCGCCGGCAGCGCTGGCCGCGGGGCTGCAAAGCTCGCACGACCAGGGGCTGCGCTCGCTCGCGCCTCGTGCAGCGCAGTTGCAACAGGAGGGCAGCGATTCGAAGCTGGCCGCGTTCCGCGAGCTGCTCTTTGGCGAGCTGGCGGGCGAGAAGGTGCTGGTCTTTGCGGAGGCGCGCGAGACCATCGACTATCTGAAAACAGCGCTCACCCGCGCCCCGCAAGGTCGCGCTGGAAAGGTGCGAGCGATGGAGGCGCTGGCGTACGTCGGCGATCTCTCGCCCGCCGAGCGCGACAAGCTGGTGGCGCGCTTTCGCGACCCCGAGGGGCCGCGCGTCCTGCTCTGCACCGAGCTCGGCGGCGAGGGGCGCAACTTCCAGCACTGCCATGCGCTGGTGAACTACGACCTCGCCTGGAGCCCCGCGGCGCTCGAGCAGCGCATCGGCCGCATCGACCGAATCGGCCAGTCGCGCGAGGTGCGCCTCTATGCCTTCGCGCCGGTGGGCACCTTGGCCGCCCGCGTGCTCGACGTGCTCGACCAAGGAGTCGGCGTCTTTCGCGAGCCGGTCGGCGGCCTCGACTCGGTGCTCGAGCAGATCGAGCCGGCGCTGGCCAGGCTCGGCGCGCGCGCCGCCGATGACGACGCCGAGTGGGAGCGCGCCACCGCCGAGCTGTCGGCCCGCGTGGCGGCCGCGCGGGCCGAGGTCGCGCGCGCGTACGACCCGCTCCTCGACCGGCGCAGCTGCGACCTGCCGGCGGTGCGCGCGCTGGCCGACCGGGGCGCGGCGCGCCTGCAAGTGCCGCTCCCTCCGACGCGGCTGGCGGCCGGCGCGGCGCAAGACAACGTCGCCGAGGCGCTGGGCGCGGTCTCTGACCAGCTCGAGAGGCGGCTCGAGGCCATCACCATCGAGGCCGCCAAGCGCGTCGGCCTGGCGGTGGACATCGAGGTGGACGTGCTGCCTGGCGAGGTCTCGTTCAACGTCGGCCCCGAGCTGCGCATCGACGCGCTCGCCGGCTTCGATCTCTCGCAGGACCGCACCGTGCTTGGCTCGTTTCGCCGAGCGATCGCCGTGGTCCGCGAGGAGAACGACTCGTTCGCCACCGGGCACCCGCTCATCGAGGCGCTCTTTGGCTGGGTGCGCGACGGCGAGCTTGGCCGCGCCACGGTGCTGCGGGCCAAGGTGAGGACGCCCGCGGGCGCGGCCGCCGCGCTCGATGCACGCTGGACGGTGGCGCTGCCGGAGCCGGCCGACCTCGCCTCTGGTGCGCGCGTCCCCTCGCGGCGCGCCGCGCGCCACCTGCCCGAGGCGCTGGTGCGCGTGGTGGTGCGACTCGACGCGCGCGGCAACGCCTTCGTCGATGACGACCTCGCTCCGCAGCTCGACGCGGCCAGCCCCGAGGCCGTGCCGCCTCCCGACAACGGTCCGCCCGCCTCGTTCGTCACCGCCGTCGAGACGGCCTTGCGCACCGCTGCCGAGGAGGCGCGCGCGCGGCTGCAGCGGCTGGTCGCGGCAGCGCGGACCTCGGCCGACGCCGAGCGCCAATCGTCGCTGCGCCGGCTGCGGCGCTGGCTCTCGCAGGGCTCTTCGAGCAAGGCCGACTTGCAGCGCGCGCTCGACGACGAGACCAGGGTGCACGACCAGGTGGCGGCCGCGCTCGAGGGCGCGCGACTCGAGCTCGACCAGGCGTCGATCGTGCAGCTCTTGTAGCGAGGCGACCGATGCGAGCTGCGCGGCTTGGCGTTAAGCTGAGCCGCTGATTCTTCCGGAGGGGCACATGCAGAAAGTGAAATGCGGACATTGCAAGAGCGACGACGTGGCCTGGACCGAGAGCTCGCTGCCGAACGGCACGCCCATCTACCTGCTCGTCTGCAAGGGGTGCGGCGCGGTGATCGCTTCCTCGCCGCAAAAGTGACCGCGGCCCGTTAGGATCGACCCATGGCCGACAAGCTCAACAAGACCGACGAGGAGTGGCGCCGCGAGCTGACGCCGGAGCAGTATCGCGTGCTGCGCCAGAAGGGCACCGAGCGCGCCTTCTCCGGCGCCCTGGTCGACGACCACGCACCCGGCAGCTTCCTCTGCGCCGGCTGCGGCGAGGAGCTCTTCTCCGCCGAGACCAAGTTCGAGTCCGGCAGCGGCTGGCCGAGCTTCTGGCGGCCCGCCAAGGACGGCGTCGTCGAAGAAGAGCACGACGTCAGCCACGGCATGCGCCGGGCAGAGGTGCACTGCGCCCGCTGCGGCGGGCACCTCGGCCACCGCTTTCCCGACGGGCCAAAGCCGACCGGGCAGCGCTACTGCATCAACTCGGCTTCGCTGAAGAAGGCGCCGCCCAAGTAGCGCTCAAGTCGCTGCCAATTACGGCTTGACCGCGCCCACGGCGGTCCGGAACGCGCACTGCTCTGCCCCGTGCTTGTCGAGGTAGCGCTCGGCGCGCGCGTGCGCCAGCCAGACCGTGGTGTGGTCGGCGGGGTCTGACTGCGCGGTGCTCAGGTCGACGTGCGCGTTCCGGTTGTCGCTCGCGCTCGGCACGCCGCCGCACTCCCCTGCGCGCAGGACGCCAACCGGGCGCGGCTGGGCCTCGTCCGCGTACAGCACCGCGTAGCGCGCCTGCCAGAACGGCCGCGTCTTGCCCTTGCCCTTGCCCTTGGCGTTGCCGGCCGCGAAGACGAAGACGGCGTCGCCTCTGCCGTTCACGTCGAAGTTCGGCTTCACGTAGTCGAGCGCGGCGGCCGGCTTGTCGCCCGGCGCGAGAAAGCCGCCGAGGCCATTCCAGAGGACCGCCTCGCGGTATCCCTGCTGGGGGTCGGTCGAAGGGGTGAACTTCGGCTTCTGGGTGTCGCTCAAGATGGGAACGCGCAGGTGGCGCAGCCAGACGTTGTTGCCGAACGGCGCCGCCTCGTCCCAGAGCAGGTAGAGCTTGCCGTCGCGATAGACGGGCGAGGTGTCCCCGATGCGCGGGACCAGGTCGAGCTCGAGGCTTCCGTCCTCGACCAGCACCGGCGGCGAGGCGTGGCCCGGCGTCGGGTTCAAGAGGCCGAAGAGGTAGAGGTCGTCGCCGCCCTCGTTCACGCCGACGACCAGCGCCATGTGCCCCGCCTTGCCGTGCTGCTTGACGACCGAGATCTGGTCGCAGTCGAACTGGTCGGCGGTGAGCCTCGCCACCAGCGGGCTCTTCTTGCCGGCCGCCAGCAAGTTGGCATCGAAGACCCACAAGTTGGTCGAGCCGTGGTGGCCGATGAGCAGGTAGTCCTCGAAGACGGCGAGCTTGGGCCAGTCGGCGTACTCGCGCAGCAGGGCATAGACGTGGAAGCCGGCGCGCGGGTCCTCGCTGATGGACACGGCCACGAGGGGAAAGCGCGTGGGGCCGTTGCCGGGCAGGCCATTGGCGCGGGAGTTGGCGATGACCCAGAAGCGATTGCGCTGGAAGTCGTAGACGACGCGCCCGTCGTAGATCTCGTTGATGCAGCCGATCTGCGGCGCCGAGGGCTGGTCGGGGTTGCAGAGCGCGCCCTGGATGCCGCCCTCTCTGTGCAGCTTGCGATTGACGAAATCGAGCACCGGCGACAGCACCTGGAAGAACGACGGACTGACGTTGTCCACCGGGCCGATGACACCCAGCGGCGTGCCGTTCCGGTGCAGATAGTTGAGCCGATCGCCGGTGAACGAGATGGCAAAGTCGTGCGCGCCCACCGCGATGCCCGGGTCGGTGTCGAGCCGGATGCCGTCATAGTGCGTGCCGAGCGGGACCGGCTTGCCGGCGGGCGACGACTTCGCGTGCTTCTTCTTCGCCGCCTTGGGCCTCTTCTTGCGCTTGTGCGGGCGGTGGACCGGAGGCGGCACCAGCTCGTGCTCGGGCCCTGCCTCGCCGGCGCGGACGACGACGCGCGCGGGCGGCGCCGGATGGGCCGGGCTGCTCTCCACCACGCCCTGTTCGGCTTCGGCCAGCGCCGGGCCCGGTGGAAGCGGCTGCGTCGGAAGCGCGGCGGGCGCGGCGGCCAAGGCGGGGGAGGCTGCCAGCAGACAGGCAAGGAGGACGCGCACAGCGAGAAGACTTGCCCCGCGGCGAGGTGGCGCGGACGGCCGCGCTCCGTTCAGTAGATCGCCTCGGGCGCGGCGCCGCTGTAGTACCAGGCCAGGATCTGTCGATAGCTGGCGCCGCGCTGGGCGCGTCCGATGGCGCCGGTCTGGCACATGCCGCTGCCGTGGCCCCAGCCGCCGCCGGTGAAGACCCACTTGCCTGCAAATTTGTCGACGACGCACATGCCGCTGTTCAAATTCTTGAACAAGCGCCGGATTTGCAATTCGCCCACCACACGGGCCACTTCGCCGCCCTGGCCCTCGATGCGCAAGGCGCGCGCGCGGCCCGAGACGCCGCGCCCCTCCACCGCCAGCCTGCGCACGCGGGGCACGCCGAGGGGGGCGCAGAGCGCGTCCACGTCGGCGTGGGTGAAGACGCGCTTCCAGCGCAGCTTGTCGGCGCGGGCCAGCCCGCTCAGCGTGCAATAGCTCGGGATGTTCTGGCTGACGAAGCGGCGCACCAGCGCGTCGCCGATGCCGTCGGCGAACTTGCGCAGGCCCTTTGCGCGCGGGTCGAAGTCGGGCCGCCCGCGCAACGACGGGTCGGGAGGGCCGCCCCAGACCACGTCGTTGTCCTCCGTCCAGCCGCCGCAGACGGCCGAGTAGACCGAGTTCACCAGCCTGGACACGGTCTGCCTGCCCTCCTCCGCGGGGGCGCGCGCGAAGAGCGCCTCGCCAAAGGTGGCCTCGACGGCGGCGTCGGTCTTTGCCTTCTCGGCCGCGAGGCCCCGATACACCTGGCAGTGCTGCTCGGCGCAGAGCAGGTACGGGTCGCCGAGGTGGCGCGCGCCCACCTTGGCCAGCACCTCGCCCCGCGCGGTCACGGCCTGCGCCTTGAGCGCCTCCGGGTGCGCCTTGGAGAAGATCTCGCTCGGCACCACGCCCTTGACCAGCCGCTCCATCGGCAGCGCGGCCACCAGCGCGAGCTTGCCCTCGGCGTCGGCGACGGCGAAGAGGCGGCCCGGGTACACGCGCGTCTCGAAGCCGTTGTGCGCGTAGCCCATGCCGAACTCGACGTCCTCGACGGCGATGTCGCCCTCGCAGCGCAGCTCGAGCGCGCCCTGCCCCTCGGCGACCACCACGCCCGCCGGGCTGACGAGCTCGATGCGCCCCTGCGGCCGCCCGGACTGCTCGCGGTAGATGGTCGGCCGCACGCCCCAGCTGGCGAGCAGCACCTCGGCCTGCTTGCGCGCGCCCTGCTCGGTCGCGTCTCCCTCGGCGAGCAGCGCGTAGCGGCGCGTGTCCACGACGTGGCCGGCGATGCCGTAGATGTTGCCGACGGTGGCGACGCGGGTGCGGACCTGCCGCGCCTGCCACGCCTCCTGCGCGCGGGCGAGGCCTTCCTTGTCGCCGAAGCGCAGCTCTTCCAGCTCGGAGAAGGCCGCGCCGACGCCGGGCTTGCCGTCGCGCAGCCGGACGATCCAGCGGCCCTCGGTGCCGCCCGTCAGCGCGAGCTTCGGCTCGCCCGACGCGGTCCGCACATTCACCGTGAGCGGCCCCCGCGGCAGCACCGCCATCTGCACGCGACCCTCGGCGACGCGGACGGTGATGAGCGGCTGCCCGCCGTCGAACGCCAGCCGGCGCGAGTAGAGCAGCTCCAGCGGGTCGTCCGGCGCGGGCGCGCCCTCGAACAGTGGCTTGCGCGGCTCGGCCGCTCCTGGCGCGGCCGGGAGCGATTGCGAGGGCTCGCTCGCGAAGGCGCGGGTGCAGGCGGCGAGGCCACCTGCCAGCCAGGCGAGGACCGTCCGCCGGCCCGGGCCGCGAGGATCGTCGCTCATCTACCGGGTTGCCTCAGCGGCCGATTTCCCTGCCTGGGCGCGGAACGCCTCGCGCAGCGCCTTGGCCACGGGCCCCGGCGCGCCCGAGCCGATCGCGCGCGGCGTCTCGGGCGCGACCTCGGTGCCGAAGACGAGCTGGGTGATGGGCATGACCTCGCGCAGGGTGCTGGTGGCGAAGACCTCGTCGGCGGCGGCCAGCGCCTCGGGCCCGTGAAACGCCTCCTGCACGATGAACCCCTGCGCGCGCGCGACCTCCATCACCGCCGCGCGGGTGACGCCCTCGAGCAGCCCGAGCGCCAACGCCGGCGTGACGATGACCCGGTCCTTGACGAAGAAGATGTTGCTCGTGGACAGCTCCGTAACCCGTCCGACGAGGTCGAGGAGCACCGCGTCGTCCGCGCCCATGCGCTGCGCCTGCCCGAGCGCGAGCACGCTGTTCAGATAGTTTCCCGTCTTGGCGGCCGGGTCGAGCGTGCGCGGCGAGAGCCGGCGGATGGCGACCACGGCCACTTTGAGCCCGCGCGCGTAGAGCGCCTCGGGCGGCGTCTCGAGGGGCCGGACGACAATGACGACCCGCCGCTCGTCGGAGAGCGCGGGCGCGAGGCCGAACTTGCCCTCCCCGCGGGTGACGATGATGCGCACGTAGGATTCGGCATTGCCGGCGGCCGCGAGCGTGCGCGCGACCTCGTGTGCGAGCGCGGCGGCGTCCGGAAGCTGCAGGCCGATGCGCTGCGCCGAGCCCTGCAAGCGGCGCAGGTGGCGACCCATCGCGTAGGGCCGGCCGCCGTAGGTGCGCAGGACCTCGTAGACCGAGTCGCCGTAGAGGAAGCCGCGGTCGAGCACCGGCACCAGCGCCTCTTCGGGCGGCACCAGGCGGCCGTCGAGGTTGCAGAGCGTCGGCATCGCCCCTTGCGTACTCCGCGGGCACCGGGGCGCGCAAGCGGTTCCGCCGCCCGCCCGATGGCTTGCGGACGCGATCTGCTGCTACAGCAGTGGCCCAGATGCGCCCCCTCCTCGTGCTGCTGCCGCTCTGCCTTCTCGCCTGCGTCGGCCCCGACCACATCGAGGTCGATCCTGCCGGCCCGCGCTTCACCCACCGCGGCGAGACGCTGCGCCTGCACGGCCGCACCACCGATCGCAACGGCAAGGTCTACGGCCGCGACCGCGCCTTCTTCCGCTCGCGCGACCCGAAAGTGGCCGCCGTCAACGAGCACGGCGATCTGACCGCGGTCGGCTCGGGCCACACCGTCGTCGAGGCGCGCGCGGGCTCGCTCTACGCCGAGATCCCCGTCGAGGTCGATCTGGTCGAGCGGCTGCAAGCGTCGGCGAGCCACCTCAGCCTGTCGATCGAGGATGAGCCGCTGCCGGTCCCGGTCGCCGCGCTCGGCCGCGACGGCGCGCCCCGCAAGGACAGAGAGGTCGAGCTGACCTCCGACGACCCCAACATCGCTCGCGTCGATCCGCTGGGACGCATCTGGGGCGTCACGCCGGGCGACACGCTGATCAAGGCGCGCGTCGAGGACAAGCTGGCCGTCATCGCCGTGCACGTGACGGGCGAGAAGACCCGCACCGCTGCCCACCGCGTGCGCTGACGAACGGCGCCCTTGGCGCTGCGGGGCCCTCGCGCTATACACCGCAGCGCGATTTGCGAGCCGCTAGCTCAGCTGGCAGAGCACCGGCCTTTTAAGCCGAGGGTCCTGGGTTCGAGCCCCAGGCGGCTCACTTCGTCGCAATTGTAATTTTTTATATTTTTGTTCGCGTGCAACGGCGGTCGGTTGAAAGCAATCATCACCGCCTGGGATTGACTCTGGGCGCGCGCTCCACAGGTTTGTCCTTCACGCACTCGCGCTGCAATTGATTGCAGGCGGGCGATCCGCCGAAGACCCGCCCCTCTGGTCTGGGTGCCTTCGGTCGCCGACAAACCAGCTTTCTTTCCTGGAGCACCTTCATGGTCACTCTTCGCTCTCTCTCCGCGCGCCTCGTCCCCGTCGCCTTCGCCGTCCTCGTCTCCGCCTGCGGCGGAAGCAGCGGCGGCGGCGCCAACACGCCCGTGGTCAGCTCGACCAATCCCTCCGATGGTGCTGTCGGCGTCTCGACGAACGCCAAGATCCTGGCGAGCTTCAGTGAGGCGATGGACCCGCTCTCGCTCACCACCACGACCATGCTCGTCAAGCAAGGCAGCACGCCGGTCGTGGGCACCGTCGCGGTGGGCGTCGGCGGCGCGGCCGTCACCTTCACCCCGGCCGCGGCCTTCGCCGCTAGCACCGTCTACACCGCCACCATCACGGCCTCCGCGAAGTCGGTGGCCGGGCCGTCCCTGGCCGCTGACCACACCTGGAGCTTCACCACTGGGGCTGCCGCCGACACCACGCCGCCGACCGTCAGCGGGACCAATCCAGTCAGTGCCAGCGTCGGCGTTCCCATCAACACCAAAGTCGCCGCGACCTTCAGCAAGGCGATGGATCCGGCCTCGCTCACTGCGACCAACTTCACCTTGAGCCAAGGTGCGACGGCCGTGGCGGGCGCGGTCTCCTCCGGCGCCGCCGGCAGCACCGCGACCTTCACGCCGAACAGCAACCTCGCCGCCAACACGCTCTTCACGGCCACCATCGGCGCTTCCGCCAAGGACCTGGCCGGCAACGCGCTCGCCGCTCCCTACTCGTGGACCTTCACCACCGGCAGCGTCGCGGCCAAGGGGCCGGCGCCCGTTCTGCTCGGCGCGTCGGGCAACTATGTGGTCCTGGCCAAGACGGCCATCTCGACCGTGCCCTCGTCGGCGGTGACCGGCGACATCGGGCTCAGCCCCGCGGCGGCCAGCTTCATCACCGGGTTCTCGCTCGTCGCCGACGCGACCAACGTCTTCGCGACCTCGCCGCAGGTCACCGGCAAGGCCTTCGCCGCCGACTACGCGGTGCCGTCTCCCTCGAATCTCACCACCGCGGTCAGCAACATGGAGGCCGCGTACACCGACGCCGCCAGCCGGCCGACGCCCGACTACCTCGAGCTTGGCGCCGGCAACATCGGCGGGCTGACGTTGCAGGCCGGTCTCTACAAGTGGACCAGCACCATCACCGTCCCGAGCGACGTCACCTTCTCGGGCGGCGCCAACGATGTCTGGATCCTGCAGACCTCGGGCGACCTGACGGTCAGCGCCGCCAAGCACGTGATCCTGAGCGGCAACGCGCAGGCGAAGAACATCTTCTGGCAGGTGGCGGGCACGGCGACCTTCGGCGCGGGCGCGCACCTCGAGGGAATCGTCATCGCCAAGACCGACATCAAGCTGCTCACCGGCGCGACCATGAACGGCCGGGCGCTCTCGCAGACCCAGGTCGTGCTGCAACAGGCGACGCTCACGCAGCCCGCGCCGTAGCCCGCGGTGACTCCTGCCGGCCCTGCGCGAGGCTCAGGGCTGGCAGATGTTGTTGGTGCCGAGCGAAAAGAGCGTGTTGAGCACCAGCCGCGAACCGGCGGTGACGCCGGGGGTGCCGTCGTTGCCGCCGCCGTACGAGTAGTCGTGGCCGGCCAGGTAGACGACGGTGCCCTTGCCCGCGGCGTGCAGATCGACCGAGGCGAAGAGGTCGGTCGGGTTGCCGAAGAAGTCGCTGGCGCTGATGTAGCGCACCACGTCCGAATAGTACGCGGAGCCCGTGCTGGAGTCGGGCTGGAAGTCGGTGATGGCGCCGCGGAAGCCGGCGAAGGAGAAGTCGCCCCGCTGCGCGAAGGGGCTCCCGAGGCCGCTGTTGACGAAGGGCCCGGTGAACCCGTTGTTGCCGACCGAGAGCGCGTTGCCGGCCATCCCCTTCGAGGTCATGAAGCGCGTTCCGTCGGAGCCGAGCGGGTGGCCGCCGCCGCCGCCGAAGTCGCCCGCGAGGCCCTCGAGGGTGCCGATGGCGGCGCACTCGGCGAACAGGTCGTTGCCCGCGGCGACGTGCGCGGCGATGGTCGCCAGCTGTGCCGGCGTGCTGGCCGTGCCGCCTTCCCAGTGGGGCGACCAGAGCAGCTTGTAGCCGCCGGACTTGAGCTTGCTGTGCGCGTAGTCGGGCAGGAAGTCGGCCTCTTTCAGCTGGTCGTAGATCAGGCCCGGCACCCCGGGCGTGCCGCCAGCCCCCGGAAAGTTGAGCCCGGCGGAGTCGAGGTAGCGGACGAGGATGTCGGTCGGGCTCGAGTCGCCGGCCGGCACCAGCAGCGCCACGCGCGAGGGCACCGCGCTGATCGACTTGGCGACCGCCGTCGAGAACGCCTTGCCCGCGACGTGCACGGTGACTTTGGCGGCGCTGCGAAACTGGGCGAAGTCAGGATCGGTGGCGAACAGCTTCAGCACGCGGTCGTGCTGCGAGGCATCGATGATGAATGGCCCGCCGCGGTACTGGACGCTGCCGATGGACAGGTCGTTGAGCGGCACGGCCTTGGCGCTCGCCCAGTCGTAGCGCTGCACCGGCGCCGAGCGGATGAGGAACGAGTCGAGCGTCAGGTCCACCGCGTCGATGCTGGGCTTGGCCGGATTGATGGCCATGTAGACGGTGACCTGGTGGCGCAGGAGGAAGAAGACGAGGCCATAGGCCTTGAGCGGCGAGTCATCGGCCGTCGCCTTTGCGTTGGCGTTGCAGTACGAGGGCAGCGTGGTGACGTCGGCGCCGCGCTGGTAGCAGGCGTCCATCGGGATGATGATCGTTCCGGGGTCGAAGGTGGTGGACCCTCCGGGCCCCGTACAGGGGCAGAGGTTCGACGGGCCCACCGCGACGCAGGCGTGGCCGCAGCACTTCTGCCCGCCCGGACAGGGCGCCGTCAGGTCGTCGCAGGCGGTCGCCGTCGGCGTCGAGCAGACCCCGCCGGCGCAGGTCTGGCCGGGCGCGCACGCGCCGCAGCCGCCGCAGTGGGCGGGGTTGGTCTGCGTCTCGACGCACGCGCCGCCGCAGCAAGCGTGGCCCGCGGCGCCGCACGTGGCCGCGCTGCAGCCGGGCGGCGTGGGGGTCGTGCAGACGCCGCTGCTGCAGCTCTGTCCGGGGGCGCAGGCCGTGCTGCAGCCGCCGCAGTGTGTCGGGTCGCCTTGGGTATCGACGCACGCGTCGCCGCAGCAGGCGTGGCCGGCGCCGCAGTTGGCCGCGGTGCAGAGGGCCGGGGTCGAGGCGAGGCCCTTGCCGGTCAGGCGCACCGTCAAGGTCGGCGTGTCGGTCGCGTCGAGGTGGAGCGTGAGGGGCTGGTCGAACGCCTGCCCCAGCTGCGGCGCGAAGACCACCATCAGCGTCGCGCTGCCCGACGCCGGGATGGTGGTGGACGCGCCGGCCACTGAGAAGGGCGCCGCGACGTCGAGGTTGAGCAGATCGATGGCCGCGATGGAGTCGTTGCGGACGGTGAGCGCGAGGCTCTGGTGATCGCCAACCCGGGTGTCGTCGAAGGCGAGCTGCGCGGGCGCGCTCGCGGACGAGGACAGGCTCTGGGTGCCGTCCTTGTGGCACGCGGAAGCGAGCACCAGGGCGGCAGCGAGGCAAAGGACAATTTTCACGGCGTGAGCGTGACAGGGGCGCCCAGGGCGCACCATCGGTCAGATCAACGAGAGCGGCGCCGAGGCGAAAGCTGGGATCAGAAGCGCAGGTCGAAGAGCGCCACGGGGCCGTTGTGGAAGCCGGGCCGCAGCTGGAACGTCGGGCTGAGCGCCGCCGAGCCAGGGTCCCGGTCGATCAGCGCCACCCCGCGCATGAGGGCCTCGACGCGCAAGTGGACCTCGCCCTTGAGCTCGCCCACTTGCGGAACCGCTGCTTCCACCGAGCGGCCGAAGGCAGGCGCGCGGACGGCGCGGGTGGCGAGGTGGCTCGCCGACGCCGACGCCGACCCGGTGCAAGGGGCCGACGGGGCCGCGCCGTGGGCAGCGCAGGCGAGGACGAGGGAGGCGACGAGGGAGACCATTGCGCTCGTCTAGAGCAAGCGACGGGCCACTTGCGCGAATCGAGTCTCCGCGAGTGGCATCGCGCGCTGACGCGCCCTGCCGTGGACTCCGCCGGCTCCTATTTGCGCGCGCGCAATCCAGCGGCGGGCGGCCCGCGGCCGGTGCATACTTTTCTCTCTCGGTGAGAAGTCCTTTGCCCAAGGAGCCGTCATGAGGAGGCCGGTCGCCCTCGCGTCGCTCGCCCTGGCGCTGCACTGCGCCGGGTTCCACTTCCACTCGGTGGCCGCGGAAAAACCGCTCTCGCGGACCGAGCTTGGCGCAAGGCTGGTCAGCGTCGCGCCCGCCGCCCGGGTTCAGGCCGCCGCGCGCGGCGAAGAGGCCGGCTCCTGGCGCCTGGCGGTGGTCAAGGCGCTGACCGACGAGGGCTTCACGGTGGTGCCGCACGCGCCGTACCGCGGCGATCTCGAGGTCACGGTCACCTTGGACGCGGGCGCCACCGTGGCCACCTTGCGCACCGACGGCTTCTTCGTCGATCAGGCCGAGGTGCCCTGGCCCTCCGCCGAGGAGCAGGCCGCCGCGGCCGCAAAGCTCGCCCGCACGCTCGCCGTCTCCGATGGCATGGCCGACTTCTTTCGCAACAGCGGCGTGCCGGCGCAGACGCAGTTCACCAACTGAAGCAGACGCAACGACTCAATGCGGAAGGGCGAGCTCGCCGAGCCTGGTGCCGATGCCGAAGGCGTCGGTCGTCTCGAGGTTGCTGAGCACCACCACGATCACGTCGTCTTTCGGATAGAAGCCATTGGAGGAGACGAATCCGTCGATCCGTCCCCAATGATAAACATAGGTTCGGGACGACTCACGGGCAATGAACCAGCCATAGCCGTAGCCGAGGTCGCCGCCCATCGCGCAGCCGCTGGTCGGGCAAGGGACCTGCGGGGATATCATCGCTTGATAGGACGCGGGCGAGAGGACCTTGCCCGACAGCAGCGCGGTGTCCCAGGCATAGAGGTCCTCGACGGTGGAATAGAGCGCGCCGGCCGAATAGAACTCGGACATATCGAGGAAGACCGGCTTCACGCCCGGGCTCAGGTACCCGGTCGCGTGCGTGCTCACGGGCGGGTCATTGCTGTCATATCCGGTGTCTTTCATTCCAAGCGGCGCAAAGATGTTTTGCGCGAGGAACCCAGCATAGGCCACGCCCGAGACCTTCTCGACGATGGCGCCGAGCACGACATAGCCTGAGTTGCTGTAGAGCCACTCGGCGCCCGGGGCGAAGGCGAGCGGCGACGGCTTGAAGCGGTCGATCAGCGCTTGGACGCTGACCGCGGTTCCAATCAAGCCGGGGAAATTGTCGAAGTCGGTATAGTTTGGGATCCCCGAGCTGTGCGTCAGCAGCTGGTGGATGGTGAGCGGCTGCCAGGCCGCCGGGCAGGCGTCCAGATAGCTGCAGATAGGATCGTGCAGTGAGAGCTTGCCTTGATCGGCCAGCATGAGGATGGCGGCGGCGGTGAACTGCTTGGTGTTCGACCCGATGCGAAAGCGTGTCTGCGGAGTGTTGGGCGTGCCGAGCGAGCCGTCTGCATATCCATATCCCTTGCTCACGAGGACGCTGCCGCCGCGCGCCACCAGCACCGAGGCGTTGATTGACCCTGCGGCCGAGAGCTGGTCGAGCAGCTCGGTGACCGTCTGCGCCGGCGGCGTGGCGCTCTTGGCGCAGGCGGCGCCGACCAGGCAGAGCGCGAGCAGCGGGGAGCGCATTGTTCCAATCTACCGCGTCACTCGTTCGGCCCCCAAGCCAGCACCGCGTGCGCGTCGGGCAGCAGCTTGAAGTAGCGCGCGATCCAATAGGGTTCAGTCAAATCAAGGCCGGCATATTGCTGGCGGCCCGCGTCGCCGGGCTTGCGGACGGCCCGGTAGGGATCTTTCTCCCATTGCCAGTTGTCCGGCGGACGGCGCATCAGGGGCAGCGAGTGGTCGGCGAACAGCTCGCTGACGTCGGTCGGGTCGCCGGTGGGAATGGTCACGCCGAGCACCGTGATGGGCGCGGTGCAGAGCTTGATGTCCGCGTCCGAGGAGGGCGCGATGGTGATGCCCGGCGGCGGACTCAGCGTCGCGTCCGAGCTGTAGTTGCGCCGCGGATCGTCGAGCAGCTCCGCGGTGCCGCCAAAGGCCGCCAGCTGCGCGAGCGCGTCGACGACGCCAGGCGTCCGCTCGGAGAGCGCGGCCGCGAACATCACCTCGAAGCGAGGGTCGCCAAGGCCCGCCAGCTCCTTGCCGGCGAACTTGCGGCGCCAGAGATCGACCGCGAAGGCGTGCGAGTCCGGGTCGCCGTCGGTGAGCAGGCGGCTGAAGTGGGCCGCATAGACGCCCGGAGTCCGATAGTAGCTGCGGCAGAACTTGGGCGGAATGAAGGCACCGGTGGTGCGGCCGACCTCCTTCGCATTGCCTTTGCCGATGACGACTTGATCGCGCCAGCGCAGATAGGCGGCGTCGCCGGTGAGCCGATAGGCGGCGAGCGCATAGGCCTGCAGCATGATCGCGTCGCCGGCGCGGACGCTGACGAAATAGGCGAAGTCCATCGAATCGGGCCGATCGGTCCCGCTCAAGCTCCGGCTGAAGAAGGTGAGCAGCTTCGCCTCCCAGCCGACCACGGTCACGTCCACCGTCTCGTCGGCCGTGGCGTCCTGCGCCAGCTGCGCCGGGCACTGGCGCGGATAGTCGGCAACGTTCGTCTTGTTGAGTTGCGGTAGATAAAATGCCCAGACTTGATCGGTCTTGGTGAGATCGGGATCATCCGCATCCAGGTGCAAGACGCCCGTCGTCAGATACTTCGCGACCTCGGCCTGCAGCGCTGCGTTCTTTGATAGGTTGATGATCTTGAAGATGCGCAGCCGCTTCAAGAAGCAGCCAAAGTGGACCGCCATGCGCGCCTTCAACGCGGGGTCGCGAATCAAGCTGAAGGCGATGGGCCAGGCGTGCATCGGGCCTGAGTAGGAGTCGATGCTCGGGTGGCCGGCCCAGGTCGGCTGCACATCGACGTGCGCGCCGCCGATCTCGAGGCCGTCCTTGAAATAGGACGGCATCAAGGGAAGCTGTGAAGCCGGGATATCGAAGGCATTGTTCACGTCATTGGCGCGCACGCCCATGGCGTGTCCGTTGAGGATGGGCGTTCCCGCCGCCACCCCCGCGTAGCGGAAGCGCGCCAGGTATCCATCGACTCCGGTGGCATCGAACTGGCCGACCGCGCCCCGGATATAGCTCTCCAGGCGTTGGTAATCAGCCTCGATCCCCGTGACGGCATAGCGAAAGGCGGCCGAGATCTGCGCCATCTCTCCCATTCCCGCGGAGTCGCCGAAGTCATCCCAATAGTTGATGTACTTCTCGTCGGACCAATGCGACTCGGGGTCGCCGGGCTGCATCGCCTGGTTCAGGTTGCGCACCACCACCTGCTTCTCGACCGTGTTGTAGAGGTCGAGCCAGCGGTCATAGCGATAGACCCGCGCAGTAAAGGAGTCAGTGGGAAGAAACGCCTTGGCGCGCGTGTCAAAGACGCGGCAGCGCTGCGCGCCGTTCACTTCATCCAGCACGGCGCAGCTGCTGACGCCCGCGGGCAGCACCGCCGGCGCGGGCGTCGCCAGCGCGTCGTGCGCCGGAGCCGGCGCCCGGCAAGCGGAGAGCAGCAAGGCGACGAGGCAGGGAACCAAGGCGATGCGCATGACTCAAGCCTGCGCCAATGCGCGCAAGCTCGCACCGTCTATTTGACCGACGGTGAAATCACCCGCCGGTGGCTCGAATTCCCCCTGAGACCCGGGCGTCGGCCACGATATCGTCGCTGGCCTTCTCGGCGACCATATAGGTCGGCACGACGATGAACAGGCCCGGGATCTTGGGGAACACCGAGGCGTCCACCACGCGCAAGCCCTGGGTGCCGTGCACGCGGAACTTGCTGTCCACCACGGCGGTCGGGTCCTGCCGCGGACCCATCTTGTTGGTGCAGGAGGCATGGTGCCCCCAGGCCTCGTTCTTGATGAAGTTCCGCAGCTGGTCGTCGGTCTGGTACGCCGGCCCGGGCACCTCTTCCTTCTTGATGGCCGCCTTGGCCTCGAGGTGGCTGTTGATGCCGCGCGCGATCTTGACGCCGGCCAGCACCGACTCGAGGTCGTCCCTCGAGGCGTCGTTGCCCTCGTCGAAGTAGCGGAAGTTGATCACCGGCGTGTCGAGCGGGTCGGCCGAGCGCAGCGCCACCGAGCCCGCGGTGTTGCGCGTGTGGCCCTTCAAGAGCAGCCAGGTAAAGGTATCCTTCTGCAGCGCGCGCTTGGACCAGCCGGGTGAGTATCCGGTGAAATACCCGGGCACGCCAAAGAGCACCAGATCAGGGTCCGGCTTGTCCTTCTTCGAGCGCTTGATGAGCGCGATCACCACGCCATTGGAAGCATAGACGTGGCCCGCAGCAGACTTGTCATAGGCCGCGAGGCACGGATCTCCGGCCGCGCCCCAGGTGCAGTCTTGCAAGAGCTTGACCGGACTGCGCAGCCGCGAGGCGACGCCAACCTCGTAGCGGTCCTGCAGGTTCTTGCCGACGCCGGCCAGATCGACGACGACGGGGATCTTCAAGTGCTCGAGCTCCGCGCGCGCGCCGATCCCCGAGAGCATGAGCAGCTGCGGGCTATTGAACGCGCCGCCCGAGAGGATCACTTCGCGGGTGGCCATCGCGCGCCGCTTGACCGAGGTATTGGCCGCCGCCAGCGAGGCATTTGGATCGGCGCGATATTGGTGCTTGCCGGTGCGGTACTCAATGCCAATCACGCGGGTCGTGCCGGGCGCGAAGAGCACTTTGGTCGCCAATGAGTCGGTGCGCAGGACCAGCTTGCCCGGATACTTCTGCATGGTGCGCAGGATCAACTCGCGCGTGCCGTTGCGCTTGCCGCCGTCGGTGGCCTTGGGGATGTTGAAGAGCCCGTCGTTCTTGTGTTGCACATAAGCCCATTCATTGGGATCGAGATGGGTATTGACCCGCTCGTTGACCAGCTTCTCGAACAGTTCGCGTCCCAGCCCCTCCTGCCGGGCGGCCGCGACCACCAATTCGAGGAGCTTTGCGTCCTTGAGTAGAATCGCCGGGCTGGTCTGCTCCGTTGTCAGCCAGCCGTTGGTCCCCTCCTGGCGGCTCGAGGCCTGGGCCAGCCCCTTGCTCTCGAACTTCTCGCGCTCGACGCGCTGGTAGAAGGCGCGCATCGCCGTGCCGTTCCACGAGTTGTCGCCGGTCAGGCGCGCGATGTTGTCGAAGTCGCTGTTGTCCGGATAGAGCGTGATCATCGCGTTGTGCGCGGTGCAGCCGCCGAGCGTGCCGGCGCGCGGATAGAGGACGCCCTTGCCCCGCACCAGCTTCGAATCCTTGGCCGCCTGCGCCGCGCCCGCGTAGTGATTGACGTAGAAGTTCCACGCCATCAATGGATCCTCGGTGGACATGCCGTGGAACACGGGCACCGAGTAGTTGCGCGAGGGCGCCATGCCGCCGGCCTCGAGCAGGAGGACGCGAAAGCCGGCCTTGACGAGGTTGGCCGCCACCGGTCCGCCGCCCGCGCCGGAGCCGACGACGATGTAATCGAAGGAATCATCCCCGCCGCTGGCGTCTGCCCAGGCGGGCAGCGCCGCTGCGGCCGCGGCCGCGACGCCGCCTTTGACAAAGGCGCCGAGCAAGTCGCGCCGTCCAATGCTCTCTGACATGGGGACTCCGGTCGATCTTTGGTCTGCCTCGACTGTAGTCCTTGGCGGCGGCCCCACGCAAAGGTACAGATGCTCTGCGATGATTCCCTACTTCGAATTCCCCACGCTGCACCTCGGGCCGATCGATATCCAGCCATTCGGCGTATTGACCGCAATCGGGGTCTATACGGCCGCCGTGCTGCTCGCCCGCTCCGCCCGGCGTCGCGGCCTCGACGACCGGCCCGTCACTGACTTCGCCGTCTGGGGAGTGATCGGCGGCGTCGTCGTCGGCCACCTCGTGCACCTGTTCTTCTATCACCCGGAAGAGCTGCGCGAGCACGGCGCGCTGCAGATCTTCCGCGTCTGGGACGGCCTGTCGTCCACCGGCGGCGCCCTCGGGGGCGTGCTGGCCGCTGCCGTCTTCTTTCGCAGGCGCAAGGTCGCTTTCGCCCTCTACGCGGATTCGTTCGCGCTCTCGGTCTCGACCGGCTGGGGCATCGCGCGGCTCGGCTGCTTCGCGGTGCACGACCACCCAGGCGTGCGCTCGACCTCCTTGCTGGCAGTGAACTTCCCCGGCGGCCCGCGCCTCGACATGGGTCTCATCGACGCCCTCTGGCTCTTTGCCATCGCGGCTTTCTTGACGCTGCTCGCGCACCGGCACGAGCTGACCGGCAAGCTGCTGGCGCTGCTGGCGCTGCTCTACGGCGCCGGCCGCTTCACCTTTGATTTCTTTAGAGCCCGCGACGTCGCCTACGCCGACGCGCGCTATCTCGGCCTGACTCCCGCCCAATATGCCGCGCTGGCGCTGATCGCTTATGGGCTCTACCAACTCAGCCGCAAGCGGACCGCGCCCGCCGCGCCCCCGGCCACCTAGAGCACCGATCGGGTTGAAGGACCGAGGAGAACGGTCGAGTCGCAAGCAGCGCAAGGAACGACGAGGCGCCGTACTTTCTGTACGGCAACGAGGAGAGACGCGGCGATGCGCAGCGAATCGGCCGAGCGGGTTGCCCT